>LOEV01000043.1 GCA_001516065.1 Alphaproteobacteria bacterium BRH_c36
GCCCTGTATGGTGACCTGACAGAGGTTCTTGCGGGCGCCGGCCCGATTGAACTTGCAACGAGATTGGAATCGGTCAAAATCCTTCCCGATACTGGCGCGAACGAGCCCGACCTGTACGGCCATATAACGGCTTCCGCGATCGGCCGGGCCGAAGTGCAAGCACCGGAGCGGCGCCGGGCCTATTGCCTTGCCGTCACAGCCGATGGTGATTTCTGGCGCGGACGCCCTTCGTCATGGTCAGCCAAGCTTGATGATCTTGCTTACGGCGATGGTGAGGATCAGCGGCTGCTGGTTGTGTCGGCCGGCAATATCGGCAGTTTTTTCCCGGCAACAGACTATCCGGATCGTAACGACACCTGCGGAATCGAAAGCCCTGCCCAGGCCTGGAACGTCCTTACGGTCGGGGCGATGACCGAGCGGTGCACGATTACTGACAATAGCTATGCCGGCTGGACGGTCATGGCGCCGGCCGGGGACCTGTCCCCGAGCAGCCGTACTTCCGTTGCCTGGCATCATGATTGGCCGATCAAGCCGGACATCGTGTTTGAAGGCGGAAATCATGGCGTTGATCCCGCCACGGGCGAGGGCGACCATCTGGACGATCTGTCGCTGCTCACAACATTCAGGCGTCCGGAAGAGCGCCCGTTCACTGTGACGGGCGACACGAGTGCAGCGACGGCTCTGGCCTCAAGAATGGCGGCGACAATGCTGGCGGACCGGACGGAACTCTGGCCGGAAACAGTGCGCGGGCTCATGGTTCATGCTGCCGATTGGACACCAGCGATGCGTGCGCGTCTGCCAGCCAATCCTAATCAGTCTGACTGGCGCACACTGCTCCGGCGCTATGGCTACGGCGTGCCGGAGATCGGGCGCGCGCTTCGCAGCATGAACAGCGATGTCACGCTGGTGATCGAGAGCGATATGCAACCTTATTTCCTGGACGGCAGCACCGCCAAGAGCCAGGACATGATGGTCCATGAACTGCCATGGCCGGCTGCATCGCTTAATGAACTCGGTGAAACCGAGGTCGAGCTGCGCGTCACGCTCAGCTACTTCATTGAGCCGAATCCAGGCGAGCGCGGGTGGACGAAACGCCACAGCTATGCCGGTCACGGACTGCGCTTCGCGGTGAAGCGGCCGGAAGAAAGCTTGGAACGCTTCCGCAAACGGATCAATGCTGCGGCGCGGGAGGAGGACGAGCGGGGCGGGGGCGGTTCCGAAGCGGGCTGGACACTCGGTCCCCGGCTGCGTGATCGCGGTTCGCTGCATTCTGATATCTGGCGCGGCACGGCAGCGGACCTTGCCAATCGCCAGGGTCTGATCGTTTACCCGGTTGGCGGGTGGTGGCGTGAAAAGCCGGCGCTGGGCCGCACCGAGCAGCGCATTCGGTATGCATTGATCCTGACGCTCCGTGCAAGCGCCGATCTCTATACTGAGATCGCGAACCAGGTCGGCATCGAAATTGAGTTGGAATAGGGAGCATTCTCCCAGCTGTGCGAATTTGCTGCCATGCTCTTTTGCCAACAGTACCATATCCGTTGTCTACTACAGAGAACGGAGGCATCGAACTGCCGATCACGGGACTGTCTTGCAGCGGGATCAGGCGGCGCTTGTTGCCGACGCTGATGGCAGCTTTTCCTTGTTAATGCCCGATCTGCCGGAGGAAGCGGCGCCGTCCGAGGCGGTTCAGCTATTGGTCGCGGTCGCCACGCGTGCCGATGATCCGCTGTGGGTCGAAGAGATGATTGAATTTTTGCATGAGCAGAAGCAGGCTTTGGAGGACTGTGGGCAACTGAGGTTTTTCCTACCAAAATGTGTATCCATTGGTTACACTCGCACCCATGAAGGATGTAGGGTTACGCATTCGCGTTCAAAAGGAATTGCGGGAGCAGTTTCTTGAGGCCTGCCGCGCGCAGGACAAGCCTGCGGCTCAGGTGCTGCGTGAGTTTATGCGCACGTATGTTCAGGGAAGCGCGGCGCCGACAAATCGCGACGTTACCAAAAAAGAGAGGCCGCATAAGTGAATGCTGTTGAGATCGAAGAAGCAATCTCCCAACTGGCCGAGCAGCCGTTCGATGCCGACGAGTTCCCCTATGCGTTTCTTCAGGCTTTCGGCAACAAGGAGACGACCCTCAAGCGCCTGCGCAGCGGCACGTCGAACAAATCCGACTTTATTGGCCCTTGGGGCGGCGTCCTACAGACCAACAACATTCACCTTGCTGTCTGCCCCGAAGGCGAGGTCACAAAAACTCTCGCCGCCCTGAAAGCGAGCCCCAGCACCACGAAAGCCAAGGCGAAGTTTGTGCTGGCGACGGATGGCGCCGATCTCGAAGCTGAAGACCTCATTTCCGGCGAAACTGTCGCCTGCGCCTACAAGGACTTTCCCGATCATTTCGGTTTCTTCCTGCCCCTGGCAGGGATCAGCACCGTCAAGCAAATTCGCGAAAGCGCCTTCGACATCAAGGCTACCGGCCGTCTTAATCGGCTTTATATCGAGCTTCTCAAGGATAATCACGAATGGGGCACCGCCGCGCGCCGCCATGACATGAACCATTTCATGGCGCGGCTGATCTTTTGCTTCTTTGCCGAAGACACAGATATTTTCTCAACTCCGGATATGTTCACCGGCACGATCGAGCGGATGAGCGAGAAGGACAGCTCGAACACCCATGAGGTGATCGCCGAGCTCTTTCGCGCCATGAACACCAAGGCTGAAAATCGCGCCGCAATAGGCATTGCCCGCTGGGCGAACGCCTTTCCCTACGTAAACGGCGGGCTGTTTTCAGGCGGCGCGGACGTGCCGCGATTTAGCCGGATCGCACGCTCTTACCTGATCCATATCGGCAGTCTCGACTGGACGAAAATCAACCCCGACATTTTCGGCTCGATGATCCAGGCCGTCGCCGATGACGAAGAGCGCGGCGCACTTGGCATGCACTACACGAGCGTGCCGAATATTCTGAAAGTGCTCAATCCGCTCTTCCTAGATGACCTGCGGGAAAAGCTTGAAGAGGCTGGGGACAATCCACGCAAGCTGCTGAACCTGCGCAACCGCATCGCCAAGATTAGAGTATTTGACCCGGCCTGCGGATCGGGCAACTTCCTTGTCATCGCCTACAAAGAGATGCGCGCGATCGAAGCCGAGATCAACGTTCTGCGCGATGAGGCCGATCGGCGCACCGAAATTCCGATCACAAACTTTCGGGGGATCGAGCTGCGCGACTTTCCCGCAGAGATCGCGCGGCTGGCGCTGATCATCGCCGAGTACCAGTGCGACGTGCTCTATCGTGGTCAGAAGGAGGCCCTCGCCGAGTTCCTGCCGCTCGATGCCATGAACTGGATCACCTGCGGCAACGCCCTGCGGCTCGACTGGCTGAGCATCTGCCCGCCCACCGGGACGGGTGTTAAGCATCGTGCCAATGACCTGTTTATGTCACCAGTCGATCAGGCCGAGATCGATTTTGAGAACGAAGGTGGAGAAACCTACATTTGCGGAAATCCGCCCTATCTTGGCGATAAATTTCAAACAAGAGAACAAAAAGAAGAGCTCGCATCGCTAGTTGTCGGAAGAAAAGTCAAAGCAATCGATTATATTGCTGGGTGGTTTTGGAAAGCGGCTGAATTTATAGTCGCAACTGAAGCGTTGGCTGCATTTGTGACAACCAACTCAATATCACAAGGGGTTCAGGTTCCGGCAGTATGGCCCCGTATTTTGTCCAAAAATATTGAGATTTTTCTCGCTAACAGAGATTTCAAATGGTCCAACAACGCCACCAACAATGCCGGCGTAATTGTCAGTATTATCGGAATCCGTCTAAAATCGAATGCGCCAAAACTGATAATTGAGGAGCAAACGCGTCGTATCGCGACAAATATCAATTGTTATCTGGTTGACGGCCCGAACGTTATTGTGCTGTCGGAATCATCTAGCCGCTTTGGTCTGCCTCTCATGAACGCAGGGAATATCGCGCGAGACAGCGGAAATCTAATGATAAGTTTAGATGAAAAAAATTACCTTCTACAGGAATTTCCGATTGCGCAAAAGTTAGTCAGACGAATTTCTGGCTCCAAAGAGGTAATAAACGGACTGATAAGATATTGCCTCTGGGTAGAGGATAGTGACGCAGCGCATGCTGAAGAAATTCCCTTTATCTCGGAGAGGCTGGAAAGAATTAGGGAGTACCGCGCTAGCGGCAGTGAGAGAGGCAAGCTAGGGTTAGCCACTCCTCATAGGTTTGAGAGAAGAATAGTAGCTAAGGAAGATCAGTTTATAATTCCTCGCGTATCTTCCGAAAGACGGGAATACCTTCCAATAGAGTTCAGTAGTGCTGAGATCATTGTCTCCGATGCTGCAATGGCTATTTATGACCCGCCGATTTGGGCCCTCTCGTTATTTGCATCTCGAATTCATCTGGTTTGGATCGCAACCGTTTGCGGAAAGATGAAATCAGATTACCGCTATTCCAACACCCTCGGCTGGAACACTTTCCCCGTCCCCAAGCTGACCGAGAAGAACAAGCATGACCTGACGCGCTGCGCTGAGAACCTCCTGCTGGCACGCGAGGCACATTTTCCTGCGACTATCGCAGACCTTTACGACCCTGAAAAGATGCCCGCCGACTTGCGTGCCGCCCATGATTACAACGACGAGGTGCTTGAACGCATCTACATCGGACGCCGCTTCCGCAACGACACCGAACGACTGGAAAAGCTGTTTGAGCTCTACACTAAGATGACGGCTGCTAGCCCGACGAAGCTGAAAGTGGGGGCTGTATGAGCAGCCTCACGGATATCGATAAGCGTTACCTTGAAAAGCTGCTTGGAATGCAGAGTGGCTATGTCTTGGATTATTCAGACGCGACTTTCGACGAGTTCTTTAATCGCCATAGCATCGATATCCACGGCTCAAAGTACCAGACCTACGGCACTTCCAAAGCCAAGAAACTGCGTGCGTTCTGGGAAATTGAACCTGATAGTCTCGTCGGAAGGATATTGTCTGAACTGCTCGATTCTTATGAGGCTGACTGCGACTTGAACGGTCGGCCTTGCGATACGCCAGTTCTCGAAAAAGCGCGCGTGGTCGCCTCGCGGCTTACCGGGAAGCCGGTGTTGGCGAATCCGGCTCAGACCGTTGATGATTTTCTGCATCGGGAATTCACCGTTCCCAACGTCCACAATCTGCCAATCGAAGCCCAGGCGATGCCGATCGTTAAAGGGCGTTTGGAGGAGGCGCGCACGGCCTTAGCGGCTGGTGCGCATTTGTCGGTGATATTCCTTTGTGGCAGCGTACTTGAAGCGGTTTTGCTGGGGGCTGCGCAGAAAGAACCTGGGCGTTTCAATCGAGCAACCGCCAGTCCGAAGGCTGCGGACGGAACCGTGAAGCGCTTTCACGAGTGGAGTCTTGCTCAGTTGATTGATGTGGCCTGTGAGGTCGGATCGCTAAAACCGGACGTGAAGAAGTTCAGCCACGGGCTGCGAGATTTTCGTAACTACATTCATCCCTACGAGCAGATGGTCTCCGGCTTTGCACCGGATGAACACACTGCGAAGGTGTGCTTTCAGGTGTTGAAGGCGGCTCTTGCCAGTGTCGCGGGGGCGCGCCGATGACCAATGCGTTGTTTAACCGTATGACCATCGTCGCGGCGGCCGAGGTTGTTTCGGAGTTCAACGCGCACAGCGACATGGAGGTGCTTGAGGTCCAGTGGGGAATATCGGGCCGTTGCAGCGGTTCGAGCAAGTCTGCTCGGGTAGCCGACCTCGCGAGAATTACAGCGGAAGAGCAGATGGACGTGATGACGATCCACGGCTCAGTGCCGATCGGCCGAGCACTGGTTGAAGCCGCAATACTTGCTCCTCCGCGCGTGAAATCCACGCTTGCATGGAGGAAGCTGGTCGCCGGACTGCGGTTCGATGGTTATGAGATCATTGAAGATCAGGCGGAAAGTTTGGCCGTCAACCAATGGGGCGGCAGTCAGACTGAAACGACCGTCCGGCTTGTCCGCATGCTCCCTTCCGATCTTCCCGGACTAGATTTTCGGGAAGCAGAGAGCGAGGTTGAGCTGTTGCTGGACCGGCATGGCTTCTCTGTTGCGCTCGGTCATTTGCGGCAGGCTGTTGCGGCCTTCAGCAGGGGCGAATGGTCGTCAGCGAACGGTGCGCTTCGCAATTTCTATGAAAGTTACCTCAACGAGATTGCTGTGGCGCTTGGCTATGCCGAGGATGGCGATGGCAAGGCCAAGCGCGACTATCTCGGTCGTCTTCAGTCGCCTTTCCTTCTCACGGACTACAATGAGTGGCATGCGAATAATCAGAAGCCTCAGTATGTACAGGGCCTGATGAACCGGATGCACCCTCATGGAGGGCATCCGGGACTGTCTGAGGAAGAGGACGCCACCTTCCGGCTCCAGATTTCGCTTGTAACCGCCCGCCTTTTCTTACGCCGCTTCGACCGGAGGCGTGCCTGATGGTCCAGACTTCCGATTTCCGCCAGGGGGGTGATGCCCAAGCGATCAGCCGGATCGCAACAGAAGTATATGGCGGCTTTCGACAGATGTTCGATGCCCACGGCTGGGATGCGCCAGGCAACAAGCTGATGACAGCGGCACCAGCGCTGATCGTAAATCAATATGGAAGCATCCGGGGTTTTGAGGCCGCCCATCAAAAACCCTCGCGCTTCGAGGGGTATTCAGCAAGCGATGTATGGGATCGTGGATACAGCGTGCTGTTTACGTCGTTTTGGGGATGGTCGCCGGAGACATGGGGAACGGTCGGATGGTCGGGTGATCGCGGTCTTACGAGACGAAGCAATTTGCTCGCACAGTTGACTGATCCGTTTATTACCGTCTGCTACGTCACCAGTAACAAGACGTATATTGACCCCGCTCTGAAAGGGAAGATTGCCGGTTTCTATCTTGTCAGCCATGAAACTGGCGACCGTGATGAGTTCACGCACCCTATTCATCACGGACGGGATGTTGAGAAATGGCGGCATTCCCTGCGGGCGTTGCGCGCTTTCGGTTACCTTCCCGAACACCGCCTGAAGGTCACTGATCTCGATCCCGGCCTATTGGCACGTGCTCGTTCGGTGTCCGCGATGGGCGAGGTGATTACCGATCCGGCACAGATCAAGCTTTTGCGTGATACGCCGTGGATGGAGGTGGAGGTCTATACACCGGCCTCTGCTTCTGCGGTCGATGCCGTCCCTTGGCCGGAGCAAACCCAGGGAATGGTTCAGGCAGGGCCGGCCAGCAGCGACGGATATGTAGTGGCGGGCGGAACGCAATGGACGCCGCGCGAACTGTATATCCTCAAGCTTGATGGCAACATCGATGCATATTTGGGCCGGTCGGCTTCAGGGCGTGTCATTGTTAAAGTTGGCCTTGCGGCAAGTCCTGACATACGTCGGCAGTCTTTTCAAAAAGCGATGCCGCGCGGCGCGTTCCAATGGAAAATAGACCGCACGTTAAGTGGTTGCGGTCTTGCGCTTTGTCCAAATCATGGTGTTGCCGTGAGGGGGGAGGACGCCATGAAGCGCCACCTCGCCGCCCATGCCGAGTGGCTTGGCGGCGAGTTTTACCTTGCGTCCGGGGAAGTTATTGAAGCGGCGTGGCAGCTGGCCTGCAATGCAGCAAAAAGCAGTCTAGAGCGGGGTAATAATGAACAATAAATCAGTGCCATCTGTTTCCGTCACTTATGCCCAGAACGGCAATTCGACCAGGTCCAATGAAATGGGCATGCGCGCGATGCAGGAGCGTGCCTACGAGAAGCGGGGCGAGCAGTATCTTCTCATCAAGTCGCCGCCTGCCTCTGGAAAAAGCCGCGCGCTGATGTTCATCGCGCTCGACAAGCTTCACAACCAGGGCCTGAAGCAGGCGATCGTAGTAGTGCCGGAAAAGTCGATCGGGGCGAGCTTCAATGACGAGCCGCTGAGTAAATTCGGCTTTTGGGCCGATTGGCAGGTCGCGCCCAAATGGAACTTGTGCAATTCGCCAGGGACGGATGGCGGCAAGGTGAAGTCGGTCGGGGCTTTCCTCGAAAGCGGCGACCACGTGCTTGTCTGCACACATGCCACTTTCCGCTTTGCCGTGGACAAGCTGGGGGTTGCAGCGTTCGACAACCGATTGATTGCCGTGGACGAGTTCCACCATGTTTCGGCCAGTGAAGACAGTATCCTTGGCACTCAGCTTAATGAATTCATTTCCCGTGATCGCGTACATGTTGTGGCAATGACAGGCAGCTATTTTCGCGGTGATGCTGCCCCAATCTTACTGCCCGAAAATGAGTCCAAATTCGATACCATCACCTACACCTACTATGAGCAGTTGAACGGATACAAATATCTGAAAACGCTAGATATTGGCTACTTCTTCTACTCTGGTTCCTATGCTGATGATATCCTGAAGGTGCTCGATCCTGACGAGAAGACAATCCTACACATCCCAAATGTGAATTCCCGCGAAAGTACGAAAGACAAGCATCGAGAGGTGGAGCATATCATCGATGCATTAGGCGACTGGCAAGGGACCGATCCGACGACCGGCTTTCAGCTTGTGAAGACCTCGAACGGGCGGATTTTAAAGATCGCCGATTTGGTGGATGATGAGGCCGTCAAGCGGGACAAGGTTTCGGCTGCGCTCAAGGACCCGGCACAGAAGAACAACCGCGATCATGTGGACATCATCATCGCCCTGGGGATGGCTAAAGAGGGCTTTGACTGGATTTGGTGCGAGCATGCACTGACAGTCGGTTATCGGGCGAGCCTGACTGAGATCGTACAGATCATTGGCCGCGCGACTCGAGACGCTGAAGGCAAGAACCGCGCGCGATTCACCAATCTGATCGCTGAGCCCGACGCAGCCGAAGCGGCCGTGACTGAGGCTGTGAACGATACCCTGAAGGCGATTGCCGCTAGCTTGCTCATGGAGCAGGTGCTTGCGCCTCGTTTCAACTTCACACCGAAAAGCCCTAAGAGCGGGCCGGTGGAAGGCTTCGACTATGGCGAGGGCGGCTACGACCCCGCGAAAGAAAATGTCGGGTTCAACGAGGAAAGCGGCCAGTTCCAGATCGAGATTAAGGGGCTGGCAGAACCGAAGAGCAAAGAGGCCACGCGTATCTGCCAAGAGGATTTAAATGAGGTCATCGCCGCATTTGTTCAGGACAAGACGACGATAGAGCGCGGGCTGTTCGATGAAGAGCTGGTGCCTGAAGAGCTGACCCAAGTGCGCATGGGCAAGATTGTTGGCGCCAAGTTTCCTGAGCTCGATGCGGAAGATCAGGAGGCCGTGCGCCAGCATGCGATTGCGGCCTTGAACCTGACCCAGAAGGCCAAGGAGGTGGCACTTTCCGCTTCAGATGATGCAAAGGCGACCGGCAATACGGCCCTGATTGACGGGGTGAGAAAGTTCGCGATGGACGTACGGGAGCTGGATATAGACCTGATTGATCGGATCAATCCCTTTGGTGAGGCCTATGCGATCCTGGCCAAAACCATGAGTGAGGAAAGCCTGAAGCAGGTCGCTGCGGTGATTTCGGCCAAGAAGGTAAGTCTGTCGCCGGAAGAGGCGCGGGATTTGGCCAAGCGCGCGCTCAAATTCAAGCAGGAGCGCGGGCGGCTACCTTCGATCACGTCACCTGATGCCTGGGAAAAACGCATGGCAGAAGGCGTTGCCTTTTTAGCCCGTATGAAAGCTGAGGCAGCCAATGGCTAATTTCACAGACGAGGACGACGCACTCCTGGAAGAACTTGGCGTCGAGGTCGAAGCGAAGAAAGGTTCAAGCCGGACGCCGCGCGAAGAGCGCATCATCGCTGGTTTCGAGGAAGTGCAGAGATTTGTCGAGCAACGTGGCCGAGCACCGCAGCACGGCGAAGAAAGAGACATCTTTGAACGCCTGTATGCCGTTCGATTGGAGCGTATCCGTGCATTGCAAGAGTGCCGTGAGTTGGTTGAGCCGCTCGACCATCAAGGACTTTTGGGGGGAACAGTCCAGGCGTCAATAACTGATCCTGAAGAGCTTGATGATGACGCATTGTTAGCTGAACTCGGGATCGAAGCCTCAGCCCCACCAATCACAGAGTTGAAGCACGTCAGGTCGAGTGCGGAGAAGAAAGCAGCCGAAGAGATTGCTAGCCGCGAGAGATGTGAGGACTTTGAGAAGTTCAGGCCGCTTTTCGAGCAAGTGCAGAAGGAGCTGGATACCGGCCTACGCGAAACGCGGCCCTTCGAGATGAAGGCAGAGATTGAACAAGGTCGTTTCTTCATCGTCGGCGGGCAAAAGGCCTACGTAGCCAGTAAGGGTGAGATCACGATCACAGATCAAGGGCGCACCGATGCCCGATTGCGCGTAATCTTCGATAACGGAACAGAGAGCAACATGCTCATGCGCTCGCTTCAGCGCGCCTTGAACAAGGATGAAGCAGGGCGACGGATTACCGATCCGACCGCTGGTCCATTGTTTTCGGATCAGAGGATTGACGGCGATGAGGCCAGCGGAACGATTTACGTTCTAAGGAGCAAATCCGATCACCCAATTGTAGCTGAAAATCGGGTTTTGGTGCACAAGATCGGGGTCACCAATATGAATGTGGAAAAACGTATTGCAGGCGCGCACCTCCAGCCTACGTTCTTGATGGCGAACGTTGAAGTGATCGCCACGTACGAGCTTTACAACATTAACCGAACCAAACTTGAAAATCTAATTCATCGCATCTTCGATCCGGCTCGTCTCGATATTGAGATTAAGGATCGCTTCGGCAACCCTGTCGTCCCGCGCGAGTGGTTTTTGGTGCCGTTTTCCGCGATCGACGAAGCCGTCGCGAAGATTAAAGACGGGACGATCACCGCTTTTAAGTACGATCCCAGCTCTGCAACCTTAGTAAATAGAGTGGGGTGAGTGATGAAATTCTTGAAAGGAAACCGCGACGAATTCGAAAAGCTCAAGGGCGGAGACTCTTGGGAAGACAAAGCCGACATCATCCAGCGGCAGATGGCGGAGGTCTTCGGCGCCAAGAATCTGTCATTCCTTATGGGGTCGGGTTGTTCGTCCCTCCGGCATGATGACGACGAGCTGGGAATTCCTACAATGAATTTCCTGGCGGAAGAATTCCAGACGCTACTTGCCGCAGACCCCGCTGACGCAGAGCAGATTTTTGTCAGTGTGGCGCAAAAGACCGAACTCTACGACAAGCTCGGAATTGACCTTTCCGCCAATGACGTGAAAGGCAATTTGGAGCAGATGATGGCTGTTCTCTTGAACGCCCATCAGTTCTGCAAAGCAAGCGATAAGGAAGAGCTGAGGGCCGTCGCTCCTCTAGTGGAAAATATCATCGTTGGTATCAAGAAGTTCGTTCTTCACAAGTGCACAACAGGACCTTTCTCCAACGGCGACGAGAGTGTCGTCGCGCTCTATCGACGGTTCTACCAGTCCTTGGCGACGCGGGCGCGTGGCCTCGCGCCGCCTTGGGTCTTCACGACCAATTACGATCTCTTCAACGAGCGCGCGATGGATCGTTCAGGCATTCCGTACTCCAACGGTTTCTCGGGAACGGTCGAGCGCAGGTTCAATCCTGCTACCTACAGGCTGGCATTGGCAGAGCAGTTAGACATCACTTCACGCCGCTGGGCTGCCGTCGATGGCTTCGTGCATTTCTGCAAGCTGCATGGCTCCGTCAACTGGACCGAAGAGAACGCGGGTCTCTATCCCATCCGCGAGTCTCATGCACCGCTCGATCCTTCCAGGGATCGCGTCATGATCTACCCGACCCCGTCAAAACAGACGGCGAGCTTCGGATCGCCATACTCCGATATGTTCCGCGAATTCCAGAGGCAGGTCGTTCAGGATCAGACCGTCATGGTGATCTTGGGGTTTAGCTTTGGAGACGAGCACGTCAACAACATCATTTTCCAAGGGCTGACACTGCCGAGTTTCAGGCTTGTCGCCTTTATGGACCCCGAGACGAACGACATCACGCGTGAGCTTGCGGCGCTCGGCGACCCGCGCATCTGGTTCATTTGGGGCGAAGGCAAGGAAGCCGGAAAGAAGGCTCATTATTTCGACGGCGTCGTCAATCATTTTATGCCCACCAGTGCGGATCAAAAGATTGACCAGTCGATAGAAAAAGCGTTGCAGACTCTTCTTGCCAAGCAGCAGGACACTGAAGATGACGAGGGATGATGCAAGCCGCGCCATTGGGAAGATCGTCAGCGTTTCGGCTGACCGTCTGGTTGTCGAGCTGCACAGGGGCAGCGATAACTTCACCATCGTCGGCTTTGATGACATCCACTACGTCGCGACCCTTGGATCGTACCTTACCGTTCCGATGCAGGCCGAATATGTGGTGCTGGAGGTTGTCGGTCTCCGCGAGAAGGACAACACACCGCCCCACGGCTCCCAGGCCGAATTAGACAAAGCCTCTTCGGCCAAGTTTCTCGACGTTGTTCCCGTCGGCTCGATGCCCATACAGGGTGGAAGTTTTCACTTCGGGGTATCAACATTTCCGCCACTCTACGCGGATGCCCTTTACGCTCGGGATGAAGACCTCGACCGTATTTTCAATGTCGAGCTGCCGGCTAAGATCGAGACCAAAAAGGATGCGGCGGGCGCGGAGCAACAGGGCAGCGTTCCGCATAACATCGAAATCGGTACGTCTGCCGTCTTCAAAGGCTATCCCGTCAAATCGCGGCTTGATGAATTGTTCGGCGGTCATGTGGCCGTGCTTGGAAACACAGGAAGCGGCAAGTCCTGTACCGTTGCGTCTATCTTCCAGTCCGTGTTCATGAAGCCGGAAGCGTTTGCCGCACTGGGCGCAGCTTTCGTGATCTTCGACGTGAACGGTGAATATCGGCGGGCACTCGATCACGTCCCTGCCTGGATCAAGTCCTGCTATTTAAAGGCGACAGAGCCGGATATGCCGATCCTTGACCCTTCTGAGAAGAGGCAAGCGGCAGAGATTAAGGACAGATTCAAGCTGCCGCACTGGTTCATGAGCGTCGAGGAATGGGCGTTGCTTTTGCGGGCGAGTGAGAAGTCGCAACTCCCCGCACTTCGAACCGCACTTGGTTTGACTACTTTGTTTCAGGAAACGCCAGAACAAGAAGTGGTTGAAGGCGCAGGAGCCGAGAACAGCCTCAATGCGATCCGTAATCACGTCCTAGCAAAGATTATTCTTTCAATTCTGCATAGCGATGCCAGCTCCCCGAGCAAGGCAGATCGTATTCAAGCGCTTCTGAATACATTCTCGACCGATGAGATATCGAAGGAAGCAGTTGCGTTGGGTTTGACCGTCTATTACGGGCAATTTCGTGATGGGCAGCACCAAGAAACGACAGTCAACTATGACGCGCTCTTAGAACTTCTCAAAGGGCATGAACAAGATGAACCCGTGCTTCCAGGTTACGGGAATACGCCGTTTTCATTCGAGAGACTTCAAGCCGCGCTCGACCTTGCGCTTTTCTACGAGGAAGCGAACGGTAACAAGCAGATTCGAGAATATTGTTCGCAGTTGGTCACACGGCTCAAATCCGTGATCGACAATCCCGATTATGAGTTTCTGCGGGCTGATGTCGGCGCGCTACAAGATCATGATCGTGAGCCGACCCACTATGTGGACCGCTTGCTTGGGATCACGGTCGATGGCGGACGTTATAAAAAGGAGCGCCAGATATGCATTATCGACCTCAATGATGCATCTGACGAGATCGTTGAGCTTGCCTCAGCGGTTGTTGCCCGCCTGATATTTGATCGCATGCGCCGCGCCGATCCGCGCAACGTCATGCCCGTTCATCTAATTTTGGAAGAGGCGCACCGTTATATTTCGGAGAAGCCAAGCCGCTTTGCGATTGATGCGGGTATCACGTTCCAAAGGATTGCAAAAGAGGGAAGGAAGTACGGTGCTTTTCTGATCGTGGCTTCGCAGAGGCCAAGCGAACTCTCGAAGACCGTTCTATCGCAATGCAATAACTTTATTATTCACCGCATCCAGAATCCTGACGATCTTTCCCAGATCAGGCAGATGACTCCTTTTATTTCGGAAACGGTGCTCAGGCGCTTGCCATCATTGCCGAAGCAGCACGCTCTTATTTTCGGCAACTCTGTGAATATTCCGACCACGTTCCGCGTGCGTGACGCAGACCCGACACCGTACAGCAATGACACCCAGGTCAGGGACATCTGGTATGTGCCTATGGATCCAGCGGTCAATTGGACGCGATGAAGGCTCAAGGCGCTTAAGTAGATCTTGCGCCATGCGGGAGCGTCATAGCAAAAGGAATAGCTAATGAAGGACTCTGCGACGGTTCGGAAGCTAAGAGAAATCAAGCCGGATTTGATCTTTAAGCATCGCCTGACGAGACTGCTGGCCTTCGACCCTGCCGTCATTGGGGAGGTGGGACAGAACAGCATTGGTATCCTGGTGGCCTACCGTGAAGTGCCAAGTTTGTTTGAGGTGTCTGAATTGCAGAATGATTTGAAGGACCAGCTTGGCGTGAAAATCTACTTGGCTGTCAAAGGTATGATCCAACCTCAATGGGAGGGCATCATCGAAAATAGCACAGTGGATGTGTAGGCCTCGAACCGAAAATGGTTTCTACTCGATGCGTTCGCCTTTCTCCGCGTTCATGATCATGCCGCGCGGGATCGATGGTGTTGAATGCAACATGGGGCAGCACATTGCAGTCAGCATTGCAATTCTCCCTGTCTTCTACTTGTTGAGCGGGAGCCGAAATCCTGGATAGGAAAAGGCGGACTTGATCGTCTCGCAATCTTTCTCTGAAAGGCCGGCGCGCCGAGCCGTTTCGTACCATGTTTCTTCGACCTGCTGCGCCATTTCACTGATGATTGCCTCTGCCTCGCCACGTTCCAAATGGAAGCGGGCACACTGCGAAAGCATATTGGTGGCATTCGCGTAGCGCCCCCAATCCCCGCATCCCATGGCCAGGTCACGGCGCTCCATGCTTATCGGCATTGCCGGCGTGAGGTCATAAGCCGGGGAGAGGCGCCAATCCTTGTCTTTGGCAATGGCGGCATGGTTGCGCGGGTGGTCATCCGTATTGGATATCAGGGCGTTGAAGACCATTCGGCGAAAAAGCTCTGCCGAGTCCTGTTTCGGATCGGCACTGATACGGCGGAGTTCTTCAGCGAGCAGAACATAGGACCAGCGATCGCGATGCTGGTGCGTATCCTCTGTCCTCAGGATGGTCAGACCGCTGACCATCCTGGCACGCAGATAGCCGGTCTTTGTCTTTTCCCGGTCGAACCGTTTCACAAGAAGTACGTCGCGATCCCCCACCGTCTCAACGCGGCTCTGGGCGCTGTTGAGACCACACGCTCGCGCCAGTTCCAGCATGGCGTGTTCCACACGCGCATGGTTCCATTTGTCATCCGCGCGGCCGAATTTGGCGATCCAAAGCCCGTCATTGTCCTCGACGACAGCCTTTGGCCGCGCACCGCCCATCGATGTGCCGATGAGCAGCAAGTCCTCGACTTGGCCGGCCTCCGGTCCCGCCGGCAGGTCTTCATCGGCAATGATGGCGTCAGCCAGCCGCAGCAGGTTTTCGAGATCGAGCGTCTTGTTGAACTGGCGCTTCGGCGCAGGGGGTTCAGCGCCCAGCCCGAATCCCAAGGCACCGGCGCGATCGTCGGGTGAATAAAGAAGATAATCGATCTCGCCGAGTTCCGGCTTCCCGGCATGCTTTTCGATGACCCGGCGCCCCCAGTAGTCGGGACCGGCGTCGCGGAGCGCGCCGAACACACCCTTCAATGCCGTTGTCTGATAAGTTTCTCGCGCGAGCTTTAGCTCAAGTGGATCGAGGGGGACGGCGTCCGGCCGCGCAAGATAAGTTCGGCCGTAAACGAAGCGGCCGACGGGTACGCCCGTTCGGTCCGGTTCGAGTACAAACCGCCCTGCGGTCACAAACTCGGTGGTGCCCGGCAGCGTGATGTAGACGAAGCATTCCTGGACGGTGGCCTTAGAAATCATTGTCCAGCCCTTCGCTTGCGCGCGCACGGCTGCGACCGCTGAGCCTTTCAAGGGTGAGGCCTTCGCTATCGCGGGCTGGGTCGGCCAACTCAGCCATTGGGCGCAGCAGGTCGTATGCCCAGAGCAGGGCGGTATAGACTGCGATGCCCGTTGTCATTTTTCCCTTCTCGGCATCCATGACGGCGCGCGGGCCTGTACCAATTTTCTGCGAGACCTGCTCGATGGTCAGGTTACGACGCAGCCGCGCCGTGCGCAGGTCATTGCCCAGGCGCTTTATGGCCTGTTCAACTTCGTAGGGCGGGGCTTCTATCAGTAGATTTTTTGCGGCCATATGCTCTTCAGCGCTCTTTATACGGGCTTAATTGCTCTTTAGAGCATACACGCGCGCTGGCGCTCTTGTCAAGATATATGCTCTTGAGAGCGGTTATTGGCCGATTATATGCTCTTAAGAGCATAAATAGAGCGTATGGTTACCCGATATCCGGGCAAATCCGTCACCATCCGCACCTGGCAGAGTCTACCAAAGGTGTTGCGAGCCCCCGCAACCAACTTTTTCAAGCACTTAGCTGAAAAGCCAAGCCACCAAAAAGTGCTCTGGGTAGCACATGGGTAGCAAAAAATCTGGCGTTCATATGTTCGGGCATGTTCTGGGTAGCGACAGTGTCGGGCGTCGAGCCAGGCCCCGCTGTCAGGCCTTGACTGGAAAGCCGAAGTAGCGGAGCGCTTTGATCGTGCGACCGTTGACTGGAGGGATGCCCTCCGGGTTCACCCAACCGAACAGTTCGAGAATGCTGGTTCGACCGAAATGGGCGAGCTTGTACTCGGTTGTGAAAATGCAGTCGTAGGTTCGGCGGACAAATTCTTCCTTGCCGAAGGCCAAATGATCGAAGGTCGTCTTGAGGCGGGCCAGATCGTTGTCTTTGTAGAATGCACGGACCAATGCGGGTTGACCGCCCTTCGTGAAGCGAAGTTGCTCATCGAACGCCGCACAGCCCAGGAGGGCGTCGGTTAGATCTTCGAGACTGACTTGACTGAGGTGATCCCGGGTCTGAAAGGTGGCTCGGAGCTTCTCCAGTCTCTCGGTCCGCGCATGATCGATCGAAATATTCTCGCCCAGCCAGACACCGACATGATGAGCAATGTGGAGACGACGCTGCTGTTCATCGAGCAGCGGAAAGTTCAACAGAGTCTCGTCTGTCGTGTATTTCAGCTTGGCCCAATTCAGAAAGCGGTCGATCTCGTATTCGAGAGGTAGGCCGTGGAATGCAGGGTGGCGCGTTTGGGCGTTGTTGTAGACGGCTTGCATTTCTCGGTGGGCAGGCAGAATCGTCTCGTAGTACTCCCGGCGAAAGCTCTCCAGATAAGTGCGCTCGCGTGTTTTAGTATGAGTGGCGACATTGATGGTGCGGGGAGAGCAGGGTTCGACACCATCAATGACGTCGCTCTGCTGGGTGTTTGATGGTGATCTGTGCCATAGAGCGAAACGTGCTAGTACGGCGTCTGTCAGCACTGCCGCGCTATCCCAGAGATCGTCGAAATATGTTGGTAGCTCGTCGAAGACTTCGTCTTCCGAGTCGATTGTGATCGCGATCTCCCGATTGGCCGACATCCCGGCATCGGTGAGGTTGGCGGACCCAAGCATGGCGAGGCTGTCGAGAATGTAGAACTTCGCGTGAAAGGCCTGCGACGTGAAGTACCTCAATGTGACACCAGGCAGGGAGCGGACGCTCGCGATTGCCGCCGGCGTGGTTGCGCCGCAGAGCCGAATGATGACCTTGATATTACGGCACCCGTCATCGTGCAGGAGTTGAATGGGCTGGGGCGTCGTAAAGAAGGGACACGCAAGCTGAGCGGATTGAGTGCCCTTGGCATTCAACATGAAGAAGTTGATGGCGTAATCACCAGCACGAAAGTTTGTATAGAGCTTGCGCGTCGTCGTCATCTTGCTCTCTGGATCGGTGCGAGGATCTGAATCATGCTGGTGGCGTGCGTAAAAGATCAGCGCCGTGCGTCTTACGCAACTCATCGATAGCAGCAGCCGTTGTTTTCCACGGATCGCCAGCAATCTGCGTGATCAGCGTGTGCCAGACGCGCTCGAAGGCTTCGAGCGCCTGGGCATGATCAAACGCGATGCCTGGGGGCAGGAGAGGTGCTATATCCTCGGTGAGACTGCGCTCGAGCTTTTGCAGCATGCGCTGTTCGGCGTTCGCCCTCGTGATCGGGTTGCCTTCGTGAACGAGATAATGGTCGAAGCACGCGATGACCTTGGACACGTCGAGCCCTAGCCGGACGAGGCCTTCATTCAGGTCGAACAAGTCGCGGTTCTTGCGTCGTTGCAAGAGTGCCCGCAGCTTGGTGCCAAACAATTCCTCCGGCTCATAGGATGGGATTTCGGTCTTGCCGGTAAACCAGGGATTTTCGACGGCGAACGGGTAGGTTTTGATCCCGTGCAGAGGCTCATGCTCGCGCGTGTTGATCTCGACCTTCAGCTTGAGCTTAGCGTTAGCGTCAGCCTCGGGTGTAAATTGAAAAATCAGGTGTGTGGAGTGTCCGGCCTGATCGCGTTTGCATCGGCCGAGCCATGGCAACGCTGACCGGATCGCATCGATAGTCTCGCCGATCGGGCCTGCTTTTATTTGAACGAGATCGATATCCTCGGAGTAGCGGAGTGGCTGCGGGAACAGCAATTTGTTGATCGCCGTGCCTCCACGAAACGCAATGGTGTCGGCCAGCCTGGGCTCATTGAATAGGTCGCAGAGCGCCCTGCAGATGATGAGATCCTGCTCTATCTGCCGTGGGTCCGGCCAGGGCGCCTTAGCGCTCCATTCCTGCAGATAGGCGTTCGGGATCAAGAATCAGTCTCCACAATGTCGTTGATGATAAGTTTCCACGTCGAATCGGTTTCATGCAATTGGGTCCCGAGTGCCGCGAGCGATTTCAACGACGGGTCAAGCGGTTTCAGCGATTTGGCTTTGGCGGCATAGGGCAGCAGTGCACGCGCCTGTCGGTCGTGGCCGAAATGCTGAAGGAGGTAACCGAGGCGGCGCACGGCAGTGTTCTCATAGTGCTTTGCCGCATCTGAGAGCTTGCCACTAGCGGCCTTGGAACCGAGGTCGCGCACGATCTGGGCCAGCCCGTTGATACCGGAGGCTTTGTGGAAGTAGCGGGCGCAATCGAGCAGGGTCAACTCGATGCCGGCGACCTTGGCATAGCCTGCGTCTGTCTTCAGAGAGGCCAGCCACTCGTCACGATTGGTGGCTGCGAACACACCTGCCAGTTGGTAGACAAATCGAATGTTGTGGCGACCGATGATGATGGCCGGGATCTGCTTGGGTGCGATCACCTGAAAGACCATGGCGGCTTGATGGGATGAGCCATGGAAGGCGGCGGCACGTAAGAGGGATATGCGGTAGTCGATCCCGAGGTGATGCATGAGTGGGGCGATCCATCGCGCCGGTTCCGGTGCTCCCGTTGTCCGATCTTCCGGTCGCAGGATGATGTAGAAGCCGCGCTTGGGTGAGACGAGCTTCTGCTTCTTGATAAGTCGTTCAGTTGCCGCGAGGATGGTAGACGACGACTGGCCAAGCGCAGTCATAGCCTCGGCCTTGGTGAAGGTGCCGTGGCCGACGGACAGACGGCTATCGATGTAGGCTTCAAGTGACATCACTCCCCCATCATATAGATATTTCGACAGAATAACAAGAGTTATTGATATGGTTGGGGAGCGAGGTCAGCCCCTCGTCGTATCTAAATTCGATAGAAATTTAGGAAAAAGAAATATGACTGGGGCGCTCAGCAGTGCGACGGCAGCAACTTCAAAATCAGGCTACAGCCTTATTTTTCCGCATAAATATCAGGCCACGGCCTGATTTTACCTCACATCTCGCGTCCAAAATCCTTGTCAGGGTTTCGTTGCCGCCAAGCGGCCATGCCACGCTTGATCTGCTCGGAGCGTGACACTGCGTCCGCAGGCTTCGCCTCGACGGCCTTCATGAAATTCTGACTCACATCGGGCGGCGGCGTTCCCGGTGGCGGTGCTTGAGCCTCACGAAACTTCTCGATGGGTGGAGCGGGTCGCACGAACGGACGCGGCGCCTGCGCCATCTCGCCTATGACCGCAGCCTTCGCCATCGCGAACGATACGGACTGCCGGCTGTGTGCCATCGCATCCTTCTGGGATTGCCGCTCGGCCGCATGGCGATCACGGATCAGCGTCATGCGAAGCTTGTGGCCCTGCAAGATCGGCTGTGTCTGCTCTTTGGTTTCGAGCTTGGCTTCACGGGCGAGAGCACGTCGCTCCTGCTCGTGGATGCTGGCAACACGTTTGCCGAGAGCCTTGGTCGAGCGGATCAGCGGCAGCATCTGCCGCACGGTAAGGGACCCGCGCGCCCCGCCGAGCCGTTCGCGATTGTGAAACACGAAGGCGGCGCGATCCAAAAGATTGCCGCCGAGCTGCCCGACGAGCTTCGCCTCCTTCCGCTGTGCCGAGTAAAGCTGCCGCCAGCGGGGTCGATACCGGTCCTTGACCGTCTGGCGTGCCACCTCGACCGCCGCATCGGTCTTCGCATCAAGGGCATCGCGCTCCTTGATCTGCCGCGCCCATGTGGCGTCACGCTGCCCCTTCTGCTCGGCATCGAGCGCAGCGCGCATGGCCCGCATGCGATCAGTGATCATCTTCTTGTCGAGCCATTGCTTGCGGCTGGCCGACTTGTCCTTCACCGGCACATAGGGCTTGCGGGCCTTCGTCGGCTTCCGGCTGGCCTCCAACAGGTACCGGCTCGGATCAACCTTGCCGCCCATGAGGATGGCCGAGGCATCCATGTGGCGAGCCTTGCTGTGCTTCTCGCGCTCGGCGTTGTTCTTGATGCGCTCCGCGCAATGGATGCCGTGTTCGCGCTCGTAAGCCTCGGCCCATTTCGAGAGATCGAGCTTTGTGAATTTGAGCGAGGCGGTGAGGCCGTCAGTGAAGCCGAAGATTACGGGCAAGAGATAGCGCTACTCAAGAAGCTAATCGATCCAGATCTAATGGGTGACGCATATCTCGCGCTTTCAGCCGAGTTGACAGAAGATCAGCATTGGATCGCCTTCATCGATGCAGCCCGCAACGCCCGAAAACAATTTCCGGAGTATCGACGCATCCACAAAAAAGCTGCGCAGCTTCTATCAGAGTTCTCAACCGTAGCCCAAAAACTAGCATCGCTTCTTGCTGAACTGCAGAGAACCAACGTGCGCCTTCCCGTGGAATTGCAGAGGCACGACGAGGACATCGAAGTTTACTTCTCACCATCTGAGTCTCAGGTAGTCCGGGATCTCAAAGGCCTCCGCTTCCTGGAGCGTGCACTGATTCAGCACACGGCGAACTCCGGAACCCCGCTCGATTTGGGACGCTACCTCATCAAAGTGTCAAAAATCGCCGGCCAGTTCCCAGTGGATTTCGCATGTCCAGGAGTCGAAGCAGCGATCTCCACACGGCAAGACAGCAAAAAAACAGCGTACTTACGAGCCTTTGGTGCGTTGCTCAAATATTCTAGCATAAACTTGTCTGCACCTGTGGTGCGCGCCATGGCGATCACGGCAAACGTGATCCTGGACGATGTAGATCTATCCATTTCAGAGGACACGGTTCGTAAGGCATTGAAGCGGTCGTAGACCCGGTAGAAGAAGAAATAATCGTCTCAAAGACTGCCTCCACGGAAAACTCGGACGCGTGCCGAGGGCTGAGTTGTCTTTGCCAGTTCCTAACGGATCACACATGTCTGCCTCGAACCATTATGGAAAGAGGGCGGATAAATGGCACACCTTCCAGAAACCGGCTTTCTGCGACTTCGTCAAATCATTGGCGATGACAAGCGGATGCCACCGATTCCTCCATTGATTCCGGTCAAGAAGAGTACTTGGTGGGAAGGCGTCCGAACCGGACGTTTTCCGCGACCACTGAAGCTTGGGCCGCGCACGACGGTCTGGCGGGCTGAAGACATTCGCCGTTTCATTGAAAAGGGGGGCATGTGAGCGATGCCCTCTATCTCTGCCGAAAAGATCGCTCGCACTTTGGGCGGGCGACGCGCCGGAGCGGCATGGACGGCTCAATGCCCGGCCCATGAAGATTCTACCCCCAGCTTGGCGTTGCGCGACACGGCTGAAGGGCGAGTGCTGATCCACTGTCATGCCGGTTGCGAGCAAGATGCTGTGATCGCGGCGCTTCGCAAGCGCGGCTTATGGGGCGATGGGAGCGACGCACGGCATGGCGCCCAGCGAATAACGAGCAACGCAGCTGCCACATCTCGCCGCCTGGATGACAAAGCACGAATTTTCGCCGCTCTGCGAATCTGGGCACCGTCCGTTCCGGCGTATGGCACGGTTATCGAGACCTATCTCCGGTCGCGCGGCATTACCATGGCGCCACCAGCTAACCTAAAATTTCACTCTGGATTACGGCATCCGACCGGCTCCACCCGACCAGCCATGGTTGCTCTAGTCACCAGTGGCCAGTCAAATCAGCCAATCGGAATTCACCGCACCTTTCTAGATGTCAGCGGCAACGGCAAAGCTGCTGTGAAACCTCAAAAAATGATGCTCGGTCCATGTCGTGGTGGCGCCGTCCGCTTAGGGACAAGAACCGTGCCCCTATTAATTGGTGAAGGCATAGAAACCTGCCTTTCAGCGATGCAGGCAACGGGACTAACGGCATGGGCCGCGCTTTCTGCCTCTGGCATGGCGGGCTTGAGTCTACCGAGTGACGCGCACGATATTGTAATTCTCGCTGACGGGGACGCTACTGGCGAACGCGCCGCGGTCATGACGGCGCGCCAATTGTACTGCGAAACACGGCGCGTCCGGATTGCCCGAGCACCATTGGGCACCGACTTCAACGATCTGCTCAGGGGCTGTCGGCCGACGGGTGTCGTGCCATGACAGAGGACAACGAACATCGGATTGCCGATCTCATTAATGATGCGGTTGACTTCGCGGCTTTGGGCCAGCCATTCGCGGGCGACGGCGCGCCATCGAAGCCAAAACTTTTAATCGAGAAGAACGATCCTCATCGGACCGTTGCGGCGCTTCGCGATATCCTGAGTGAGTGGAGCGACCTCTTCGACCGCGGCGCGCCGGTACGTTTGGTCACGGACCGTCAATCTGGGTCAATCACAACACGCCCAGTGTCGGCCGACAGCCTCGTGATCATGGCCCATCAACTTGCGCGCCCAGTTGAGCTAAAAATTGTGAAGGACAAGGAGCATGAGTGCAATGCTCGGTTTCCGCGTGCGTTAGCGGTTGCATATCTCGACTGGCACGGCGAATGGGCCTTACCCCCGCTCAACGGGATCACTTCGACACCACTCCTGCGGCCGGATGGATCGATTTTCAGCGCCGCTGTCAACGCCGGAGTAATTCTGCATCGGTTTGCCGGAGTAAAAGTGCGTCACTGTCGTTAAGCAAGAAGGGCCCCGATATCGGGGCCCTTCTTGCTTGTTGGTTCTCATTCTTCGGTGGCGGATGCCGGGGGTGGTTTGGACTTTGCCCGACGGGACCGGCTCTTGCTTTCGGCAAGACGGTAGCTGTCGCCGTTCATCTCCAGGATATGGACGTGATGCGTGAGGCGGTCGAGCAGGGCACCGGTAAGCCTTTCGGAGCCGAACACGGATGTCCACTCATCGAACGGCAGATTGCTGGTGACCATCGTTGAGCCGCGTTCGTATCTTTGCGAGAAGACTTCGAACAGCAGCTCGGCACCGGTTGGTGACAGCGGCACGTATCCCAGTTCATCGATGATAAGTAACTTGTAGCCTGCGAGTTGCCGCTGGAGGCGCAGCAGGCGCTTCTCATCGCGCGCTTCAAGCAGTTCGTGCACCAGGGAGGCTGCGGTGATGAAGCCGACCGACAGGCCCTTCTGGCAGGCGGCCAGCCCAAGGCCGAGTGCAATATGGCTCTTGCCTGTGCCAGAGTTACCGACGGCAATGATATTTTCGCGCCGTTCGACATAATCGGAACGTGCCAACTCCAGAACCGCCATCTTGTTCAGCGACGGCAGCGCCAGGAAGTCGAAGCTGTCGAGGCTTTTGACGGTCGGGAACTTGGCGGCCTTGATGCGGCGCTCCACCATGCGCCGCTCGCGGTCAATCATCTCCAGTTCAGCCAGGCGCATCAGATAGCGGGTGTGGTCGACACCTTCGGCAGCACACAGCTGTGCGACCTTGTCGTACTCGCGCAGGAACGTCGGCAGCTTGAGGGCCTTCAGGTGATGGGCAAGCAGGATCTGCGGGGTGTCGGTCATGCCGCCACCCCGGCCAACAGATCCATGTACGACCGGGCCGATGTTGTCGCGACTGTTGCCTTGGGCAGATACGGATAGACGCCCAAGTCGAGCCTTGGCGGGCGCCGTTCGATCCGGCACAGAACGAGATGTTTTATGGCATCAAAGCCAACCGCGCCGCGCTCGATGGCGTCACGCACGGCGGCGGCGACATCGTCCATCGTGAACGTCTCCATCAGGCGTAGAACCTGCACGAACTCGCGCTTGCCCTTTGCGCCCATGCGCGCTTCGAGCAGTCGGCGCAACGTAGCGAACGCCTCAGGCAACACCCAGCTGCTGAGTGGTGCGGCCTGATCCAGAGCGTTGGTCTTCTGTTCGAGCAAGGCCAAGTAATGCAGCGGGTTGAATACGAAGTCCTCGCGTTCATACGAACGCGGGTGCCGCGCAATAATCTCCGCGCCACATGAGATGACAACCTCATGGACATAACCACGGATCAGAACTTGTTGGTGCCCGTAGGCTGTCGGCACCGAATAGTCGTTCCTGCGGTACCGCACCAGCGACAGCGAGTTGACGCGGCCCGCTCGCTTGTCACAGGCATCGTAAGGTGCCGGCAACGGCTTCTGGAAGACGGCAAGGTCCCGCTCCAACCGTTCACCGATCGTACCCTCGCGACCGCGCAACCGGTCCCCCTGCCGCTGCCGGCAACACGCCAGCAGATGCGCGTTCAACGCCTCGAAACTTTCGAACACCGGGATCGGCACGAGGAAGTTGCGTCGCGCATAGCCGACGAGCCCTTCGACCTTACCTTTATCGTTGCCTTTGCCCGGACGACCGAACCGGTCCGTAAACAGGTAATGCGATTGCAGCTCGCTGAACACAGCTGTGCGCTGGCGGCGCCCATCGCCGAGAATGCGGGCAACCGCGATCTTGGTGTTGTCGTAGAGGATCGACTGCGGCACGCCTCCAAAAAACTGGAATGCTTTGACGTGACCGTCGCAGAAGGCTTCCGTTGTCTCAGCCGGGTAGGCCACGACAAAGATCGCGTCGGAATGCGGAAGGTCGATCGCCAGGAAGTGGATCTTGCGCTCAACACCGCCAATGATGCCGAGCGCTTCGCCGAAGTCGGCTTGCGCATGTCCAGGAGGATGGACCAATGGCACGAACATCTCTTGCGTCCGCTGGCGCCAACCCGCCACGTAGTCCTTCACGATCGTCATCCCGCCCGTGAAGCCATGTTCATCACGCAGCCGCTCGAATATGCGTTTGGATGTATGGCGCTGCTTCTTGGGGCGGTCTTTGTCGGCCAGCATAATCGCATCGATAACGCCGGTGAACGCATCAAGCTTGGGCCGAAATGGCGGCTTCGAACGCACATATCCCGGCGGAACCGAGAACTTCAGCATCTTGGCAACGGTTCTGGGATTGATCCCGAACCGCTCCGCCGCCGCCCGTGCGCTGATACCCTCAATCTGAACGGCGAATCTTACTCTCGCGTATAGCTCCACTCGCTTCATCCCCCAGCCCCCGCTGCCAACGCAGGCACAGAGCCTCTGTCTGCCGCACTTTTAGTCCGGCGCAACTGAACAAATCAGCCGCTTCTGTGAGGGATTATTGCTCCGGCGATTACAGTTCAAATCTGGCCCCCGCAACAAACTTATCTTTATAATCAATGATTTAGAAATTGGATTTGCTCGCTCTGTCGGGCTGAAATACACTGGCACATAACTTCCACAATTTGGCACACTCCAGCTGGTGTGAGAGCCGTGGCAGATACTCATAAGATTCTGGGTGGCAAAGTCTCGGTGTATAGACGAGACGGCAGTCCACACTGGCAGTGCTATACCTATCTCGAAGGTAAGAAGCGCCGTGCGACTACGAAGGAAGAAAACCTTGGCCGTGCCACGGAGGTCGCTGAGGACTGGTATCTGACGCTGCGCGGCAAGCAGCGGCGGGGCGAACTCATCGCTGAGAAGACCTTTAAACAAGCCGCCGACCTGTTTGTGCGCGAATATGAGGTGATCACAAAAGGGGAGCGCAGCCCGAAGTGGGTTGAAGGCCATAAAGCTCGCCTGCGGCTTCACCTAGTACCGTTCTTAGGCGGCGCAGGGCTGTCTCAAATTACAGCCGGCAAGGTACAAGAGTATCGTGTCGAGCGGCTCAATAATCCATACAACGGCAAACCACCGTCATATTCCACCTTGCACGATGAGATCGTGACGTTGCGCCTCGTCTTGAAGGCCGCTGTGCGTCACGACCGGCTCGCTCATCTCCCGGACTTATCTGCTCCGTACAGAACCTCAGGCAAGGTGGCGCACCGGGCATGGTTCTCGCCCGAAGAATACCGCATTCTGTACACGGCGACCCGCGAGAATGCTCGCCGGGTTGCCGGCACGCGGCACGCATTGGCCGCCGAACAGCTCCACGACAAGGTGTTGTTCTTGGCCAGGGCACTAAATCGCTGCGCGATACGGGGATGCTCGCTCCACTCTCGATCAGATGCAGTTGGAAGAGACGAACATCGTCGGCGGTGGCCGTGTCTGGCGAGCGGCCGAGCCACACCGCAAAGCGTTTGCAACTGCCGATGTGATTGCGCTGGCTCTCGCGCCCAAGGTTGCGCGCAGCCATGTCTTCAATCATGCGCTGGCGCAGCGGGGTGACGGCGATGTCGGTACTCATGGGGAACTCCTGTCGATCAAGTTTGAAAACCTCGATCTTCAGGACAACGCCCCCGCCTGCCTCGCCACGATCTCAACGATGGTTACTGCGAGCACCCGCTGCCCCAACGCGGCCAGGTATCACGCAGCGATTTAGTGCATTGGTGGTAGTTCAGACTTTTCGACCGTTTGCCAGTGGCTCTTCGTGACCCTCGAGCGGCCCTGAGCAGTTGCAGTACGCGCCGGTCATCGTCCAACGCACGGCGGAGGAAGCGGTCATCCGGTGCCGTCACAGCTCACGGTTGCCAGAGCCTTGTCGGCGGGACCGAAATGCCTTCAGAAGCGGACACACCACGTTCTTCAGCTTGGCTGCCCTCACCGGAAGTCACGAGACATGCTTTTCGTTGTTTTGGTCATCGCGATTTGGGGAAGTGGGACTGTTCAGCTCGCATAATTAGTAGGAACTGCCGCAGTAGGAGTTTCGGATAGCCCCCAGCCATAAGACTGCAAAACTCCTACAAAGATGTTGCCGGTCAGTTGCAACGGTCTGAAGTTTTCAGCACCACTAAATTCGGAGGCAAAAAAGAGTTGCTCGTGACTTCGTAGCCATCGTCAAACGGGAAAATCATTGCGGCCCGCATTTACGTATTACGATCTGGAGACAGCTCCCCACAGAGCCGCTTGAGTGCTTCGGAGGTGTCCATACGATCAATTTTGATCTCGATCAGGATTGGACCGTCGTTCGCCATGCGCGCGGCACGCAGTGCCTCCTCAAGTTCATCTTCTGTCGCGACGCGCCGCCCCCAACCGCCACCGAAAACTTCGGGCAGCTTGTGATAGGCCCAAGGTTGGATGTCATTATAAGGTCCTTCATGGATCATGCGCTCGGTCGTGTAGCCGTCATTGTTGATCAACAGGATGATCGCGTTGGATTTCCGGCGGCAAAGCGTCGAGAGTTCCTGGGCAGACATCTGAAATGCACCATCACCGATGAGGCTGAGCGGTCGGCGGGACGGATCTGCAACGGCTGCTCCCAGGGTGGCGGGCAACGCATAGCCAATCGACAGATAGAATGCCTGTCCAATGAAACCGACGTCGTGATGCATCACCAGATCCGCTGCTGCGAAG
>LOEV01000044.1 GCA_001516065.1 Alphaproteobacteria bacterium BRH_c36
TTGAGGATCGTCGTCTCGTCGGGGATCGCGTCGCGGCCAAGTTCGAGCCCCGCAAAAGCGCGCATGGACTGGATGTCGTAGAGCGCTTCCTCCGCGCCCGGATCGGAGAGTTGGTACCACTGTTGCAGGAAGTAGATCCGCAGCATCACCGCGCATGGGTACGGCCGCCGACCGTTGCCGGCCTTGGGATAATGCGGTTCGATCAGCGCAAGCAGAGCCGACCACGGCACCACCGTATCCATCTCGGCAAGAAACCGCTCGCGCTTCGTCTGCTTCTTCTTGTTCCGGTGATCAAGTGTCGCAAAGCTTAACTGCCTCATGGCAGGGCACCCCTCGAATCAATTCTCAGATTGTGCCATGGTTCGGAGCTTGTTCAGAGCTTCCCTTCGGCGTGGTCACCCGCAATTTTCGACGCGGTAGACCCAATACCGTCCGTCACGCTGCGGTGCAGCGCGGTGTCGAAGAAGGCCATTTTCTGCCATCGGGAAGCTTTGACTTGGGTAGAATCAGCCGCAGTTACGGACATGATCAGCCTCAGCTGCTGCAGACATGATAGCGTCAACGCCCGTGTGGCCAACGCCAACAAATTGAAAAAGCGAGCTTGGCCGCCTATAGTGCCACCAGCCTGCGCGCGCCGCAATGACGCCGCAAAGTGATTTCATCCTCAATTGCTTGTGCGGCGTATTGGGGCGAAGCTTTTACTGATGCGCGAGCCCAGACTTTCACATCAGACATTAGCGAAAGCTTGGCAGTTCAACCAGTGGGAGGCAGAAGGTGGCCACAGGTGTCGTGAGCTTGTTCGTGGGTGCATGGCTGGTGGTTTCCCTCTCCAGCCCGGCCTTTGCCTATCTCGACCCGATCACGGGAAGCTTCCTTATTCAGGGACTGATCGCAGGCGCGGTCGCTGTGCTGGCCGCCATCCGGCAAGTGCGGGAACGCGTGCTCGCGCTGGTCGGCCTGCGCAAACCGGACCCGGCGCCGAATATCGCGAGCCAGCCCGTCCACGCTGCCAAGAAATCAACCGCACCTGACGCGCCCAACTCCTAGATGGACCTATCCCTGCTGCCCCCGATCCGGGATTCGGGCTCGTTTCGTGACCCGGGCGGCCACGTGTTCGTGTGTGACGAACGCGTGGTTCGAACCGTCAATGCGGTCGCCCTCGAGAACTTCCGAGCCGTGGAGAAAACCGGCGTACTGCAGCAATTGGCAGAGCTTGGTTATCTCATCCCGACGCGGGAACTCACCTCGCAGGACATTGATGTCTCGACACTGAAGGGGCCGCGCGGGGAAGTGCCGAGCGTCGTACTGGAGCACCCGCGGCTGCCGTTCATCAGCTACCCCTACGAGTGGACGTTTTCCCAGCTCAAGGATGCGGCCATCGCCCATCTCGATCTCCAGATCGCGCTGATCGACAGAAACGTCATTCTGACCGACGCAACGCCATACAACATGCAGTTTTCAGATCGCGGCGTCTTTCATATCGACGTCCTGTCATTGCGGCCTTACCGCGAAGGCGAATACTGGATCGGGTATAACCAGTTTTGCCGCCTGTTCCTGGTTCCCCTGCTGATGGAGGCGTGGAGCGGCGTTCCCTTTCAGCCGCTGCTCCGTGGCGCGATCGATGGCATGAAGCTAGCTGATGCCCAGTATCTGCTGCCGGCGAGGAAGCGCTTCTTCAGTATCAACGGTCTTCTGCACATAACGGTGCATGCGAACTCGGAGCGCTCGGGCTCGTCGAGCAACAAAGCGTCCGCCAAGATCGCGGAGCGGCCGATCCCGAAGAGCCGCTATCGGGCGATGCTGACCGAAATGCGCGCCTGGATCTCAAGTTTGAAGACCGGCCGCAGAACCAAGAGTTTCTGGAACGAATACGCCGAGATCAACAGCTATTCCGAGCAGATGCACGACGCGAAGAAGGGTTACGTGGCGGCATTTGTAGAGCAAGCCGACGTCGGCTCCCTCTGGGATATCGGCGGCAATACTGGTGATTTTTCGGCGGTGGCGCTCGGGGCGGGCGCTAGGCGGGCGGTCGTCCTCGACGGCGATCTAGATTCGCTTGAGAAGGCCTATGCACGCCGAAAAGAGAATGCCCTGCCCTTGCTGCCGCTGGTGATGGACTGCGCCGATCCAAACGCCCCGATGGGTTGGCGACAGCAGGAGCGAAAGGGCCTGAGTCAACGAACCAACGCGGACGCCGTTCTAGCGCTGGCTGTCGTGCACCATCTCGCCATCGGCCGCAATATACCCCTGCAGGAAGTCGTCGACTGGCTGGTCAGCCTGGCGCCGCGTGGCATCATCGAATTCGTGCCGAAGGACGACCCGATGGTGCAGCAAATGCTGATGTTCCGCGATGTCGAATTCGTCGACTATGACGAGGCGGCGTTTCGATCCTACATCGACCGGGTTGGACGGATTGTCGATGAGCATCGCGTCACCGAGAGCGGCCGGCTGCTCGTCACTTTCGAAAGAACACCGTGATCGCGAACGTGTCTTTGCCTCGATCGACAAGCGAAATCGCCATTGCCGCCGCGCCCTTCGCGGCCGTCCTGCTCGCCATAGTCGTACCCATGCTGCTGGACTTCGGCTACAGCGCGCTCGACGTGGAAGTGTGGTCCCTGGGCGGGCTGGCGGGCTGCCTGGCTTTGGTGTTCGGCTGGATCGACAGACACAGTTACCGAACCGGTGCCGTCCTGCTGGCCGTGCTATTCTACACCGTCGTCGATCTCTATTTCATGCACTCGGACCTTTTGAGCCTGATTGTCTTGGCTGGCTTCGTGGCGGCCGCGCTGTCACCCGCCCATGCCACGCTTCGAATCGTGTCCGTCGTGTTCTCGATCATGTTCATGACAACCGCCTTTTTCTCGTCGGAAGGCAGCCTGTTCCGCGCCATCGAGAGTGCAAAGCCCACGGCGGCGCGGTTGTCGCAGGCCAAGGTCGGGGGAGCGCCGCCGCCGATTGTTCACATCGTACTCGATGAGTTCGCATCACTGTCGCGGGCGCCTGAAGCCTCGTCGCTGCGGGCATTGAACGAGGAAATCGAAGCCGATTACCTGAAGCGCGGCTTCGCGGTGTTTCGCGCCACGCGCGCCACGTCCGGCTCGTCGGCCATCTCGCTTAGCGAGCTGGTTGCCCCGCGCGGACAAGCCTACGCCAACGAGAACGCACTGCAGTCCAAGGCAAAGCGAGCTATTTTTGAGGTGCCGCGAAATAAATATTTCGAGGACCTGAAACGACTGGGCTATCGCATTTCCGTCCTCCAAAGCAGCCACCTCGATTTTTGCGGCCGGGAAACCGACGCCTGCCTGACCTATAAGCGCGCAGAGTTCATCGACGCAGCCCTCCGCTATGAAAAACCGCCGTTGGAACGGCTGCGCGCGGCCGCCGCGGTGATGCACGCGCGCGCATCTTCGATGTCTGGCGAGCGGCGCGTGACACTCTACGGTTTCGCCATCCAGGGCCTGGACCAGGCCGGCATAGACGGGCTCACCCGACGATCAGGGCGGGATGAAAAAATCTGGTCGCCTTCCGGTGTATCGCTGCGCGCATTCGACTACCTCGATACCAACTTTGCAACGCCGCAATCGGGCGAGGCGTATTTCATCCACCTGCTGCTGCCCCATTTCCCGTACGTACTCAACCGCGACTGCGAGACCAACCCGCCGAACCAGTGGCGCTGGCCGTTGTGGGCGCCGGAATCCGCTATGGCCGGTACGGCCCTGGACACCATCTACGCTGCATATGGCGAGCAGGTGAGGTGCACTCATCTACGCACGATGCGGTTGGTCGACGCCATAACGAAATCGCAGGGAGGCTCGCAGACCATTTTCATCATCCACGGCGATCATGGCGCTCGCATCCACTCCAAGATCGGCCATCTGGATGAGACCAAAGCGGACGAAGCTATTCTGGTCGATGGCCTGGACACCTTCTTCGTTATCAAGGCGCCCGGCGTGACGGCTGAGGTCGACGAAACTGAGGCATTGTTGCAGACACGCTTCCACGACCTTTTAGAAAGCTACATCCTCAATAGCCGTAACCGCTGATCGATGAGGAGCCATGAGGGGCGATAGAATCGGCTTGCCTCCGTGCGGACATCCACGAGAGTCGGGATGGGGTTCGTATGGATCAGCGCCCCCGTCAGCAAGTCCTGAGCCGGGTCGTCGATGTCGACCAGTAAGCTGCCGCCCAATGCAAAAATCGCCACCAACTGAGCCCCAGCATTTTCAATCGCGACCTCGCGTCAGCTGCGTGGCTTCAAGAACACGTAATAGCGGACCGTCCGCGTTCCACTTCAGTCGCTCGTGGCCCTCAGTGAAAACTAGAAAGAAGAGGGTCAATCGGACATACTGATCGTCACGCGAACAACCCAGCGCTTCTTCAGCGTGTCCCCGACGATCAGACGCAGGCCGCCTCCGTCTTCCTAGTTGCCTGGAACCTTCAGCTTTGCCACTTTCGCATGACTGAGCTTGTTCAGCGCTCGTGTACCCAGGTGACGTTGCGTGCCTATGCTGAGCAGAACTTGTCGACGGCCAGCGCACCCGGGACCTCTTCATTTGGGCCAACTACTAACGCATTCGTCGTTGGCTCACGCGTCGACGGAAGTCAGTAGGCCTCGACGGTTGGCGCGGTATCCGTGGTACCGAGTGGTGGAAGGGGCCACCTGCTGAACGCTCCGCTCGCATGGTCCAGCGGCATCTCGCGCCAATGCTGACCTGGAAGCAGGTTCAAGAAATCGCACAGCGCGTCGAGCGCGAATCGGCGACTGTCGGCCTCAGCGCCGACGCAAATCTGTCCGGCCCAAAACACAGGATACTTCCCGGACGTAATTGGATCTCGCCCGCACCACATCTGGCTCAAACCGTAGCCATACGACAGGTGCCTCCCGTGACGACCAATCACCAGATGGCGGCTGCATTCTGCTCGGGATGCCCTGGGCGGCCCCTATGGGAACGCTTTGCCCCGCTCCCCTTCCTTGCAGTGTGGCTTGGCAGCCTCGGAGTCGGGTGCTGGCAGTTACTGACATCGTCGGCGGCAACGAGCCAAGCGTTCGGAATCGATCTGACGTGTTCGCAGCTCATACTCGTATTGAGCCTTGCACCGGCCGCGATCATGTTCGTGATGATCTGCAGGGGCGCGCCGATTGCCCCCTTAACAACAGCGGGGCTTGGGACGCTTGCGGCAACGGCCCTTGCTGCAGTCGGCTTGCGGTTCTTTCATGCTCAGGACACCAGTTTGATGTTGCTGGTCTGGCAGTTCGGCACCGTGCTGGTTCTCACCGCTGCCGGTGCGTTGATAGGCCAATGGTTGCAACCATGGCAGCATCCTCGGCTTGAAGGCATTTGAGGGTTGGCGCCAACCGGTGGAGGGTTGCCCAGCCTTGCCCGCCCGATCGGGCCCGGGTGCGTTGGAGTTCCGTCGAGCCCTCGCCAGAGACCCGCGCGTTGTCTGGCCCTGGCAACCAAGGCGACGCTGCTCCATGTGGCACCTTATGAAGTCGCATCCATTTCTGAGAGGCGTTTGAAACAGGCAGGCCTACTCCAGGCTTTCAGCTCGGGCAGCACGCGCCATCGGTTTGGACCGGAGGACAAGGAACCGTGCCGTACGTACAAAAGACGCAGCAGTCCCCATGCTCCGGCCTCAACATCGTTCCGCAAGCCTTGCACGGGTAGAACCCGACGCAGGCATCTGTGGGCATAGACTCCGTTTGAGTATGTCCACAATGCGGGCAAGTGATATCGGAAACGAGTTTGACGGATTTCGCTTTGTTTTCCATAAGGCAGGTCCCGTGATGAAGATGGAGAACGCGAGTGCGGCAAGCGGCACAGCATTGGAGAAGGCAGAGGCAGGTGCTATGACGGCAAGGGGCCGGCAATGCGCCGGACCGCCTTGCTGCGACAAGGCTGTGCCGCGCGGGAGTTTCACCAACTCTCGCACGGCCCGGCTTGCGTAAGGCTGCTGCTGGATCGCTGCCCATTACTTCTTCAAGATTTCCAGATCATCGCCGCCAATCGAACGATGGCAGGCGATGCAGCCTCGGTCCATGCCCTTGGCGACACGGCCAGCGAGCATCATTCCCATTGGATTCGTGTCGAGCGATCCGTCGGGATTGTATTTGACCCAGAACCAGTCCTGGTTTTCAGGGTCGTAGCCTTTCGGCTTCTTGAACATCACGGTATAGGCGGCGACGTATTTATTCGGGTTGGCGTGAACGGTGTCGATGTCGGCGCCCTCGCCCATGTGATTGACCTTGACGATCACGCGCCCCGTCTTCTTTTGAACCTTGACGCTCGTGTCGAGGACCTGCTGGATCGAACCATGCGGCTCGTTGCCTTCGAAGGGACGCGAGTGTGGTCGGACTGGCGCTTCCAGCACGCGATATCTACACGCCTCCGTGAGTAATCGTGACCTTGCGATGGGGTAACCAATCTCCACCCCGACCGAATTCCTTACCCAGACGCTGCTACCCGCCGGCTGCGCCGCCGGCACGGCTGAGGCGGGCGTGC
>LOEV01000045.1 GCA_001516065.1 Alphaproteobacteria bacterium BRH_c36
CCCGTCGCGCCTAAATCGCATCATAGCCGCAACCTCGTTCGCTTTAGGCGCGGCATGAGGGCCACTAGCAACATCAATGACTTAGTGAGGCGCCTTAATTGACACCGGCCTCGCAGTACCGCCGGTCACTTAAGGCGCGACGCCTCACTAGGGTTCGCGCGGCTGGTCGGACCGGGCCAGCCGCCAACAAGACGGAGCCGCGATTCAAACTCATGTTCGACCAGCTATTGAAACTCATCACCGGCGATGACGCGCATCCAGCCGAAACCGCCGCCGCCGATCAACGCGTCGCGGTCGCTGCCCTGCTCGTCGAAGCCGCCCGCATGGATCAGACATTCGGAACCGAAGAGCGCGACACCATCGCCCGGCTGCTGACGCAGCGCTTCGAACTGAGCGCGGAAGAGTCCGCGAAATTAATCGAAACGGCCGATGAGAAGCTGGCAGCCACCGCGCAATATTTCCGCTTCACCCACGAGCTCAATACCAACATGACCGCCGCAGAAAAGATCGAGGTCATCGAGATGCTTTGGTCGGTCGCCTACGCTGATGGCGAACTCGACGCCCACGAAGACCAGCTCATCCGCCAGGTCGCCGGCCTCATCCACGTCACCGACCGCGATCGTATGCTGGCCCGCAAACGTGCGCTGGGCGAGGGTTGAGGGAGCCGGTCAGTGGTTAGGTCCGCTGATACTGCAATCGCGGCCGGTGGGTTATGCAACGAGATGTTCGGCACTTGACCCACCAGAGACATTCGGTCCGTTTCACCTTGCGCCCGTGGCGGCTTCCGCATCTCCTCCGCAAACCGACACCCATCACAGAACCGGTTCGCGGCCACGCGCGCAAGCTGGGCGTTAAGTGAGTGAGGGGGGGGGGGCGGTGCCTTTTTTGTAAGGTGCGTTAGCGAAGAGTAACGCACAAAATCCGACCTCGGACTTGGTACCTCAGCGGCGGGTTACGCTTTGCTTAAACCCGCCCGACAATTGCTTAGTTTTTACACACCTATTTGCTCATCAATCCTCCGCTCCGTTGCGGATGAAAAAGCCAGCCCTTGCGCGGTCCACCAGAATCATTGACAGCCTAAGGATAAGCTTGTGGGCAGACTTATGATCGCGTTTCGTCGATCTATGACAACAATGTTGGGGGCACTGCCCTAATCGGTGCTTCCTTAGTGCAACTCGGAAAACCTCATCGCAGAGGAGTGCCCACAAGCTCCCATCTTTGGGTGCCGCATGTCTACGCTGGAAAAGTTGAAGGCCTGTCAAACACGATCGGATCTGTCAAAGCTGTTGGGGTTTGTGCCGAAGGGGCTAGCCTTTGCTCTCTACAAGATCCCAGATGATGCCAAGTACAGGGAGTTCTCAATCCCGAAGAAGGGGGGCGGTCAGCGGAAAATTTGCGCCCCTAACCCTCGTTTGGGTCTTGTGCAACGGCGGCTAGCCACGAGGCTCTACGAATGCGTGCTGGAAATTGAAGAGAAACAACCCAATCGGCGGCGCGTCACGCACGGCTTTCAGAAGGGACGTTCGATCATTACAAATGCCGATCGCCATCACAGTCGGCGGTATGTATTTAACATAGACATCCAGGATTTTTTCCAAAGCATCAATTTCGGCCGCGTCAGAGGGTTCTTTCAGAAGGACAGCACTTTTGCCCTGAATGACGAGGTAGCCACGACTATCGCGCAGATTGCTTGTTGGCAGAATGGTCTGCCGCAGGGCAGTCCGTGCTCGCCAGTGATCGCCAATCTCGTCGGGCACATTCTTGATGTGAAGCTGCTAAAACTAGCCAAGCAGGCACGATGCCGCTACACGCGCTATGCAGACGACATATCTTTCTCGACGAGCGAACGAAACTTTCCTTCGTTGATCGCTGCACGGGCCGATGGGAAGCCGGCCGTATGGGAGCCTTCAGAGAACCTAGCAAGCGCCATCAGGCAGGCAGGCTTTGCCATCAATCCCGCAAAGACGCGTATGCAAATACGTGGTTCGCGTCAGATGGCCACTGGACTCATGGTCAATGAAAAGGTCAACATCAGGCCTGAATACTACAATGAGACGCGGGCCATGTGCCACCGGCTCTTTACGACCGGCCGTTACGAGATTCCGCGTTGGCCTGACCGGCAAGAGACCGATCAGCTTGGTGCTCTTGAAGGCAGGCTGTCACACATATTTGCCGTGAAGGCTCGACTGGATTTGTCGTCCAAACGACGCAAGGAACGGCATGTCAAGGTCCCGTCAGGCACAATAGAACTGTGCCGGCGTTTCCTATTCTACAAGAACTTCGTGGTCAATCCGTTGCCGGTGATAATAACCGAGGGGCCGTCAGACGTTATCTATCTTCGCGCGGCACTCCGCGCTCGTGGCAAAGAGTTTCCGAAGCTCTATGACGCAAGACAAGAGCAGAAATTCCTCGTCAGATTCGTGAACCATTCGCACTTCATGAGGGAAAATCTGCTCGGCCACGGAGTCGGCGGGCTAGGGACGCTGATCAGCCGATATCATGCCACCTTGCAAGAGTATGCTCAGGAAGGCCAAACGGCACCAGTCGTGCTGCTTGTTGATAACGACGAGGAAAGCGATAAAGCTTTTAAAGCAGCCAAGAAGGCGATCAAGGAAGATGGCAACGGAGCGGCGTCGATTTCGGTTGAGTCCAACGATGCCTGGCATCACTTAATTGACAATCTTTACCTCGTGAAGATCCCACACGGAGGCGCGGAGCAGAAGAAGAGGGTCATCGAGCAGTTGCTGCCGGAAGAGTGGCTCAAGCACGAAGTCGATGGAAAGCGGTTCGATCCCAGCAAGAAGCACGGCGATCACTCGTCGCTTGGCAAAGTGTTTTTTGCTAAGAAGGTTGTTGAAGCAAATGCGGACAAGATTAATTTTGGCGCGTTCGATGCGTTATTCTCGTTACTCGACGGAGCGCTCAGAGATTTCGAAGATAAGCGCAAGCAAGAGGCCGGCGGAAAAGTGATGGCGGCATCTTAGTGAAACGCAGTCTCTCAGAGAATCACCCCCGACCCGAATTAAGTCGGCTTGAGTGGCTGGAGCAAACCGAACTTCGAGGATTCAATGTCTGGATTTCATTGCAGGTGTTGCGGTCGCTTCGAGCGGGCCGGGCACGCGACTCAAATTTGCAGTGAGTGCAGCGAACTTTCGTCGATAGAACGCATTGAGCGAATTGCGAAGCGCAATCGCAAACTGATCAAGCGGAACAGCAACAGACCAGTTGATCCGCAGCAACTCCAAAGCGTCCCTTATGGCCAGAAGAGCACAGGCTCACTGATCGTCCCCGCTCGAACTGTAGCGCTCTTGGCCCAACACTCCAATTGCCCCCTTCGTCGCTTTAGTCCGCTTTCAGCCCGGCCGCTCCATCATCTCACCGACCAGCCATTCGCTCTCGTCCCCCTGGCCAGCACAATCCCACTGGCCAGGGATGTTAACGTTTCGCCTACAGGTTCCCTTTGCTCAGTTCGCGGGCAAGGTGATCGGCCTGACGGATGGCAAGCGCCACGATCGTCAGCGTCGGGTTCTCCGCGGCACCGGTCGTGAACTGGCTGCCGTCGGAAACAAAGAGGTTCTTCACGTCGTGCGACTGGCCCCATTTGTTGACCACTCCGTCGCGCGGATTGGCCGACATGCGGTTGGTCCCGAGATTGTGCGTCGAGGGGTACGGCGGCGTCGGGAAGACGCGCGTGGCGCCAACCGCTTCATAGACCGCGATGCCTTGCTTGTAGGCATGGGAGCGCATTGCGATGTCGTTGGGGTGATCGTCGAAATGCACGTTCGGCACCGGCAGGCCGAATTTGTCCTTCACGTCGTGGTTGAGTGTGATGCGGTTCGTCTCCTGCGGCATGTCCTCACCGACCAGCCACATGCCGGCCATGTTCTCGTAGGCGTCGAGGGCCGTGGTGAATTCGCGACCCCAGCCGCCAGGATCCAGGAACGCAGCCATGAACGGAATCCCCAGCGACAGCGTCTCCATCTCGTATCCGCCAACGAAGCCGCGCGTCGGATCGTGCCGGGACTCGTCGGAGATGATCCCGGCCATAGTTGTTCCACGCCACATTTTGACCGGTTTGTCGAATACGGCGTAAACCGAGCCTGTCATGTGCCGCATGTAGTTGCGGCCGACCTGGCCCGACGAGTTGCCAAGTCCGTCCGGAAACATGCTTGAAGCGGAATTTAGAAGCAGGCGCGGACTTTCGATCGAGTTTCCAGCGATGCAGATGACGCGGGCTTTCTGCATGTGCTGATTGCCGTCGGCGTCCTGATAGACGACGCCGCTGACCTTCCCGCTTTTGTCGTGCTCGATGCGCACGACGTGCGCCTTCTCCCGCACCTCAAGGTTCCCGGTCGCTTCGCCGCGGGGGATGTCGGTATAGGCCGACGACCATTTCGCCCCCCATTTGCATCCCTGGAAGCAGAACCCGGTCTGCTGGCACGCTGTGCGCTCGTCATAGTCGGCGCTGTTGATCGCCATGCGGCCGGTGTGGACTTCCTTGTAGCCGAGCTTCTTGGCGCCTGCTTCGAAAACCTTGAAGTTGTTGCTGCCGGGCAGTCCGGCACGCCCGCCGGTCCGCGTCACACCCAGCTTGTTTTCCGCTTTTTCGTACCACGGAGCCATTTCGGCGGCATCGATTGGCCAGTCGAGCAGGTTCGCGCCCTGCACCTTGCCGTAGGTTGTCGCGGCCTTCCACTCGTGCTCCTGGAAGCGCAACGAGGCGCCCGCCCAGTGGATCGTCGAGCCTCCGACCGCCTTGACGATCCAGGCGGGAAGGCCCGAGAAGTCCTTGGCGACCCGCCAGTCCCCGGACGTCGAGCGCGGGTCGGTCCAGGCCAACTGGCCGAAGCTGTCCCATTCGTCGTTGGTGTAGTCTTCCGGCAGATAGCGTCCGCCGGCTTCGAGTGCGACGACGCTCACGCCCTTCTGAGCCAGTTCGTTTGACAGAACGCCGCCCCCGGCGCCGGTTCCGATGACGACGACAACGCTGTCGTCATTCTTGTCGAATGGTGCAGGCATTGTTGTCTCCCTCAGAGCCAGTTGATGTCGTCGAAACCGCGGTTGATGTACCCGCCTTTTGAGAAGCTCTCGCCCTCGTAACCGAAGACCGGCCAGACCGCCTTCTGATTGTAAAGCCCGGTCACCAGACCGCCGCGGATCGTCTGGAAGAAGAGCGTCTTTTCCATGCTGCGCAGGATATCGACACGGTCGCGTTCCCAACCTGTCTCCACGTAGCTTGGAAAGCCTGCGCCCACCGCGGCGGCATCCAGCGCGGCGACCCCGGCTTCGATTATCTCTGCCGTGCCCTCCGAGTCGTAGGTTTTGACGGCGGTGGCGTAGAATTCATCCGCGATGCGGTCGTGCGGATAGATATCGCGCGCCATCTGGATGAGCGTCGCCATCGTCTCGGGCTTCAGGTGCTTGAGCTCCGTTGCCCAGGCGGCATCGCCAGCGGCGACAAAGGCAGGACCGACGACGAACGCGGTCAGCCCGAGCTTCGCTCCCCGCGACAGCAGTTCGCGGCGCGTCAGGTTCGTAAGGTCCTTTAGCATTGCCATCCGGTCCTCCCTTGCAGCTTGTTTTGATTTTACTGATCACGCGTCACTGGTAACGGCCGTGCTTTTCCAGCACCTCGATTTTGTAGCCGTCCGGATCTTGAATGAAAAAGAAGCGCGCCATCAGCGATCCGTCGCGATGGAATTCCTTGACGTCGCCGGGTTTGAGCCCGAGGGCGCAAATGCGCTCATGGTCCGCGCGTGCATCATCGACGGCAACCGCGATGTGGCCGTATCCATCGCCCAGCTGATAGGGTTCGGTTCGCCCCTTGTTGAGTGTCAGCTCGAGTTCGAAGTCGGCTTCCGCATTGCGCAGATAGACCAGCGTGAAGTCGTCGAAATCGAACCGTGCTGCGATGTCGAGCCCGAGCGCGTCGCGATAGAATTCGATTGAGCGATCAAGTTCCAGCACCCGGATCATCGAATGAATAGCTTTGGCCATGCGGTCCTCCTTTTTCCCCGAAAGGGTAGGTCCGGATGACTTGGCATGGGTGGTAGTGGAATACTACCTCACCCCCTCGCCGCTACCGCAACTGCGAATGCGATCGGCCTCAGGCCGCGGAAGCCGCCAGCAGGGCCAGTTCCTCGGGCTCGGGCTGGGCAGCGCCCGAGATATGCAGCAGGCACGTAGTTCGCAGCATCGAGGTGAAGTTTGGAACGCCGCCCCTCAGCTCCGCCACTTCGTCGTGCAGCGTCGACAGGAACTTGGGCGTCGTCAGACCCTGGCCTTCGGCAATCTGGTCGAGAATGTCCCAGAATGCGTTTTCCAGTCGGATACTGGTTGCATGGCCGGACAGACGCACTGAGCGCGTGACGCATTCAAAGCGCGCAGGGTCCTGGCCTGCAAAAATTCGACACATGACGTTCTCCCATTTTCGATTTTTTGTGCGTTGAACGCGTTCTGGAAAGGCTAGCTGGAAGTCGGCATCGGCGTCCTGATGGCGGCAGATCGCTCGTCATTGGGTTGCGTGCCGTCTTAACGTGCCGAACGCTTCCACCGCTTCTCGCGGCAGGATCGGCAGTATCGCCGCCTCCGGGCCGATGAGGCAAGCGCGTAGTATTTCCGCTCCGCCCGGCCGTACCGTCGCGCAGGCCGCATCTCCGTCACCGGCCGCGATCGTGTGCTGGCGCTGGCGCCTGCCGATTCGACCCCCGAACGTTGAAAGTTCTGCTTCCGCTGCAAGGGCGAAGGGCAGAGTGAGTGCGCCGCACTATGGGTCGAAGACCAACTTCGGCTTGATCCGGGGCGTAACGAAATCGATGAATGCTTTGAGCTTCTGCGGCATGTTCCGACGGGTTTGATACACGAAGTTGACCGGCATCGGTTCGGGCTCGAATTCTCGTAGCACCAGCTGAAGTCGCCCTGCACGGATTGACGGCGAGGCTTGGTAGCAAAGCAAACGCGTGATGCCCAACCCCGCGCTCGCGGCATCGGCTGCCGCATCAGCAACACCGACCGACAACCTTGAATGCACTGGAACCCTTATCACCTCGCGTCCCTGCCGGAACGTCCATGTCTGCTGAGCTTCCAGACTGGTGAAAGTCACGCAATTATGTGCGCTCAGATCGTCAGGCCTAGCGGGTGTCCCGTGTTCTGCGAGATAGGTAGGGCTGGCACAGACCACGTGGCTGATCGTGCCCAGGCGCACCGCAATCAAACGGCTATCGGGAAGTTCGCCGACACGTAGCGCAAGATCGACGCCTTCCTCTACCAGGTTCACAACGCGATCTGCGAGCCGTAGTTCGATATCGACATCAGGATAGCTTCGCAGGAATTCTGCGACGATCGGGGTCAGGTAGAATCTGCCGAGCCCCACAGGAGCCGCTACAATCAGTTGGCCTCGCGGCGCACGATACTCGCCGGACGCCAGCCGCTCGGCTTCGTCCAATTCTTCAAGTAACCGCCGGCAAGTTTCGTAGTGCTGCTGCCCAATTTCCGTAAGCGCAATTTTCCGCGTTGAGCGCGTCAACAGCTGCGCGCGCAACAGCTCCTCAAGTTCCGAAACTTTCCGGCTGACGGTGGCGAGCGGCACACCCAGGCGGCGCGCTGCAGCCGAGAAGCCGCCCGCTTCCACGACGGCAACGAAGATCGTCATCGATTCAAAACGGTCCATGTCGACTATTCCAATTTTTGGGATATTGGTTCCCGATAATACCGAATACCCGGCTGAACTGGAAGAGTGCAACTAAGACTTCACCGGCCACGACGGTCGCAAGTCTCTCAGCACATGAAAGGTTAGCCCGATGTCTCGACCCAAAACCTCGCCCTTGATCGCCATGAAAGCTGCATCTCTCATCACTCTTGTCGTCGCCGGACTCGCCGGCACCGTCGCTCCGGCATTCGCCGGTCCGGAAGTCAACACATCGTCCGGTTTCGTGTTGGCTGACGGTAAGCCGGCGCCTGGACTTGCCGTTCACGGTTATGACGTCGTCGCCTACTTCACTCAGAGCAAACCTGTGGAGGGCGATGCCAAATATGCCGCCGCGCACGGTGACGCCACCTACCGCTTCGCCAGCAATGCCAACCTCGACAAGTTCAAAGCGAACCCGGCGAAATACGTGCCGGCCTACGGCGGTTACTGCGCATTCGGCGTGTCTGTCAAAGCCAAGTTCGACGGCGATCCCAACCTGTGGAAGATCGTCAACGACCGCCTCTATTTGAACCTCGACGAAGGCATCCAGCAGGCATGGCTCAAGGATGTTGCGGGCAACATCAAGAAGGCGGAAGCCATCTGGCCTGGCATCGAGGGCAAGCTACCATCCGAAATCAAGTAGGCGGTATCCGGCCGGCCGCAGCAAAGTCGTGATGCGGCCGGCCGGAGCGATGGCGGCAGTTGCGCCGATGCTCCTAATCGAACTGATCAAACAAGCTCACGTCCTGCTCGTGACCAGCTGTCACAAACCTGAAGAAATCGGAGAGGCGACGGTAGGTGCATGAAGTTGACAGTCTGTCGACGAGGTGAGCAGCGGTTCGGATGCACGTTACTCGCTGCTCTACCAGAAAGCCGGCTGGGCAATGGAGCAAGTGCTTTCGATAGGCATGAGGTTCACGCTGCATGATCAAACCTCATTGCAAACTCTCGTTCGTGCGATTACCGGACATTCCGCTGGACGAGATCGTCGCGCATATGTCTGCGCACCGCATCGCCGAACACATGCCGCTCCTCACGCCCCAATGGGATCGGCGGACGGCTGCTGAATTCGTAACGGCTAAGGAAGCGTGCTGGCTTCGTGACGGCCTTGGTCACTGGGCGATCCTCTGCAACGACGTCTACGCCGGATGGGGAGGATTCCAGAAAGAGGGGGACGAATGGGATTTTGGGTTGGTTTTGAAGCCCGACTACTTCGGGCTTGGCTCACGCATTGCCAAGCACGCACTTGAGTTCGCGAGAGCCGATGAAACGATACCCTTCGTGACATTACTCGTGCCATTGTCACGTCGGAATCTCGGCGGGCTCAGGCGGCTCGGCGCAACGCTCATTGGAGAAGTCGAATATGAGAGCATTCTATTTCTGAAGTATCGCATTGGGACACAATGATCGTTTGTCTGCGCGCGCCGTCCGCTCAAGGCAGCTCCTGGCCCCTGAGCCCTCGGCATCCGCGACAACCCGGCTGCGGTTGTCCGCTTTGACTATAACCGCACCACGACCTCGTTGAGCCGTCCGTCGCCGCCGGCACCCGCTTCGAAGCGCACGGTTCCGCCGTGCTGCTCGGCGATCGACCGCACCAGGGCGAGCCCTAGTCCGCTGCCAGCCGTCTTGCCGCGCAAAGCGCCGCGGTGGAAGGGTTCGAACACCTGCTCGGCGAGATCGGCGGAAACGCCCGGGCCATTGTCGCGGACCCGCAGAACCGCCACGCCTGCGTCCTGCGCGACCGTCACCTCGACCGGCGGCGCGCCGTGCTTGATGGCGTTTTCGAGCAGGTTTCGGATCAGCC
>LOEV01000046.1 GCA_001516065.1 Alphaproteobacteria bacterium BRH_c36
TCGTGGTCGAGCTTGTGGTGGCGGTCCTGGCCGATCTTGCCGGCATGCTCCAGTCGGTTCAGCGTCGACTTGCCGGCAAGCGCGCCGCCCGGCTTGTCGATGACAGCGGCGAGTGCCGGATCGAAACGCAGCGCGTCGTGGTCGATCAGGTCTTCATAGCCAAGCGCGAGGCCGAAGATGCGCTGGCGCAGGAGGTCGGGAAGCGCGTGCCTGATGGCTTCCGGAACGCGGTGATCGGTGAAACAGGCAGCGAGCCGCTCGGCAAGACCCAACTGGCGATCGGCACCAGCGAGAAGCGCCACGCCACCGTTCGACGTGATCGCGCCGCCATCGAAAGCGCCCACAAGCCGGCGTGCCCCGGCCCTTCCCAAATCAAGATCGGCCTGGTTACACTGTGTCGGCATCGGGGATCATCTCCTGCGAGGTTCAAGTCTTTGTCGCAGAAGCACTTTCACTGAGTCGGAGCCCCGATGCTCCTGACAGCTGGGAGAAATTCAGGCTAGGGCTTGTCGAAGAACAGCAAAACCGGAAAAGCGGGAGCGGGCAGTAAGCATATGGGACGCAACAAGACCTGTCGAAGGAACAACGGGTGAGGCGTATTTAGCCTCCAGAGCGATCGATGGCCCGTGCCCTGCTTCGCTTCGGTTCAGTCCTAGCGAGACCATGCCGGGGGGAACCTCTCATCCCGCGTTGATCGCAAAAGTTGCAAATCCTGTCACGGGTGAGTTTCTCGCGATCCAGCGAACTGCTCTTCTTGAGGATGGTACCGGCAAGGCGGGGATAAAGAAGAACAAGGCGGCGCTGGGCTCAACGGCCGGTGGCGCAGTCGTATTCGGGGACCTGTATGATGGTCGTGCGATCCTGGAGGGCGAAGGGATCGAAACGGTTCTTTCGGCATGCCAAGCAACAGGCTTGCCAGGGATCGCGACGCTTAGCGACGGCACACTGGGGAAGCCCCAGCTGCCGAAAGGAAAAGCCGTCGTTATCTTGGCCGACCTGGGAAGCGAGAAGGCTGCGCGTGCCGGTGCCCAGCGCAGATCTGCAGAAGGACGCAAAGTCCAAATTGCCCTGCCTCCGAAGACGTGCGGAAAGGATTTCAACGATACACTGCGCACTTTGGGCGTAGATGCCGTAACCGATGCGATCGACCAGGCCGAAGACTACCAGCCATCGCAAAGAGCGACGAAGTATTCGTCGACGAGCCTTGCTGACGTGGAAGCGAAGCCTATTCGCTGGCTTTGGCCCGACAGGATCGCCCGGGGCAAGCTCGGTTTGCTCGCAGGACATCCGGGACGCGGCAAGTCTCAAGTTTCACTCTACCTTGCCGCAACTGTCAGTAACGGCGGCAAGTGGCCTGATGGAACCAGGGGCGAGTCTGCTCGCGTGATCCTGATCTCGTGCGAGGATGACCTCGCCGACACCGTGGTGCCGCGCTTGAAAGCGCTAGATGCAGATTTGAGCCGCTGTCATGTGCTCAACGGCGTTCCCTTAGAGAGTGGCGAAATCCGTCCGTTCAACCTCAAGGCGGATGCCGCCATTCTTGAACAGATGATGGATGACTTCGGCAATGTGGCGTTGGTGGTGATCGATCCAATCTCGGCGTACCTCGATGGGATCGACTCTCACAAAAATTCCGATGTCCGGGGCAGCTTGATGCCTCTGCAGGGCGTTGCAGAACGAACTGGAGCGGCCTTCCTTATGGTCAGCCATTTCAACAAAGGTACTCCGGACTCCAAGGCAATGTCGCGTGTCTCCGGAACAGGGGCTTTCGTTGCCACCTGCCGGTCGGCTTGGATTGTCGAAAACGATCCAGAAGACAGTGATGGCAAACGACGCCTGTTGGTGCCAATGAAGAACAACATCGGGAATGACACGACAGGATTTGCCTTCGAGATCGAAAGCGTCGAGTTGACGCCCGAAATTACGACAAGCCGCGCAAAGTTTTTGCCAGGAACCGTGAAAGTAAGCGCAGATGATTTGGTGCGCTCCGAGCAGGGAGGTTCTTCGAAAAGCAGCAAAGAGGACGAGGCCGCTGAGTTCTTGCGTGATTATCTCGCCTCAGGCGCAAGGCCGCAGAGTGAAATCCTCATGGCTGCGGAGGCAGAAGGCCATAAGAAGCGAACTCTTGATCGAGCCAAAACGCGATGCGCCATCAAATCTGATAAGATCGGCGACGCGTGGTGGTGGCGGCTTCCTGATGAAGACATCGCGACAGGAGACCTATTCGAGCCAGAAGGTTGCCAAGACCGCCACATTGTCAGCACGGGCAACTGTGGCAACCTTGCCGAAACGCACAACAAGAACCCCACGATTCAAGGCCGCCAATCTCTTTCGTTTGGAAATTTTGGCGATCTTGGCGCTGTTGACACCCTTGGCGATGTCGATGATCTCACGGCAGATGGAGAAGCCCCATGAAGGCGCGACGTGCCAAGTTAAAGAAGAAGGATCAGATTACGCCTGCGTGTTCTACGCGCACTCCAGGTGTCGATGAGCGATCTTCTATCGCGGCGGCTACAAAACGGGTGAAGGAACGGAAACGGCGCTTCTCGCTTCAGCTGCAGAAGACGAAAAGCGGAAGCAGCCAAATACACCCCAGCCATACTGATGAGGTTGGCTGGTCCATGCACCTGCTTGATGTTTTTGGCACATGCGAATTGCCCTTTGCCATACAGGAACTGGTGCAGCTTCGGTCGGCCGCGACAACTTCGGACGGCGATATTAATGAGCGGACCCTGAATGCTTATTTGGCGATCGTCGACGGGTGCCGTCCGCGCAACGAACTTGAGGCGTTGTTGGCTTCACAGGCGGCCGTAACGCACGGCTTGGCCATGGAGTGTCTTCAACGCGCCAAGAACGCCGACATGGCGCCCCAGTTCGAAATGGGGGGAAACATGGCGGTTCGGCTGATGCGGGCTTTTGGCAATCACGTCGAACTGCTCAAAAAATTGCAGCGCGGTACTGATCAACGAGTCGTCGTCGAGCACGTTCATGTTCATTCTGGCGGGCAAGCAATTGTCGGAAACGTAGCCACCGGGGGGAGGGCCAATGAAAAATTCGATCACCAACCCCATGCACCCGAAGAAACGCGATCCATCGAGGCTTCAGGCGGCGCCCCGATGCGGTGCGAGGAACCGGAGCGGGAACCCGTGCCAGTCCCCGGCAGTGAACGGAAAGAAGCGTTGCCGAATGCACGGCGGCGCAAAAGGTAGCGGTGCGCCTTCAGGCAAGCAGAACGGTGCTTGGCGGCATGGGGAGCGCACGAAGGAGGCGATGGCGCTGATGAGCAAGATTGCGGGGCTGGTCAGGGAGATGCGGGCGCTGGCTGGGAAGGTTTAAGTCGTCAATTGCCGGACTCACCCTAAGATTTGCCAATTCATATCCGTTGATAGAATTCGTCGACAGTTGCTCAATCAAACCGCTTGTCTGCGAAGCCAAGCGTCGCGGCATTGTCCGATACGATATCCTCGACGTCTTGCGGGAAGCCGCCGTCTGATACCGCTTGCACCTCCAGCGTGATCCGGAACCGCGTGCCCGGAGCCCGGTCGAGTTCGTTGATGACGCTTTCGAACACCTGTCCCGCTTTCGCGAGGCCGCGGAGTGCATCGAGTTCGATTGCTCCCACAAAGCGTTTCGGAGCCTGCTTTGGAGCCGGGCCGCTGCCACCAGCTTGTTGCGTGTTCAAAGGTCCGCCTGGCACTGCCGGTGCGGTTATTGGCGATGCGCCAGTCGTCGCAGCAAGTTGTTTCTGAGCGACAGCATCGCGAACAACCAAAGCCCCCGTGCTGAATCGCGGCTCGACCTGTCGACCCATCTGCAGGCCAACGTACCGACCGGCCTCGTCTTTTCCCTGCGCAAAGCCCAGCGCATCGCCAGAAACATCGGCGACGGCCGCGCGGATCGCATCGGCAAGGACCTGCTCGTCGCGGAGCCGCTCCATGTACGGGAATTCAAAGAACCAGTCACGAAGCACGTCGATCTCGAGGTCATCGCGGTCCTGAGGCCACAATACCGCGAGCCGATCCAATAGCGACTGGCGACCGAGCAGATCGAGCACAAAACTATCGCCGATCGCCTTCTTCCAGGCCGCTTCGGCAATCGTCTCGCGACCGTCGTTCTTGGCGGTCGCCACATCGAGTTCAAGTGAGGCCTGATCGGTCGCAGACGGGCGCGGTGAAAGCAATTTGCTCCAGGCCTTGCGGACGCCCTGCACAGCACCTTTTCTGGCCTCGGTGGCGCGAGAGTTGGCGTCGTCGATCTGGCTCTGTGCCAAATCAAGCTTGGTGTCTTTTGCAATATCGGACCATGCGATCAGGCGTCGGACTGCGCGGCGTGCATCATCAAGCGCGCGACCTTCAGCAGCCAGGAACACCAGCGCGTTGCGGAACTTTCGCTGGCCACCGGCTCTGCGCGCGACCGCGTCCAACGCAACGACCTCTGCCGGCGAGCCCCCGCCTGTCGCCCAAGGCGTTGTCGGCCCGAGTACCACCAGCCGCGTCTTCGGCGCCTCTTCGACGTCCGTCGGCGGGTTCGGCGCGATATGCACTGGGCCCCAGCCGCCACCTTTCCGGTCCGCGTCCAGCAACTCGATAATTTTGGAGTCGACACGATCGGCATCGACATCGGCCGCGCGATTGTCGGCGAGCTTGTTCAAGGTCGGCTGCGACCCGAACCAATAGCGGCCATCGGCCTCGTACAGGTATCCGGCACGCTCTGACAGCTCGCGCAACGCATCGCCAAAAACGGACACTTGTTCGCCGGGCGTCGCGCAACTCAATCGCAATTCCGGACCGGTCAGACCGCCTCGGGAGTCGCCTCGCGGTGCCGTGCATACGAACACCGCGCGTGCTGCACGGCGGACGATTTGATCGTTGCGATACCGCGGCCGGGTCAGTTCCATCTGCGCCGGTAAAGACGTGTCACCGTCCACCTCGCCGTCGATGATCGAACCCCAAGTCGGCCCCTCCAACGGTTCCATAAGCGAACCACGGACCTCGGGGTCATTCATGCGCAGGGAACTTGGCAGGATCAGCGGTTCATCGCTGCGATCGCGATAGCTGGCGTAGATCGTGCGCGCCAGCAAGGAGAGCACACCACGCGTGCGCTGGAACTTGTCGAGACCACCCCACTCCGTCGACAACTTGTCGAAAAGCATCGGGTGAACGGGATACGCTTCAATCAAGGCAGCCTCGTAATCCTTCTCAGCCGTGTTGGGTGGGAAATCGCCCTTGTTGTCGCGATAAAGCTTGCGGAACGCCTCAATCGTACGCTTGCGCGCCTTCTCGCCATTGTCATCGAGGTCTTGAAACAGCCGCCGCCGGATCACGGCGTAGGTCTCAGAGCCTTGCGCTGGCTGCCACGACGACTGCGTGCGACCGAACAGTTTTTCCAGCGCCCGCAGAGTGTCTTTTCCCTTCTCACTGCCGCCAGCCTCGATGTCAGACTCGGGCAGAGAGCCAACAATCAGCGTGTGCTTGGTCTGCGCCGCAGCCTCGGTCAGCGACTGGAGGAACGATATATGCGCGTCGTAGCGCTGACCGGTCAGCTGGCGAACGTAGGCCACCATTTCGTCGAGCAGGATCAATGATGGTCCCGCACGTTCAAAGACCTTCTGAAAAACCTGAGCACCGGGATTGGTGCCCGCGGTTTCTGCACCTTGGATCATCTCAAGGCCTTCATCGCCGGCCAGGCGCCAAGCGAGATAACCCCACAGCGTTCGGATCGGTCGGCCCTTCACCGTTTCGAGCGGCAAGTCCGGGCCTTTGTCGGTGCCGACGAACACGGCAGACTTCACGCCTCTGAGGCCATTTGAGCCAAGATCGCCGCTCAACGGATCGAGCGTGTGGACGCCTTTAAGAGATCGCAGCCGGGTGAGGTGCAACAACGAAAGCAGCGTGTGCGTCTTGCCGCCACCAAAGTTCGTCTGAAGACCAATCGTCGACGGCCCATCGCCGCCTGTCAGCCGCTTGGTGGCACTACGCAGCACCAGTTCCAGACCGTGGGTGAGATGGGTGGCCTGAAAGAAGGCCTCGGCATCGGAATAGGTCTCAACGGCTTCCCCGCGCGCGGCGGCTGCAAGGTTTGCGGCGAACACGTCCTTGTTCAGCCGGCCGGCCAACACATCGTCGCGCGGTGGACACGCAATCCGCCACGGGGTCAGGCCTTCCACACCTCCGCCGCCTAACAGATCGCCCTGCTCAGGCTTGGGTTCCGGCTCGCGTGGCGATGTCAGGGTCAACGTGGGCTTTTTGGCCAACGCGGCCGCCGCTGGGCTTGCCGCCGCGACCGGCACACCGCGCTTTTTGCCGATGCTTGTCATCAGATCATCAACAAGAGCTTGGGCTTTGCCCGTCTCCTGCGTGGCCCCGAGCCCCTTGAACAAATCAACGGCGCCTGTCAGGGCGCGCAGCGCGAGGTTGTCTTCGATCTCGCTGGAGCTGTGCCCCCACTTGTTTCGCCCGGCCAATGCAGCGGATGCGGCATCGCGCAATTCGGGCTTCAGGTGATCCTGAAAGGCATCGCGCCAGTTGTGCACGATGGCATAGAGCCAAGCGTAGGCATCCAGATCAGAGGCAGCTGTCAACGACCTCGGCAGTCGCGCCGAATTCCGCCAACTGGTGCCAAAGGACGCCTTGAGCTGATCCTCGATTTTCTTGGCGGCACCCTGCTCGATCAGGCGCAGCATTTCGGATACTCGTTCGCGGTTCGTCGTCATCAATGGCCCCTCCCCCGAGGGTAAAAGTGTCAAAGCGCAAATCGCGTCTGTTCGGGCGCGGCCGTGATGCCGGATGCTTCGGCCCGATCGGCGGCGTTTTCGATTTCAGGCCAACTCGTCTGGAGATCGTTCCAGGCGAGCGCTTCATCATTCTCGCCGCGTGTGGTCGCAAGTTCGAACATCCGTTCGGCGATGAGCAGCACATCGGCGGCATTGGTGCGGCGCTCGGCAAGCAGACGCCCGGTGGCATCTAGGCCGCCGTCCTGGGCATTGAGAGTGCGCGCCATGTGCTGGGCCAATTCCCAGACGGTGAACGTGTCGTCGATCGACGCCCGCCAAGGTTTGCCGTAGCGGGCCAGCTCGGCCTCGTGCATTTCGTCTCGGGTGAGCAGCTTGGCATCGCCGCCCTTGGCCAGGAACAAGCCCGAAGCGTTGATGCGGGCCTCGGACAGATTGAAAGCCTGGAGCATCGCGATGGCATCGCCGGCGCCGCCTTTGGAGGTGCGGCAGCCGTGCATCGCGTACCATTCGAGCGCGAAGCGGGTTTCGGCATCGAGGTCCTCGGTCCCTTCGGCAAGAAGGGCGTCGATCTCCTTGTTGATGATCGCGAGCGCGGTCGCGACACGCATGGCGCTGTCGTCGGCTTCGCGTACCATGGCGTATTTCGAGAACACGCCTATGCCGGGGCCAATGGCGGCCTGCCGCCTGTCGGGCAACGGAATGCCGGCCTTCTGGTGGTCGAGGATTGCGCGGTCCATGACGGGTTTCAACTCGCGCAGGAATTCGCGGCGGCCGATGGTGGCCGCGGTATCGGGGCGCTTGCGGCAGACGAGCACGACGGACGCAGCGAGGGCGTTCGAGCCCGACGCGATCATGCGGTTGGAGAGTTCGGTGCGCATCGGCCATGTGCCATCGACCTGAAGCCCAGCATCGACCACGGCTTGCAGGAAGGCGGACCACCCCGGCGAAACGAGGTCACCTTCTTTCACTTCGGATTGCTTGAAGGCGTAATAGATCGCGAGTGGTGCATCTGTGGACGCGTTCTTCATGGCGCGCAGGGCATCGCCCATGCCAGCCATGAAATGGGCCTCGGCCTTATCCTTGCCGCCGTGGCGGTAGGGCGTCGCAACCAGTTCTTCAGATTTCGGCGTTGTCAGTCGGCGGAACTGATCGGCATGCACGTCTTTCAAACTGCGCCGCAACCAGACAAAGAAAAAATCAGCCAAATCGGCATAGCCAATGTTGTCGTAATAGGGAGGATCGGTCGAGATCAGTGTTGGCCGCACAGGGTAGTTGTTGTGAGGCGCGTTTATTTGACTCACCGTGGCTGGAGCAGCCGCGGACAACGCCGTGACGACATCCGCAACCCAGGTTACATTGTTGGTCCAGTTGCCGCTTGATTTTGAAAAAATGAAACCTTCCGCAAAATCCCACGTCATAGGAATGGCTTGGCGCGCGAAAGTATTTCGTAGGGCCTCCATCTTTGGGCTGCTATCCCAAGAACAAATGGACGAGCCGCGGTCGGCCAACTTCGAAACAGCAAATGCCAAATACGTCGCGATCGCGTCGGCGTAGGCGACGGGGCCGGTGCCGCCTTCTGCGAGCGGGCGGTCAGGATCATGGCGGGAGACAAGAGCTTGTGACTGCCGCGCATCCGCCAGCACAAGCTCTCGCGCCTCTGCGACCAAATCCGAAAACGTCGTCAGCGCCGTCAACTGGCGCGGGGTAAAGAGGTCACCGAACGTATCCAAACCGTACTGAACAGTCCAAAAATTGCGAGGATCATCGGGAAGCGACTGCTGCAGTTCTGGGACCTCCAGTTTGTCAATCTCAGCGGCCTCAACATGGGCATCGATCGGCGCGAGGTAGACTCGCCTGCGTTCGCCTTCAGCAACGATCGCCATCAGCCGCGCGCCCATCCGCCCGGCTTTGCCTTCAGCCTTGACGTAATCGCCCTCAATGGCCGTTCCGGATAGTGAGCAAACAAAATTGGCGCCACGCGATGACTTTGTCCCATTCTTCGCAGCCAGAAGCTCCTCAGCAGAAATCCCGCTCGACTTAACCTCAAACCGCCAGCAGTCTTTCGCCTGGGGATCCCGGACCGGAACGACGATGGCTTCCTTGCCCATCTTCGAGGACAGCACGAACGACGATGCGAGCGGCACATGCGCGCCCTTCTGCGACGGATCCGGCGAAGCCACCGTTCGCGCCCAGAGCCAGGCAATCACCGTCGCCTCACTCCCATCCTCCAGCTTGGCCTTCGGATAGTGATGGCCGATGCGTTTTTCGGCTTCATCGCGCATCCACTTGCCGTAGCGGCGCACGTCTTCCGCCAAGCCCTGCGCGCCCTTCCAGGACCTCAGGTCGTCTTTTGCCTCAGGATGCACCGGTGGCAGCCCCGCGAATTTCGGCGGAAACTCAATCAGCGCCTTGGTGATGAGAACCGCGACGGGGTTCAGGTCCGAGCCATACGCCCGCAACCCCAGCCGCTGTGCTTCCAGCGGGATCGACCCGCCACCGCAGAACGGGTCGTAAACTGGCGGCGCCTTGGTCTGGAGATAGTCGAGAATGGCAGCCCCGTCGTCCGCGGCTGGCGGCTCCTCGCCCAGCCCCCAGGCCACGGATCGCGCGATCTCGTAACGGGCCGCCTCAATCGCTGCCTCGAAGCGCGACTGATCCTGCTGGGTCGATTTCGGCCACTCGACGAACTGTTTGATCACGTCGTGCAGACGTCGCCGCTCGCGGTCCTGGTCGTCCTCCGTCGGGAACCGATCCGGCCAGGACGACGGGTCGTCCACGAGTTGCGCAAACAGCACCGCACGACACGCCGCCAGCGGCCTGCGCGCCCACCACAGATGCAGCGTGGAGGGATGCCCGTGCCGAATGGATTTCTCCCGGCTTGACGCGACGTTGATCGCGTCAAGCGGCATGGAGTGTTCGATCAGTTTGATGCGGGTCGGCGAATCTTTTGCTTTCATCGTACTTGGATCGGCCAAACGGCCACAAAACGCGAGGAATACCGCTACTCAAGTCGCGGAGTAGTTGTGGAGACAGCGAGAAGGTCGCGCACTGCAAAGTGGCGGCACGTGTCCTTGAAGTCACCCTCATACCAGAAATGTGTCGCCGGATCAGCGATGTAGACTGGCTGGTGCGCAAAACCAGCAGCGACCTGCACGACGACGAGATGGTATTGCCTGCCGGCGTTGCGGGCTTTGAGCATCTCGTTGCGCGTGACGATGATGTCACGGCCATCCACCATTCGGCCTTTCACTTCGAGCAGCAGCATCTGGCCATCGCTGGTGAAGCTCTCGATGTCCCAGCCGCGATTGTGCATCGAGACATCCACCGGGTGTCGACCGGCCGCACGTTCCGCCGCCATGACCGCGTCCATGGCGATCATTTCGACCTCGCTGGTATCTTCGGCGAATCCATCCGGCGCTGCCGGGCGTAGCCGCGCATCGATGAGCCCCATCGGGATGACAAGCGCACCGCCCATGATATTTGGCCTGAGCGCTGCGATGTCGCGCTCGAGCTGCAATTCGGTCAGGCGCATTTCTAAGCGTTGGCCCAGTTCATTGGCGCGGGCCTCGGCCTTTCTGAGCGCGAGCGTCTCGTCCTTGCCGGCCATGATCTGCTGGCGGTGCTTGTTTGTGCGCGCATCCCAGTGGCGGATTTCCCGCGAGAGGCGATCGCGGACTTCGTCCTCGACCTTTTTCAGGTGCGAGAGGCGGCGCTCACGGACCATTGCCAAGTGCTCAGGTACCAGCATCTGTGCCGCGAACTGAACGGCTTTAGCATTCAGGTCCCCTGTCAGCCAATCCGCCTGCATGAGTTCATCGCCGAGCGCGCGCTCGTCATCGGTCGGGGCACGCAGATCGAGGTAGGGTGCCGGCCCGGCGATTTGGGCCGTACCGTCGGACTTCAAGTAGACGCTCTCGATTTGCTGGGAGATGACTCTCGGCCGCCCATCTGCCGCCTGTCGCCCATCCCGGATTGCGTGCTCGGCCATGATCAGGAGTTTGGGGCTCAGGCCCGGGTCGTTCTCATCGATGAGGACGGCACCCTCACGCAATGCAGATCCCAGCTCTTCGATGGTGAGATCGGTGACCGCCTCCAGAAGCGAATGCCCAGGCGCTATAAGCGCTGCGTCTGCATCCTGCGCCGTTGGCTTTCGGTGTGCCTTGTCGAAGCACACGCGCTGATAACGCTCCAGGACCGGATCGCCGGAACCGGCGGCATGATCGTGCAAGCGCACGCGCGACGGCACGCGCGTGACTTCCCAGCGGCCATCTTCGCGTGGGTCCATGATGCCGCCTTGGCGTCGGAATGCCTCCATAAAGAAGGCCTTGATGTAGTGCGGTTGCAGCCGCTGGGCGGACGCGCGTTCCATTTCGAGGCGCAGTTCCTCGACTTTTGACGGACTGAGTGATTCTGCGGACAGCTGAGCGCGTTTGGTCAGTTCGGTCAGTCGCTCCTGATCGACGGCGCCCTCGACAACTTGCAGTAGCCGGGCTCGGGTTTCTTCCTGCTCGCCGTAGCGTACGGCGGCAAACAGCAGGTCTTGAAGGCGTTCGTCGACAAACAGCTCGCCCAAGACGTCGTAGACCTTGCCACCGAGCGCGTTGCGGGCCTCCTCCAGCTTTTCGAGCAGACGGGCGTAAACGGCGCCCTCGCGGGTTTCGCCGGCGACTAGGTTCCAGAGATGACAGACCTCGGTCTGCCCGATGCGGTGAATACGGCCAAACCGCTGTTCCAAACGGTTCGGGTTCCAGGGTAGGTCGTAGTTGACCATGAGATGTGCGCCACGTTGAAGGTTCACACCTTCGCCCGCCGCATCATTCGCGATCAGGACCCTCATCTTCGGGTCATCGTTGAACGCGGCGACTGCTGCCCGCCTCTGTTGGCGCGGAACCCCGCCATGGATCACGCGGACAGCTTCCGGATCGCCGAGCCGGGTCGAAATCTTCTCCTGCAAGTAATCGAGCGTGTCGCGCGGCTCCGTGAAGATCAGGATCTTCTTCTGGCGGCCCGTGTCGGGATCGTAAACGGGTGGTTGATCGAGGATCTGCGCGAGCTGCGACCACTTCGTATCCTCCCCGGACCGGCACAGTTGATACGCCCGCGCCTCCAGGTCTGTGAGACTGGCAATCTCGGCTGCCAGTTCGTCCAGGGTGCGTGCCGTGGAGGCAGTGTCGATCGCCTCGTCTTCCAGTGCCTCCAGTTCTTCCTCGGGCATTTCGTCCATATCGTCGCTGTCCAGGTCCCGAAGTGGGCCCGCAAGCGGCTTGCTCAATTGCCCGCGCGCTCTGATCTGCTCTTCCTCCAGGCGCGCCTGGAGCCTTGTGCGACGCCTTTTGAGAGAGATCCAGATCGCACGCGGGGACGAGGCCAACCGCCGCTGCAGCGACATCAGCGCGAACCCAACGTTGTTCCGCGCCGCGGCTTCTCCCACCCGGTCCGCGCGGTTCATTTCCTCGCGAACGTAATCTGTGACGCGGCTGTAGAGATCGGCCTCCGCTGCGGAGAGGCGATAGCTGACCGTGTAGGCGCGGCGCTCGGGGAACAGCGGTCGGCCATCGAACCAATACAGTTCTTCCTTCACGAGACGCCGCATCAGATCGGCAGGCTGGACCGCACGCATTCCATCACGCGGACGGCCTTCAAAGCGATCGTGGTCCAACAATGAGAGGAAAAGCTGGAAGTCCTCGTCCTTTCCGTTATGCGGTGTCGCGGTCATGAGAAGGAGGTGACGGGTGTTTTGGCCGAGCCTCCGTCCAAACAGGAACCGCTTGGTTCGCTTCACCTCATTACCGAAGTACGTCGCGGACATTCGGTGGGCCTCGTCGACGATTACGAGATCGAAGTCAGGCGATGCCTCGATCAGAGCCTGCATCTCTTCCGAGCGGGATGCCATGTCGAGGCGCAGGATCAGGCGGTCGAAATCACGAAACGGATTGCCGTGGTAGGCTGCGTCGATCATTTGCCGGCTCACCACATCGAACCGGAGGTCGAACTTCTCGTGCAGTTCGTCCTGCCACTGCTCAACCAACGATCCCGGCGCAACGATCAGGCAGCGCTTGAGATCACCGCGCAGCATCAATTCCTTGATGAACAGGCCGGCCATGATTGTCTTGCCGGCACCGGGGTCATCGGCGAGCAGGAAGCGAAGCGGCTGGCGCGGCAACATCTCACCATAGACGGCGGTAATCTGATGCGGGAGTGCTTCGATCGTGGAAGATGTGAGCGCGAGATAGGGATCGAACAGGTGGGCCAATCGGATGCGGCGGGCCTCAGAGACCAGCCGAAACTCATCCGCATTCGCAGCGAACGAAAACGGCCGGACTGCCCTGGCGGCCGTGAGCCTGTCTTCATCAGCTCGAGCGAGGATGCGCTCGTCCAAGCGGCCGTCGGCACGAAACGTGACCTGCAGCTGATCCTCGCCGAGCCAGTCGACAGCCACGACCTCCGCGATGCCTCGCGGCGAGAGACCGGAAAGACTGGTACCCTTGGCAACTTCTTCGAGTTTCATTCACCCCCCCGCTAGTTGCGGAGGTTATATCGCATCGATACTTGGATGGCGCTGCAAACAGCTCGAATGCACACAAAAGTTCTGGACGGTGAGGCTTCTCCTCCGGCCAACGCCAACGATCCAATCACCCTAGGGAACGTCTGAACAGGTCGGTTTGAAGGCCGCAGGTGGGGTTATGCAGGTCGGTAGTGCTGCCGTTGCTCTTTCATCGGGCCAGAAAAGCCGCCATGGCGGCGGTATTTC
>LOEV01000047.1 GCA_001516065.1 Alphaproteobacteria bacterium BRH_c36
CGGGCTTGGCACCGTCTGCAATCTGTTCTCTCACGGCAGAAAAAGCTTTTTTCATACCGTCTGCAATCAAATGATCGAATAACTCATCGGCCTGACCAGGATTTCTCGAAGTTTGAAATAGATCATCTTTAAACTTCGGCAGGTTGCCGGTGCCGTAGGCAGCTTCATCGCGCACCAGGAACGGCGGCAGGTATTCGGTGTAGCCGTTCTCGGTCGTATGCAAGTCGAGCATGAACGAGGCGATTCCCCGCTCAAGCTTTGCGAGCGCCCCCTTGAGCACGACGAACCGCGCGCCCGAGATCTTAGCCGCCGTCTCGAAGTCCATCAGGCCCAGCGATTCCCCGATCTCGAAGTGCTGCTTGGGTGCGAAGTCGAACTTGCGCGGGCTCCCCGACTTGCGCACTTCGACGTTATCGTTCTCGTCCGCCCCGACCGGCACGTCTTCGTGCGGCAGATTGGGTATCGCCGACAGCGCCGCGTTGAGTTCCCCCGTCGCCTTGCGCTCGTCTTCCTCGCCTGCCTGCAGCCCCTCTTTCAGTGCCGCGACTTCCGCCTTCAGCTTGTCGGCCAGCGCACTGTCCTTTGCCCCCATCGCCTTGCCGATCTCCTTGGAGGCGGCATTGCGGCGGCTCTGCATATCCTGAACCCGGGTGACAATCCCCCTGCGTTTTTCATCGAGCGCAATCAGCTCGGCTGCCAGCGGATCGAGGCCTCTGGCTTTCAAGCCCTGGTCAAAATGCTCTGCGTTGTCCCGTATCCATTTGATGTCGAACACTGGCGTCGCCCTCTAGCTGTCTGGCGCAAACAACATGCTGCAAGAAATTAAACCAAAGCGCGATCGCGATGCCACGCACAGCGAACCCACTCCAGCTCTGCCCAGACCTATAGGACGCACAGGCGCGAGGGTCCATACGGGCAAATGGCGCAGGTCGCCAGCAGGTCGGTTCTCGTGAAAATCAACGAGCCGGCGGCTTACTCCGCCGCCTTGTCGGCCTCTTTTTTCTCGACCCACTTCACGGTCCAGATTGAGGCTTCGTAGAGCAGGCACGTCGGCAGCGCCATGATGATCATGGAAATGGCGTCCGGCGGGGTCAGCACGGCCGCGACGGCGAAAATCCCGAGGATTGCATAGCGCCGCCCGGCGATCAGTGCCGCTGAATCGATGACGCCGGCCCGCGCCATCAACGTCAGCACGACGGGCAACTGAAAGCAGATGCCGAATCCCATGATCAGGGTCATGATTAACGACAGGTATTCGCTGACCTTCGGCAGAAGTTCGATCGCGGCCGTCGAGGCATCGCCCGCCTGCTGGAAACCGACCGAGAACCGCACCAGGAGCGGCATTGCGATAAAGTAGACGATGCACGCGCCGAGGATGAACAGGAGCGGGGTCGCGATGAGATAGGGGCGGAACGCCGCCCGCTCGTTCTTGTAGAGCCCCGGCGCCACGAACTTGTAGACCTGCATTGCCACCACCGGGAACGACAGGAATGCCGCCCCGAACATCGCGACCTTGATGTCGACGAAGAACTTTTCCAACAGGTGCGTGTAGATGGTCTTGGCGTGCTCCGCGCCGACCACGCTGACGAACGGCCACAACAGGATGTTGTAGATGTGCTTTGAGACCGCGAAGCACAAAATGAACATGACAAAGAATGCGGCGACCGAATAGATCAGCCGCTGCCGCAATTCGATAAGGTGATCGAGAATCGGCGCCTTTGAAGCCTCGATATCAGAGTTGTCGTTGGCACCGTGACCGACTGTATCTGCCATCGGGATCAGACTCCGCTCTTCTCGGCACCGCGACTGGCGCGTGCGACGGGCTCGGAGGCGGCGGCCTCAGCCTCGGCCTTCTTTTGTGGTCCGGGATCATCGAATGTCGCCTGCACCCAGTCGTCCTCGGCTGCCTCGCTCGATGCGGCGCCTGCCTCCTCCCCGGAGCCTGTCACTGCCCCTGAAGCGGTTTTCTTCTCGATCGTCGCTTTGGCCGACGCGTCGATTTTTCCCGGATCGAGATCGCGTTCAACCTGACGGGCGGCTCCATGCACCGACGACGTTAGATCCTGCTTGATGCCGGCCATGTCCTTGCGGATCTGATCAAGCTCCGTCTCGCGCAGCGCTTCATCGAACTGCGTGCGGAACTCGGAAGCCTGGCGGCGGATGACACCCAGATACTTGCCAAGCGTCCTCAGCAGACCGGGCAGATCCTTCGGCCCCACCACGATAAGCGCGATGACGCCCAGGATCAGTAGCTCGCTCCAGCCGATATCGAACATGTGTTTCTGGAAGACCATCAGAGGCCGCCCGGACGAACCGGACGGTTTGGCGAAGTTGGCGATACTGGCGACCCGCTGCCAGATCGAAAACCGGGGCGGCAAAGCTGCGCATCTTAGTCAGGCTTGCGAAGCGGACCGATTTCCCCGGTCTGACGGCTCTTTCAACCAGCCTTGGTACGCTGCGCCTCGGCCTTTTCGGCAGCACTGGCCTGATGCTCGATCGCCGCCGAACCTTCCTGCTTCTTGACGGTTTCGTCGTCGTCGTCGGCCATTCCCTTCTTGAAGCTCTTTATGCCTTTGGCGACGTCGGCCATCACCGAAGAGATGCGCCCGCTGCCAAACAGCAATACGACGATCACGAGCAGAATGATCCAGTGCGTGACGCTGAATGTACCCATAAGTTCTCAACTCCTAAGCAGCGCAAGTGCTGCGAGTTTCCTGTTAAGTTCCAACTATCGCACGAAAGCCGAACCCCCGGCAAGCAGTGCCGCCCGAGTAGTTTCCAAGGTTGCTCCCTCAAATCAGGCCGAATTGCCGCCATTGGCCGGAAACACCAGGAGGCGCGCCGGGTCCACCTCGATTCCGACCTCCGCACCTTTCGCCCAATGCGCATAATGCGGTGTCCTCACCCTGAGCGGTGCCTCGAACCCCTGGACACCGATTTCGAGGAGGTCGATGTCGCCGAGAAAGCGGACATGTAGCACGCGACCGGGCAGTCCTTGACCCGAGGATTTGACTTCGACCCCGCGTTCACGAATGCAGACGACGGCGGATTCGCCCTGTTTGACCCCCGGCGGCGCTTCGAGCCGCCCCAGCGGCGTATCGATGCCCCCGCCGCTGACGACATAGGCTACCTCGTTGATTTCAGAAAACATCCTGGCAACGAGCAAGTCGGCTGGATGGTCATAGAGCTTTTCGGCCTTGTCGAACTGGACGAGGCGCCCCGCCCTGAGCACCGCGATCCGGTCGCCAAGGCGCATCGCCTCTTCCGGGTGGTGCGTCACGATCAGCGACGTCGCTCGCGTCTCCCGCAACAGCGCCAGCGTCTCCTCCTGCATTTCGTCGCGCAGTTGCACGTCGAGACCGGAAAACGGCTCATCCATCAGCATCACCGACGGCCGCGGCACGATGGCCCGCGCCAGCGCCACCCGCTGCTGCTGCCCGCCCGAGAGCGTGTGCGGATAGCCGTCCGCGAACTTCTGCAAACCGACGCGTGCCAGGACGGCAAGTGCCGCGCGCCTCGCTTCTTCGCGTGGCAACTTCCTCAAGCCGAACGCCACGTTTTCGAGGATCGACAGATGCGGGAACAGCGCGAAGTCCTGGAACATCAGCCCGACCGAGCGCTGCTCGGGCGGCACGAAGGCATTGGGCCCGGCAACTTCGCGGTCGTTGATGAGGACCCGCCCCGCCGACGGCTTCTCGATTCCCGAGGCAATTCGCAGTAGCGTCGTTTTCCCGCACCCCGATGGTCCGAGCAGGCAGACGACCTCGCCGGGCGCGATATCGAGATCGACATGGTGCAAAGCGTAAATGTCGCCATAGCGTCGCTCGACGCCTTCAAACGTCAGCCGCGCGGCAAACATCGCCGCCGCCCGCGCCCCTGCCTCTTGGACTGGGGGCGGCGCTTCGGCTGTCAACTGCCGTGAAATCCACTCGCGCCACTGCAATAGGCGGGCCTTTATTCCGTCATGCGTTGAGGAAATGGGCTGGGTGTCAGCCCGATGAGGGCTCCGGCTTATCGGCCTCGCGCATTTCATGCAAGTCTTCGTCATCCCAGCCGCTATCGCCTGCTTCACCGCCCTCGGATTCGTCCTCGTCCCCATCCAATGTGCGATCGTCGAGTTCGAGATCAGCCTGATCCTCCTCGTCGTCATCGAGCGGCAGTTCGTCCGGCATCAGGGAAGCCACGTCGTTCGGCTGTGGAACCGAAAAGTCCGGCGGCAACTGCGCACTGAGCAATCCGGCTCCTCGCAACTCGCCAAGCCCGGGAAGATCGGCAACATTGTCGAGGCCGAAGTGCTCGAGAAACAACTCCGTCGTCCCGTACGTCACTGGTCGTCCAGGCGCCCGTCGCCGGCCCCGCGGCCTGATCCACGACGTGTCGAGAAGAATGTCGAGCGTCCCCGCCGAAGTCGACACGCCGCGGATCTGTTCGATTTCGGCGCGCGTCACCGGCTGGTGGTAGGCGATGATTGCCAGCGTCTCGAGGGCGGCCTTCGACAGTCGCCGCTCCTCGATGGTCTCTCTTTTCAAGAGATAGCCGAGATCGGCCGCCGTCCGGAACGCCCATTTTCCCGCAACCCGGACAAGATTCACCCCGCGCCCCTGGTAGTGTGCCTGCAGGTCCATGAGGAGCGGCAGCGGGTCTTCGCCGGGAGGCAGGAACTCGGAAAGCTTCTGCATGCTCATTGACTGCGGTGCGGAGAACAAAAGTGCTTCGAGGATGCGCAGCATCTCGGCACGCTCGCGCGACTGCTTTGGCATGGTGCTTGGAACTTCCCCTGCCTCTGTCTCTGCGGCCGCTTCGATGGCTGTCCCGCCATCTTCCAGAACCGCGTCGGCAACGTCGTTTCCCGCCGCGCCCACCTCGCTGCTGGTGACGAGCCGCAGTTTCGGCGGCCCGGTGCCGCCGGGTGGTGCGTTTCCAGCCGTCATTTCGCAGGCTCCCACACTTCACCGTCGCGACGCCGCATATAGATCGGCTGGAACGGTCCGTCCTGGCGCAGTTCGACGAGTCCTTCACGCGCCATTTCCAAGGTCGCCCCGAACGAACTCGCCCGCACCGTCCTGACCTCTTCGGCATCCGCCGTAACAGTCATGAACTCCCGCAGGAAGCCGTCGAAGTCGGACCACGATCCAGGCACTACGCTGCCGATCAACCGCTGCAGATGGCCGCGCGCCTGCTTGATCGACCAGACCTTGCGCGCGCGTACCGTGTGAACTGTCCTGATCGTCCTTTGCCGCGATCCAGCATAAGCCAGCAGCAGGTCGTTGATGTCCGCTCCCCAGACCCGCTGGCGGATCGCCGTGACGCGTTCCGGCATGCCGCGCCCAAACACGTCGCGCCCGAAGCGTGCACGCGTCATCAGTTGCGCCGCCCGTTCCCGCATGGCTTCGAGCCGCATCAGCCGGAAGGCCAACCGTTGTGCCAGCTCTTCGGCACTTGCGACATCATCGGACTTGTCATCGCGCGGCAACAGAAGCTTCGATTTGAGAAACGCCAGCCAGGCAGCCATGACGAGATATTCGCCAGCCACTTCGAGGCGCAAAGTCTGGGCCTGTGCGATGAATTGCAGATACTGTTCTGCAAGTGCCAGGACTGAAATGTTGGCAAGATCGACCTTCTGCGTGCGCGCCAGCGCCAGAAGCAGGTCGAGTGGCCCCTCGAAGCCGCCGACATCCACTTGCAACTGGTCGCGATCGCCTTCCACGAGCGACAGCCGCTCCGGGCTGTCCCAGTCCAGTTGCGAGGAGGCAGCAACGCTTTCCTCGGGCTCAGTTGGTTCTTCAGGGATCATGCCCGCCACAATGCCTCGATTCGTTCGTCAAGAAACGCAAGCGAAGTCTTTATCATACTTCGGGAATTTCCGCCCGGCCGCCAGCCAGGATGCGCTCCAGAACGCGAACGGCCTCTTCGGCATCGAAATCGACCTGCGCCCGCGTCACCGAAAATGCTGCGTTGAATCTGGCCAGGGCTTCGCCCTGCAGTGCCGGCGACCCGGCCGCTGCCGCTCGCATCTCGTCGATATCGCCATTGCAGTGCAGGACGACGTCGCAGCCGGCTGCGATCGCTTCGGCCGCGCGCTTCTCGATCGGCCCCGACAGCGCCTTCATCGACAAATCGTCGCTCATTAACAGCCCGGAAAAGCCGATCTCGTCGCGGATGATGCCGCCGATGGTCGCTTGTGACGTCGTCGCCGGGGCCTGCGCATCGATCGCCGAGTAGACAACATGTGCGGTCATCGCCGCCGGCATGTCGGCGAGCGCCTGAAATGGCGCAAAATCGCTTGAGCGCAAGTCCGCAAGACAAGCATCCACCACGGGCAGCGCGAGATGACTGTCACACCCCGCGCGACCATGTCCTGGAATATGCTTGATCACCGGTACGACGCCGCCCGCCATCAGCCCCTGGCAGACGGCCCGGCCGAGCGCGATCACCGCCCCCGGTGTAACCGAATAGGCCCGGTCCCCGATGATCCCGTCAGCGCCCGGCACCGGAATGTCGAGCACCGGCGCGCAGTCGCAGTTGATACCAAGGCCGCGGAGATCTTCGGCCAGCAGCCGGAAGATGAGCCGGCCAGCTGCAACCGCCGGATCTGCACCCGTTTCATAAAGCTCACCAAACGCCCTTGCGCTTGGCAAGTTGCGCCCAAGAGGCGGACGCAGACGCTGAACCCGTCCCCCCTCCTGATCAATCAGCACCAGAACGTCGTCCGCGCCAATAGCCGCTACGGCATCAGCGACGAGGCGCCGGATCTCGTCGGGAGATGCGCAATTGCGCGAGAACAAGATGAGGCCGGCCGGACGCGCCTCGTTCAGAAATTCACGCTCGGCGGCGCCAAGCCGGAAACCGGCAAGCCCTGTGATAAAGGCTGATCGCATCGATGTCCGGGCTCAGTACGACGTAATCCAGCAACTGGAATAGCCGGCGCTCTTGAGCTCCTTGCACAGCGCGTTCGCGCTTTCCCGCGAAGCCGGCGGTCCCACCATGAGCCGGTGATAGGTGCCCTTTTCACCAAGGTTGGCTTCCCGCACGTCCGGTGTCCGGTCGCGCAGTACGTTGCCGTAGTTCTGCTGGATATCGGCAAACGTCTTCAGCGCATCGAGCCGGCTCGTACTGGAGACCGGAACCGACGCCAACACGGCGACGTAACCATTTCCGCCGGTTGAAGGTGCTGTCGACGGCGCCGCCGAAACCGGTGGTTTCGGCTGGGTTTTGACGACAGGGACGGACGTTCGCGGCGGAGCTACTGCGGCCGCTGCCGCCACCTTCTCCGGCGCCTTTGGCGGCGGCGACACTGCTACAGAGGCTTTCTGCGGATCCTGTGTGACCGAAACCGGTCGCACAGGCGACAAGGCGTTCGACGTCTTGTTCGTCGGCGGGCTCACCACGATTGGCCTTCCCCCATCCCCAGAGTTGGCGGCTGCAGCCTGCCTCGCGGCGCGCTGTCCGGCAAATCCATCGACGACCGTCAGGCCTGGAACCGACACCACCGGCTGCTCGGGGGCAGCAGCCGCCGGCAAGGAGGGCTGCTCCGGCTCAACGACCCGCCCGTCGCGCCCAATCATCATCGTGGCCACGCGGCGCGTACCGCTGGCATCGTTCGCGCCCGACGCGCGGCCTTCCTGGCTGATTCGGCGCATCACCTGCGAGTCGGTATGATCGAACTGACGCCCGCCCGGATCATCCGGACGCGCCTTGCTCGACTGGGCATCCCCGCGAACGACCGGAGGGGCTCCAGCAATGCGGGACTCGCCACCGCTGAACGTCTTGTAGCCGTAGGCCAGCCCGGCCCCGATCACGATCGCACCGACGAGCGCGCCGACGATCATCAGCAGCCGCGAGCGGCCCGACTGCGGCGCGTCTTCGGCTTCGTATTCATCGTCGTATTCGTCATACTCTTCGTTGACGGCAACATCCTGCGGGCCGGCGGCCAGCGCCGGGTCGACATGTTGCCCGTATTGATCTGTGGGATAGGCGTACGCATCCCCGCCATGGCCCTGCGGCCAGCCCGTCGCGGGGTCCTGTTGTTGAGCGCCGTCTGCGTAGCCGCCGGCCGGATTGCCCCACTGTTCGCCGCCATAAGCGGACGGCTCTTGAGCATAGCGCTGCTCCTGCGCGAAGCGCGGATCCTGTGAATAGCCCTGCTGGGGCGGATAGTGCGCCGCTTCACCGCGGGCGTAGCCGCCCTGCGATGGAACCGTGGCCGGCCAGCCATCCTCGTAGGTACTGTTGCGCAGATTTGGTTCTTCCTGAGCAGCGCCGTAACCTGCACCGTAGTCCTGCCGCCCATTGTGGGGCTCGGACGCGACGCTTGGAGGCACATAGGCTTCGAATCGCGCGGTATAGGGGCTTGCACCGCTTTCGTGTGGCGGCGGACCACCGTCATAACCTCGGCGGTTGCCACCTCCCAGGGTTGGCTGCGCGTAGGGATCTTCAGGAACACCTTCGGGTTCGTTGGGATAACGATAGGGATCGGCCGGATAGGGCGCCTCTGGATGAGCCGTCAGCGGTCGTCCATGTGAGTCGTGGTATCGCGGCTGCCCGCCTGCTTCCTGCGGAAACCCATAGCCCTGCTGGGGCTGCTGCCACTCCCGGCCGTTCTGACGACCGTCGTGGCCATCATGTCCCCCTACGCTTCGCGGATCGGGCTGCACATCGCGCGGCGGCCACGACAACGCAGGTTCGTCGCCCTGAGCATGCGGCTGGTGCGGCATCTGTCGCGGATCCATCTGCCGGCCCTCGTAGGCCGGTGGATTAGCCGGCGGGAAACCCGGCCGCTGTCTCCCGTTTGAATTCGACATGTGGCGCACCCCTCATTACCGACCGCGCGGACCCGTTCTGGCACTGCGTGGCGGCGACACTCCCGAATCGGAGTCTAGCGCATCGCGTCCGGGGCCTCGACGCCGAGTACACCCAATCCGGAGGATATCACCTGTTGTGTCGCAGCAATCATGGCAAGGCGGGCCGCTGTCATCCCCACATCCCCTTGGGCGATAAAGCGTAAATGTGGCGAATCATTGCCTCGCGCCCATTGTGAATGCAGGGCATTGGCCACTTCATAGAGGTAGAATGCCAGCCGATGCGGCTCATGAGCCCGCGCCGCGCCCTCTATCAGCCGCGGAAAGGTTGCGAGCATCTTGATCAGCTCGATTTCGCCCGGATCGGTCAGTTTCGACAAGTCCGCCCCGCCCAGTGCATCCGATGAGGCATCCAGCTCTGCAAAGGCCTCCTTTGCATTCCGCGTTACCGACGCCGCACGCGCATGGGCGTACTGCACGTAAAACACCGGATTGTCCTTGGATTGCTCGGTAACCTTGGCGAAGTCGAAATCGAGCGGCGCGTCATTTTTCCGGTAGAGCATCATGAAACGGACCGGATCCCGGCCGACCTCCTCGACGACGTCACGCAGCGTCACGAAGGTCCCCGCCCGCTTCGACATCCGCACCGGCTCTCCGCCGCGGTACAGCTTCACGAGCTGGCACACCTTGATGTCGAACTCAGCCATGCCGTCCGACAACGCGGCGACAGCCGATTTCATCCGCTTGATGTAACCAATATGGTCGGCACCGAAGACGTTGATCAGGTGCGTGAACCCGCGCTGCAACTTGTCATAGTGATAGCCGATGTCGCCGGCGAAATAGGTGTAGCTCCCATCCGACTTGGCGATCGCCCGGTCGACGTCGTCGCCGAACTCGGTCGAGCGGAACAAGAGCTGTTCGCGCTCCTCCCATTCCTCGTCGTCGTGCCCCTTGGGCTTCGGCAGCACGCCTTCGTAGATGAGCCCCTTGCCTTTCAGTTCGTCGATGGCTTCCTTGATCAGGTCACGGCCGTTGGCTTGCAGCGACGCTTCAGAGAAAAACACGTCGTGATGAATGTTGAGGGCTGCGAGATCCTCCCGGATCATCACCATCATCAGTTCGATGGCCTTGGCACGGACGACAGGCATCCAGTCGGCTTCGTCCCGCTCCTTAAGCTTGTCGCCGAACTCGGCCGCCAGCGCGTCCCCCACCGGCACGAGATAGTCGCCCGGATAAAGACCCTCGGGAATTTCGCCGATATCTTCGCCGAGTGCCTCGCGGTAGCGCAGGTAAGCCGAACGGGCCAGCATATCGACCTGCCCACCGGCATCGTTGATGTAGTATTCGCGCGAAACATCGTAGCCGGCAAATTTAAGGAGCCCGGCCAGTGCGTCGCCGAAGACCGCGCCGCGGCAATGGCCCACATGCATCGGCCCGGTCGGATTGGCGGAAACGTACTCCACGTTGGTTTTCGTCCCATGCCCGACGTCAACCCGGCCGTAGAGTTCACCCGCCTCCAGGATGGCACCCACCATTGCCTGCCAGAACTCCGGCTTGAATTTCATATTTAGAAAGCCCGGGCCGGCCACGTCTACCTTTTCGATGTCCGCGAAACGTTCCATCCGGACTTTTAGCTCATCGGCGATATCGCGCGGCTTCATCCCGGCCTTCTTGGCCAGAACCATCGCTGCATTGGTGGCGAAATCGCCATGTGTTTTATCGCGCGGTGTCTCCGCCTCGATGCCGGAAATGTCGATATCCGCCGGTAGGACGCCATCGGCCTGCATCGCAGATAGCGATGATCTGATCAGCCCTTCGACGTGGGCGAAAACGTTCATGCGCGAAATACCTCTTTTGCCGGGCCGGCCCCTCCGCGATTGTCACCGCCAAGTTTCCGAACCGCTCAACTCTCGGATCGACGCCGGCCTGCAATTCAACACCGGCTTGCCGAGTGTTGAACATCGAAAACCCGGCTTGCCGAGTGTTGAACAAGGGACGCGTTGACCGAACAAACCCTGGATTGCTGCTGGCGCTATCGTAATTCCGGGCTCGCGTCAAACAGGCGGCAGTGCTCGGCCATCGCCATCCGGTCCGTCATGCCTGCAACGAAATCGGCAACAAGGCGGGCAAGCCTGCGCCCCCCGCGTTGCTGGGCGGCCTGATGCCAGGCTTCCGGCAGCAGCGACGGCTCGGCGATATAGCGCTGGAACAGGTCGACGACGACCTGCTCGGCTGCGCTCATCACCGTCATGACGCGGTCGTGCCGGTAAACCCGCTCGAACAAAAAAGCCTTGAGCGCTCGGATATCGCCGACGAGTTGATCGGAGAACGCGACCGTCTCGCTTTCCGCCAGACGTATGTCGTCAGGCGAACCCGGATTGAGCGCGGCCAACCGCAGCCGCGATTCCGCGACGCAATCCCCGACCATGGCGGTGATCATCGCCCGTGTAATCTCATATATCGCCCGTGACGGCTCGATGGCGCCGCCTCCGTTTGCGGTCAAGCGCTTTGCCAGCGGCCCGGCGAGCGGCGCCTCCTTCAGATCGTCGAGCGACAAAAGCCCCGCACGCAGACCATCGTCGGTATCATGCGAAACGTAGGCGATGTCGTCGGCAAGAGACGCCACCTGAGCCTCCGCGCTGGCATACTGGCTGAGTTCCAGGCTTCGCCAATGCCCTAGGAGACCGGCGACTTTGGCGACCACCGAATGCTTCGGGTCCGCCACCGGCCCGTTGTGCTTGGCAAGCCCCTCAAGCGTCTCCCAGGTCAGGTTCATCCCGTCGAATCCGCAATATTTCCGTTCCAGCCGCATTACGACCTTGAGCGATTGCGCGTTGTGGTCGAACCCGCCAAATTCGGCCGTGACCTGATCGAGCGCCCTTTCCCCGGCATGCCCGAACGGCGAATGCCCCAGATCGTGCGCCAGCGCCAACGCCTCCGCGAGGTCTTCGTCAAGGCGCAACTGGCGCGCGATGGTCCGTGCAATTTGCGCCACTTCGAGGGAATGCGTCAGCCGCGTCCGGTAGTGGTCCCCCTCGTGGAAGACAAATACCTGCGTCTTGTGCAGCAGCCGTCGGAACGGCGCCGAATGGATTATACGGTCGCGATCGCGCTGGAACGGGCTGCGCATCGGACATTCGGGCTCAGCATGTTCCCGGCCCCGGCTCGGCACCGCGTTAGCGGCATATGGGGCCGACGAGCGTTCCCCCGGCTTCAACCCTGCGCCATAATTGTCGAGGCCCATCGCCGCTGCCATAATGTTATTTCATATCCGGGTTTGACACCGAGCCTGCCCGTCCTCATCTTTTGGGCATAGAATCGCGCAATGTCGCAAGCCTTAGTCGTTCATGAGAAATAAAGAGAATGACCGCAACCGTCGTCCTGACCGAGAATGCCGCCCGCCGCATCACCGAGATCGTGGCGAATGAGCCAGCCAACAAGCTCCTGCGCGTCAGCGTCGAGGGCGGCGGCTGCTCCGGCTTCCAGTACAAGTTCGATCTCGTCGCCGAAAAAGCCGACGACGACATTGTGCTGGAACGCGACGGCGCTACCGTCCTTATCGATCCTATCTCGCTCGGCTTCCTCGAAGGTTCGCACATCGACTTCGTCGACGAGCTGATCGGCGCCTCCTTCCAGATCCGCAATCCGAATGCGTCGGCCTCGTGCGGCTGCGGCACCAGTTTTTCGATGTGACGGGGGCGAACCACAGAACCGCCGTGTCTGACCGGTCGAAATATCTCGCTGCCGCCCCTTTGTCCCACGTGCACTAAAGAAGCCCTACTCACCGACCGTGTAGATGGTCGGGTGGCGCGAGCCGAAGCAGAAGACCGTCCGGCCGTTTTTCAGGCTGCCTTGCAAAGAGCTGGTGGGAGCACGCCATGAAAATCGCGACCTGGAACATCAACGGCGTCAAGGCGCGCATCGAGACAGCCCTGACTTGGCTCAAGGAAAGCTCACCCGACGTCGTTTGCCTGCAGGAGATCAAGTCCGTCGACAAGAATTTCCCGCGCGAAGCCTTCGAGGATGCTGGCTATCACGTCGAAACACATGGTCAGAAGGGCTTCAACGGCGTCGCGATCCTATCACGAATGCCGCTCGAAGACGTTACGCGCCGCCTGCCCGGCAACCCGCACGACGAACAGGCCCGCTACATTGAGGCGACCGTTTCGACAGACTCTGGCGCGGTGCGTATCGCCTGCCTCTATCTGCCGAACGGCAACCCGCTTGCCAGCGAAAAGTTCGATTACAAACTCGCCTGGATGCAGCGTCTCGAAAACCGTGTGCAGGAGCTGATTGCCGACGAGATGCCCCTCGTCGTTGCCGGCGATTTCAACGTCATCCCAATGCCGCAAGACGCCAAGCGGCCGGACGCCTGGACCAACGACGCGCTTTTCCAGCCTGAAAGTCGCACCGCTTTCCGCCGTCTCATTACTCTCGGCATGACGGACGCCATCCGCGCCACCACGCCGGAACCCGAGACCTATACCTTTTGGGATTATCAGGCCGGCGCCTGGCAGAAGAACGACGGCATCCGCATCGATCATATGCTGTTGTCACCGGAGGCCGCCGACCGGCTCGAGGCAGCCGGCATCGACAAGCAGACCCGCGGCTGGGAAAAACCTTCCGATCATGTCCCCGTCTGGATCGAACTGGCGGTTTGACGAGGAGGCAAGCGATGCCGGTTTTTGCATTAATCCGGACAGGAAGGAAAATCGCCGCCAAGTTGTTCATCGCCTCCGTGGCGCCCCTTGCACTCCTGGTTCCCGCCCATCCGGCTGACGAAGCAGCGCTGTGGCAGGCGATCCGCACCGGCGAAGCGTTTGCGATCCTGCGCCACGAACTGGCTCCCGGCACCGGCGACCCCGGCAACTTCGCCATTGGAGATTGCACCACCCAGCGCAATCTCGATGACACCGGCCGTCGCCGGGCGGCTGCCAGCGGCAATCGCTTCCGTGAAAATGGAATTAAACGCGCCGACGTCTATTCCAGCCAGTGGTGCCGCTGCCGTGAGACCGCAGCACTCATCGGCCTTGGGGAAGTCAGAGATCTACCAGCGCTCAACTCGTTCTATGAGAATTACGAAGTGAGTGTATCGCAGACGAACGAATTGAAGCAGTGGCTCGGCGCGCGCAGCCCAGGTGCCCCGCTCATCCTCGTCAGCCATCAGGTCAACATCCGCGTGCTCACCGGGCGGTCCACCCGCACCGGCGAAATCGTTGTCGGCCGACTTGGCGCGGATGGCAAAATCTCGGTCCTCGGCAGCCTGTAGCGAAGCAAGCAAGATTTGATTGCGCGCGGGTGCGGCGCGTTTCAGTGTTTGCGCGCAGCGAACCGCACGACATGGGCCAGCCCCTGGTGGCGGCCGCCTTCGTCGAGCCCGATGCGACCCGCCAATGCCTCGACGACTTCAGCGTCAGGCAACCATGCGCAAAATTCTTCGAGGTCGTACATCAGGTCCAGCGAACCTGGCCCTAACCCGTTCCCCGCCGCCTCCTGCGCTTTGGCGAAGGCCTCGACGACAATCCATCCACCCGCTGTCAGCACGTTCCATCCTCTCCGAACGGCGGCCATTCTTGTCGCTTCCGGGGCCTGAAGATACATCACGAAGACGGCCTCCCAGCGTCGGTCCTGCGCCGGCTGCCAGCGCTCGACATCGCACGCTATCCGCTCCACCCTGACGCCCGCAGCCGCATCGAGCCGTTCCCCGTTGGCGCAAGCCACCGCCGACAGATCCACCGCCGTCATGTTGAGGCCGCGCGCGGCGAGCCAGCGGCTGTTGC
>LOEV01000048.1 GCA_001516065.1 Alphaproteobacteria bacterium BRH_c36
TGCCGCAGAGTGGAGGCGAACTTCGGAGACGGGACACTAGCGGTGCAGTCCGATCGACAGCGCGACGAGCATGCGCTCCGGGATTGAAGCACACAACAAAACAGGCCGGTTGGGGAAACCGGCCTGTCTCGCAAGAGAAACATTATTAGAAATAAGGGGCAACATATCTTTGGGATCTTTGGGCAGTCACCTGTTTGGTCCGGTCCCGAAGCCTGGCCCCAGTGGGGCTGGGGGGCTGTAATCCAGGGCCTTGTCCGCAGAACCGGACCAAGTGGCAACACACACGAATCTGATCCTGATTTGCGGCGGCGAATGGGCGCGCGCACGACGCCAATCTGGCAATCACGAGGTATTTCAGTGTTGAAAGATATAGATTTCGACAGGGGGAGGATATTTCGCCGGCCCGGCGTCCTGAACGCGCGGCCCAAAAAGGAAAGCCCCCCAACCCGCTTGGGGGGAAGCGAAATTGGAGGGCCATCCAGAGGGACAGTCTAGGAGATTGAACCGGTCCGAACCATCCAGGGTGCACCGGAGGGGAATTGGGGGCTACTCGCCGATGCCTTTTTGACAGCCCGGACCGGCTGCTGAGAATTGACAGTTTACCCATCAATCAGGCGGTGCAACGTCGCCAATGTGGCCGTCTCGTGATTTTTGTTACGCCCTGTTTCAAGAGTCTTTAGATGGCGCTTCTGATGCCCGTTGCTCCCTAAGGTCGCAACATCCGCGCCAGCATAATCCTCCGCCGCCGACTGCTCGATGCGAACACTGCGCAAGTTTGTGTTGGGCCACCGTTCGCCAACACTGCGCAAGCTTGTGTTGGGCTTGCCCGGCCACACAGGACGTCCACCCAGGAGACGATTGACGAAACGTGGTGAGCGATCAGCTCGGGTCGGCTGCCAGCGATCCATCGCCGACACCGCCGCCGAAGAGAGGGAATTCCTCCTCGACGAGATAAGGGCCGCCGCCGGTATTGGGTTTTGACGAAAACAGCGTGAAATGCGTCACGTAGAAGGGTTCGGTGCGGAAGGCACCGTGCTTCTGGAGATACCGGGCAAGCCGCTCGGGCTGCGAGTTCTTCAGCCGGGCGAGCGTTATATGCGGCTTGAAGGCGCGCAGGGCGGGATCGAGTCCGGCGTGGCGCGCAGCCCTCTCGTTCGCCCTCGCCAGCCGTCCGAGTTCTTCGCCGGCTTCAACGCCGGCCCAGAGAATGCGCGGATCGCGCCCGCCAAACGTGCCCAGACCCGACAGTCTCATGGGGAATGCCGAAACATCGATTGCCGCAAGGAACCCGGCGAATTCGTTGGCCGTGCGCTTGTCGATATCACCGGCGAACCGGAGCGTCAGGTGGAGGTCGTCCATGTCGATCCAGCGGACGCCGGGCAAAGGCTGTTCGAGATCGCCGAGATCCTCGCGGATCTCCTCGGGCAGTTCGATTCCGGTGAACAAGCGCGGCATGGCGCAGCCCTCCTTCGTATTACGATCGGCAACGCGTCGTGCTCCTATTTGGAGCCGTTCTTTGCGCGATCGATCAGTGCCTCCACCTTGGGCAGGATCATTTCAACGATTTTTTCGACACCGTCACTGTTTGGGTGCAGGCCATCGTCGAGACTGAGTCTTGCCTGCATCGCCACGCCTTCCATGAAGAACGGGTATAGCAGCGCGCCGTGTTTGCGGGCCAAGTCCGGGTAAATAGCTTCGAAGCCATCGACATAGGTCTTGCCCCAATTCTGGGGGGAGCGCATTCCGGCCAGCAGCACGGGGATCCCGCGCTCACCCAAGCGGGTAAGGATCTTATCCAGGTTGGCGCGCGCAATGCCAGGGTCGACTCCGCGCAGCGCATCGTTGGCGCCAAGTTCCAGGATGACGGCGTCGGTGCCGTCCGGGACAGCCCAATCGAGGCGTTGCAACCCGCCGGTCGTGGTGTCGCCCGAGACACCTGCATTGGCGACCCGCACCTTGTGACCCCGCGCGCGCAGGGCTTGTTCGAGTTGCACGGGAAATGCGGCCGAGGGTGGGAGTTCGAAACCGGCCGTCAGGCTGTCGCCCAGCGCCACGATGCGAAGCGGCGCGGCTTCAGGCGCTGCTTCAACCCGTGTGGCGCCTAGAACTTCTACCGGGACTAAAATTCCGGCGCAGAAGAAGAAAATCGCCATCTGTCGCGTCCAGGCTGTCAAAACCACCATCATCATCCCACCTTACTCGTCATCCACGACAGCCTGCCGGCCGTTTCTTGTCTCGGAACGCGCAACGGCCCACTTTAGTTTTGCCACGCATTCGCAACACACGCGACGGAGACCAATCCAGTTGTCACCGCCCATGATCCAACTCGATGGCCTGCGGCTTTCCCTGCAAAGCCGGGCTGGCACCGTCGATATTCTCCGCGGCATCGACCTTCAGATCGGTCACGGGCAATCGGTTGCGGTGCTCGGTCCGTCGGGGTCGGGAAAGACCTCCCTTCTGATGGTGGTCGCCGGACTGGAGCGGGCGACGGGCGGCAAGGTCCGTGTCGGCGGCGCCGATCTTGCGAACCTCGACGAGGACGCTCTCGCCCTCATGCGTGGTGAGAAGATAGGGATCGTGTTCCAATCTTTCCATCTCGTCGCGACCATGACGGCGCTCGAAAACGTGGCGCTACCGCTTGAATTCCAGGGCCGCGGCGACGCATTCGAGACAGCAAGGGGGCTTCTTGGCGAAGTCGGGCTGGCAAGCCGCGTCGATCATTTCCCCGCCGAACTCTCCGGCGGCGAGCAGCAGCGCGTCGCCATCGCGCGGGCGCTTTCGACACGGCCGGCGCTGATCCTTGCCGACGAGCCGACCGGCAACCTCGATGGAGAGACTGGCCGCCAGATCATCGATCTCTTGTTCTCCCTGCACCAGCGCACCAAGACAACGCTTGTCCTCGTCACGCACGACGAAAATCTCGCCAAGCGCTGCGAACGCACCGTGCGGATGGCTGATGGACATATCCTCTCCGACGACATGGCGAGCGCGGCATGACGGCAGCCGATACGACGTTGCCGCGCCAGCAATTCGCCTGGACCGCCAAGCTGCCGTTGGCGCTGCGGCTTGCCGGCCGGCAAATGCGCAGCGGATTCGACGGCTTCATCGTCTTTATGCTGTGCGTGGCGCTCGGCGTCATGGTAATTGCCGCGATCGGCGGGCTGGCCACCGCTCTCGTCGCCGGACTCGAAAACCAGGGCCGGCAGATCATCGGCGGTGATATCGCGGTCTCGCGGATGCATGCGCGCGCCACGCCGGAAGAGCGAGCAGCGCTCGACTCCGCCGGGACGGTCAGCGAGACGGCGACCATGCGGGTGATGGCGCGGACCGTTGACGGCAACGATCAGATCCTGGGTGAACTGAAGAGCGCCGATGGCGCTTATCCGCTGGTCGGTGAAACCAAGCTCAAAGGTGAAAAGACCCTGGCGGCGGCTTTGCGTGACGGCGCGGTCGTCGAACCGATCATGCTGGAGCGGCTTCAGCTAGAAGTCGGCGACCGGTTCCAGCTCGGCAGCGCGTCGCTCACGATTTCCGGCGTGATCGAGAAGGAACCGGACGGCCTGCTCGACCGCCTCACATATGGGCCGCGCATTCTTGTTTCGGCGGCGGACCTCGAGAAGACCGAACTGGCTGTCCCCGGAGCGCTGATCCGTTGGCGCTATGCCATCGCTCTCAAGGGCAAGGAAGCGGCCTCCGACACGGCGGCGCTCGACAACGCCCGCGACCAATTGAAGGCGAGCCTGTCTCAAGGCGGCTTCGTCATCGTCGACCGCAGCGACCCCTCGCCGCAGGTGCGCCGCACACTTGAGCGTCTGCGCCAGTTCCTGACGCTGATCGGGCTTACCGCGCTTATCATCGGCGGTGTGGGGATCGCCAATTCGGTGGCGAACTTTGTCGACCGGCGGCGGCGGACGATTGCGACGATGAAGTCGCTGGGAGCCAAGAACAGCACGATTCTGGCGGTTTTTCTGATGCAGATCCTGGTGATCACGGTGGTCGGGATCATCATGGGACTGGCTGCCGGGCTGGCGGTCCCTTCGCTGCTCAATGCGGCCTACGGCAGCGTGCTGCCGATTGCGCCCGTGGTGTCGATATCGGTGCCGAGCCTCCTGGCAGCCGCCGGTTACGGCCTGCTGGTCGCCTTGCTGTTTTCGCTGTGGCCGCTGGGGCGGGCCGAGATCATCTCCCCGTCGGTGCTGTTTCGCGACCAGGTGGGGCAGGCGGCGGCATGGCCGCGCTGGCCGATCATCGCGATGACGGTCGCCATGGCCGCGTTGCTGGCCGGTGTGGCAATATTTTCGTCCGATACGCCCGAAATCGCGGCTTATTTCACCGGCGCATTGGGGCTGATCCTCATGGTCTTCTACGGGCTCGGTTTTCTCGTTACCTCTGTGGCGCGGCGCATGCCGCGTCCTCGCATTCCCGAACTGGCGCTTGCGCTCGGCAGCATCGCTGCTCCCGGTGGGCTGACACGCACGATCGTCCTGTCGCTTGGTGCCGGATTGTCGATGCTCGTCGCGGTGGCGCTGACGGACGCTTCCCTGGTCGAGGAGCTGACAGGCAAACTGCCGGAGAATGCTCCGGACTATTTTCTCCTCGATATTCCCCGCTCAGAGATCGACGGATTGAAATCGCTCATCGCCGGCAAGGTCCCCGAGGCTGCAATCGAGAGCGCACCGATGCTGCGCGGGCGGCTGATCGAGCTGGCCGGAAGAAAGGTCGAGGACATCAAGCCTCCAGCCGATGCGGAATGGGTCTTGCGCGGCGATCGGGGCATCACCTACTCGGCGGGCGTGCCGCCAGGATCCCGACTGGTCAAGGGCGACTGGTGGGAGAAAAATTATGCGGGTTCGCCGCTCGTGTCGTTCGAAGCCGACCTCGCGCGGATGCTCGATATCAAGATCGGCGACGAGATCGTGATTAATGTGCTCGGGCGCAACATCACCGCGAAGGTCGCCAACCTGCGGGAACTCGACTGGGATAGCCTGTCGATCAACTTCATTCTGGTGTTTTCTCCCAACACGCTTGCCGGCGCGCCCTTCAATCTGCTGGCAACGGTTCGGCTCCCTGAAGAGCTTTCTCTGGCCGACGAAGCGGCGGCACTGCGGACCGTATCGAAAGCCTACCCCGCCGTCACCGCAATCCGGGTGCGCGACGCCGTCGATGCTTTCAACAAGGTGTTCTCGCGGATCATGTCGGCGATACGGGTGGCTGGGAGCGTCACGCTGGCGGCCGGTGCGCTGGTCCTGGCTGGTGCGCTTGCAACAGCCCAACGGCGGCGCATCGTCGAAGCAGTGATCCTCAAGGCGCTGGGCGCTACCCGGCGGCGCATTCTCACCGCGCATGCCCTGGAGTACCTGATCCTCGCCATAGTGACCGCTGGATTTGCAATCCTGCTGGGCGGCCTGGCGTCGTGGATCGCGCTGTCTCAGGTGATCGATGTCCCCTTCATGCTGTCCTGGCCGGCGGTCCTGCAGGCGCTCGGAGTTTCGATTGCTCTTGTCGTGGTGCTTGGCGGGCTGGGCACTTGGCAGGTTCTGCGGGCGCGGCCGGTGCCTTATTTGAAATCGGAATAGGGCCGGCGAGAGTTTCTGAGGCTGGAAAAACCGCTGTCTGACGGGCATTTACCAAACGTATCGCTAAAACCCGAGCGTGAAGCTCATAATTCGTAGCGGAACGCTTGAAATCGGCACCGGGCATTGACATATTCCGTCCGTGAACCAGTTTTCCGCTGCATCGGTCAAGGGGATTTAGAAGATGACGCAGTATGAGAATCGCTACGCCCAGGCGGCGACCACGGCGCGGACGGGCGCGGCGGTCGACGAAGGCCTGCGCTCGTATATGCTTGGCGTTTACAACTACATGTCGGCGGGCGTCGCCCTGACCGGCTTGGTTGCATACGCAGTTTCCAGCTACGCTGAGGCCAACCCTGCGGTTGCCCAGTTGCTCTATCATTCGCCCCTGAAGTGGGTGCTCATGCTGGCTCCGCTGGCCTTCGTTCTGGTGCTGAGCTTCGGCTTGCACAAGCTGAGTGCCGCCGCCACGCAGGGCGTGTTCTGGGCGTTTGCCGGCATCATGGGCGTGTCGCTTTCAGTGATCTTCCTGATCTACACCAACACCTCGATCTTCCAGACCTTCATCGTCACGTCCGGCGCTTTCGCAGGCTTGTCGCTCTATGGCTACACGACGAAGCAGAACCTGTCGGGTTGGGGTTCGTTCCTGATCATGGGCGTGATCGGCATCATCATCGCGATGGTCGTCAACTGGTTCCTTCAGTCGAGCGCACTCGGCTTCGCAATCTCGGTGATCGGTCTTCTCGTGTTCGCCGGCCTTACCGCCTACGACACGCAGCGCATCAAGGATGAATACCTTGTCATTCGCCACGATGCCGAAATGGTCGCGAAAGCCTCCGTTATGGGTGCGCTGAGCCTGTACCTCGACTTCGTCAACATGTTCCAGTTCCTGCTCTCGTTCATGGGTAACCGCGAGTAAGCGCTGAAACGGGACGAAGCCGTCCAGCCTCTGATATGAAGGACCCCGCCGGTCGACACCGGTGGGGTTTTTCTATGTGCGGAGATCTAGCCCAAATGCCACTCATTCGCCCCGCCGAGATGCGGGATCTACCTCAGATCACGGAAATCTACGCGGATGCGGTCACGGCATCGCGGGCCACATGGGATGAAACCGCGCCCGACCTTGCCGCCATGACGACCCTGTACTCGGCGCGCACCGTGGCGGGCTATCCCTACCTCGTTGCGGAAAAAGAAGATGGACGGTTAGCTGGATATGCCTGCGGCAGCGGCTTTCATCCGCAGACCGGCTGGCGCTATTCGATCGAGGATTCGATCTACGTCGCGCCGAGCGCCCAGCGCCGGGGGACTGGGCGGCAGCTGCTGGATGCGCTCATTGAGGAGGCGACGAGACGTGGGTTTCGGCAGATGATTGCCGGCATCAGCATGCCGGGCGGAGATGGCTCGCTGGCGTTCCACCAGGCGCTCGGCTTTTGCAAGGTGGGTGAATTTCCCAACACGGGATGGAAGGACGGGCAATGGCTCAGCGCGCTCTATCTGCAGCGGGCGCTCGGTCTCGGAGCTAGTGGACCACCGGCATAGAGCACGTCCAGCAAGAGGCCTGCTCCCGCGAAGGCGGGTGGAGGCGGTGGCTAACGTGCCGTCGGTTCGAGACTCGGCAAGCTCAGCGGACAATCTCGACGCGGCGTTCCAGTACGTCGAGCACGCGACGCAGATCGTGGCCGCGCTTCAGGATCAGCCCGGTTGCAGCGACCACGGAATAAGCGCCCTGCTTGCGAGCCAGTCTGGGATTTTTCTCGATGCGCAGAAGCGGCCATTCGCTGGACTTCCGGAAAACCGAAAAGACCGCCTTCTCGCGGCCCATGTCGATGGCGTAATCGCGCCATTCCCCTGCTGCCACCTTGCGGCCGTAGACTGAGAGGATCTGGGAAAGTTCGTGACGATCAAAACGTGTCTGGGAGTTGATTTGCCGATGATCGCCGTGCCCTTGAGGGTCCGGCGGAGCCGCGGAGGTTGCTCCCTTTTTCCGCGGCCTCAGATAATGTATTGGCTCGCAATCGCTCAAAACGCGCCTCCCTACTCCTTAGTTGCGCCTTCGGATGCCCACTGCGCATCCGGCGCCGTACGATTCTCCGTGGCCTTCTTTGAACCAACACTTCCTAAAGTCGTGTGGGGCGAGATACCCGCCGCGGCGCGTTATCTGCGCCAGAGCAACTGACTGCAACCTGCCGGCCCATCGCGCGCGCCAGTTGTCACCAGCGCGATCATGATTGCGCCGGAGGTCAGAGATTGCAAGGCTGGATCATATATTGGAGCGGTTTGGCTTTTGCCGGTTCAGCGGTCGCCGGGCCAAGTGTATCTGCTGCCGCCGGCAAACGGCCAGCCATTTGCCGAAGATGACTTTCGCCTGGTTTTGCGGTCGCGGGGCGGTTTCGTTGCCGAGACCGCGCGCGCGGTTGTGGCGGTGCTTGGGGAATAGCTGACTGTTTCTGTAACGGCACCCTGCGGGTCTACCGGTTCGTTTCCGGGATTTGCTGCATCTGCAATCGCGGCCCTGATAACTTTCATAGCAGCACTGCCGGCGCCTTCTTCTGGCGGTGCCCCGGCCGTGGCGGGCCCTGCATCGGCATTTTCTTGCGGGATATCGCCACCGGCTGGCGCGCCAGCGGCTTCTCTGGAGGATTCATTGGCGCGGGCGACGGCCTGCTCGCGGCGTTGTTTGGCGCGATCCTCGTTCAGTTGAAGGATCACCTCAGCGTAGGCGTAGCGGTTGTGACGGGCACGTTCGGCGGCGGTCCACGGCATCGGCCGGCATGCGCAGCCGTCGATAAGCTTCTTGCGATAGACGAAAGCCCTGTCGAGCTGATCATAGCGACGGCCCGTCAGGTCCACCATTGCGGCCATATCCTCAGAATCCCTGGGCAAATAATAAAGTTTGCCCCCGCCGCAGCGCGCCGAGCACGATTCAGCATCCTTGCGGAACTGGCTGCGCGAGGCGGAGCCGCTGATCGGGAAGTAGTAGCCGTCGCAAGAACGCACGCAGATTGTCCGATAGGCCCCGCTCCAAAACGATTGTCCCGGCTGCACCTGCGAGGGCGTGCCGTTTGCCCAAGGCAAGTTGCTTTCCTGGCGGAGCGGGCTCAGCGATACGGTCGGTGCAGGCGCTGCTGGCGCCGGTTTTGACGGCGCACTATTGAAGAGGTTTCCAAACAAGCTTTGGAACAGCGATTGCGCGCCGGCTTCGGGCGCGGCAGCACAAGCAAGAATGGATACGAGAAGGATGCTCGCCCGCCATTGAGCTAAGTTACGCATGATTCACTTTTTAGAACGCAGGACAACACTGCGCGGAGTATCGGGCGACAAAGCGAATAATTGCTGAACGCTGAGAGATATTGTTCGATTCCGATGCGCAAGCGATCACTCTTCGGAATCCCGTCAGATCGATGTTGCACTAGTGGGGCGTCACGCCTCAATTGACCGGCGGTGCGGCGAGGCCGGTGTCAATTAAGGCGTGATAAACGCCCCACTAAGTCATTGATGTTGCTAGTGGCCCTCATGTCGCGCTTAAATCGAACGAGGTTGCGGCTATGATGCGATTTAGGCGCGAC
>LOEV01000049.1 GCA_001516065.1 Alphaproteobacteria bacterium BRH_c36
GCCTTAATTGACCGGCGGTGCGGCGAGGCCGGTGTCAATTAACGCGTGATAAACGCCTCACTAAGTCATTGATCTTGCTAGTGGCCCTCATGTCGCGCCTAAATCGAACGAGGTTGCGGCTATAATGCGATTTAGGCGCGACGGGCCACTAGCCGACGACCGCCGACCGCAGCCCCTCGCTGACTTGCTGCGCATATTCGCGCGAGCGCGCTCCCGCCCCGACAACCGCCGCCGTTGGCACACCCGCCAGCATCGAGGCAATGAGTACCCTGACGTCATCTGCACTAACCGCATCGACCTTGGCGACCAATTCTTCCTTCTCGATCAGGCGGCCACGGCAGATGAGTTGCCGCGCCATCTGTTCGGCGCGCGCCGCCGAACTTTCAAGACCCATCATCAACCCGGCCTTGAGCTGCGCCTTCGACCGGCTGACTTCCTTTTCGCTCGGCCCCGCATCCGCCAGCCGGACGATTTCCGTAGAGATCACATCGAGGAGTTCGGCAGCAAGTTCTGGTGCAGTGGCCGCGTGAATCGTCATCACACCGGTGTCGCTCAGCCCGTAAACCGAAGAATAGATGGAATAGCAAAGCCCGCGCTTTTCTCTCGCTTCCTGGAACAGCCGCGACGACATCCCGCCGCCCAGCAGGCCCGACATCACTTGGGCTGTAAAGTAGTCCGGCTCGCAATGCGAAGGGCCTTCGAATCCGACGATGACATGACACTGTTCGAACGACTGCGACGACCCCGTCACGCCGCCCTGGTAGATGGCGCGCGCGCCGTTGCCGGGCGCATCCCCCCTACCAAGCCCGCCGAACAGGTCGCCCGCCAGAGCGACGATCCGGCCATGATCGACCGCCCCCGCCGCGCTCACCACCATCCGCGGCGCCACATAGCGGGCGCCAAGATAGCCTCGCAAGCCTTCTGCGGTGATGGCTTCGACCGTTTCCGGCGTCCCAAGGATGGTTCGGCCCAGCGGCTGGCTCGGATAGGCCGCGTCCTGCGCCAGGTCGTAGACGACATCGTCGGGACAATCCCGGCTCGCCGCGATTTCCTGCAGGATGACGTCGCGCTCGCGCTGCAACTCGGTTTCATCGAACTCGGAGTTCTGCAGGATGTCGCTTAGGATATCGAGCGCCTTATCCTCGTCGCCCTTCAGCACCCGCGCATAATAGGCCGTCGTCTCAAGGCTCGTCGCCGCATTGAGATCGCCGCCGACGCCTTCGATTTCCTCTGCGATGTCCTGGGCGGAGCGTTTTCCCGTGCCTTTGAAGGCCATGTGCTCAAGGAAGTGCGCAATGCCGTTTTGCGGCGCTGGATCATGACGCGCGCCGACCGCGATCCAGGCCCCCAGAGACACCGTCTCGAGGTGCCCCATTTCGTGTGTGACGACCCTCAGGCCATTGGCGAGCGTGCTGACATTTGTCGTCATTGAGATCCTTTACTGGCCGGCACCGATCGCGCGGGCGTTATCTTCCACATAAGCTTCGATGACGGCGGCGTCGTTGTCGAGCACCCTGAACCGCTCCGGATCATTCATCAGTGAATGCAGCCGCTCTGGCAAGCCGGGCCGCGCACCCGTGACCGCTTCCATCGCGTCCGGGAACTTCGCCGGATGCGCGGTCGCGAGCACCACCTGCGGTATGCTTCTGTCCTCTCCGTGCAAGGCGCGCTCGCAGGCGTGCACGCCGCAGGCCGTATGTGGATCGACGAGATAGCCGGACCCGGCAAGGACTTTGCGGATGCACGCCGCCACCTCGGCTTCGCTGGCCGCGGACGCCAGGAAATCCCGGCCCATGGCGGCCGCCACCTTGGCATCGAGTTCGAAGCGCTTCGCTTGCTTCAGGCTCTCCATCTGCCGCCGGACCGCCCCGGCATCGCGGCCGGAAGCCTCAAAAAGGTAGCGCTCGAAGTTCGAGGAAATCTGGATGTCCATTGACGGCGATGTCGTGGCGGTAACGCCGCGCATTTCATAGGCTCTCGTCTCAAGCGTCCGCGGCAGGATGTCATTTTCATTGGATGCAATGACCAGCCGCTCGATTGGGAGCCCCATGCGCTTGGCCGCATAGCCCGCGAAAATATCGCCGAAGTTGCCCGTCGGCACCGCGAATGAGATGCGCCTGCCCGGTGCCCCCAGTGCCGTTGCGGCGACGAAGTAATACGTTATCTGCGCCACGATCCGCGCCCAGTTGATCGAATTGACGCCAGACAATTGCACCCGGTCGCGGAACGCGTGGTTGTTGAACATCGCCTTCACCTGCGCCTGGCAGTCGTCGAAGGTTCCGCGCACGGCGATGGCGTGCACGTTGTCCTCCTTCGGCGTCGTCATCATGCGCCGCTGCACATCCGACACCCGCCCCTCGGGAAAGAGGATGAAGACATCGACGTTGGAGGCCCCGCGGAAGGCTTCGATCGCAGCGCCGCCTGTGTCCCCGGAGGTCGCCCCGACGATCGTCGCCTTGCTACCTCGCTTTTGCAGGACATGATCCATCAAACGCGCCAGAAGCTGCATTGCGACGTCCTTGAACGCCAGCGTCGGCCCGTGGAAGAGTTCGAGAATGAAGCGGTTGCTGTCGATCTGCACCAGCGGCGTCACGGCGGCATGGCCGAAACTCGCATAGGCGGCCCGAGCCATGTCAAACAGAGCTTCCCGCCCGACACTCGTGCCGACGAACGGGTGGATCACCTCGACCGCGACTTCGTCGAACGGTCGACCCGCCAGGGACGCGATCGTATCCGCTTCGAACGTCGGCCACCGCTCGGGAAGATAAAGGCCCCCATCGCGTGCCAGCCCGGCGAGCAGCACCTCTTCAAAATTCAGTGTCGGAGCTTCACCCCGTGTCGAAACATAATACAACGGCAATTCTCTTGATGCTTGTCGGTGAGGCCTCACCGCTGCGCGGATGACACTTGCGCCCGATGCGTGTTTGGGCGGCAGACTGCACGGGCAGGGCCGGCACGTTTATCACCGCAGGCGGCACGTTTACCCGCTGCGGCAGCTGAGACGCAAACTCCCCCAACCTAGTGTACGTTTGGTACCCGCTTGCGGCTGGACTCGAAACCAAACGTCAGGTGCAAAAGCTACACTAGAATCATAGTGTTGCTAGTGTTCCTCATGGTTCTGACATTTGCTACCTAAGCAGCACGGGCAAGCAAATGTCAGAACCGGAACACTAGTCTTCCCCGCCATCAACGACAAGACGCGAGTTTTGAACGGTGCGCCATCCGACCTCCGCGGATTTCGTGACGCCTACCGAAATTTGCGCAGCCGGGTCAACGCAAAAGCGGCAAAGACGCCAACCAGTGTCGCCGCCAGCCCAAACCACGTCAGCGCGTATTCGAGGTGCCGATTGACAATTACCAGATCTGAAACGCCCCGCTTCGGCCAAGGTCCGCCTGTCGCCTGCGCCTTGTCAACCTCGCTCAGTGCCTTCTCAGGCTCGGCCACGACGAACAGCGGCGCGGTGCCTATGCCCTCCGCCCCGGCGAACGCCGAGTTGTGCATTCCGGTGAGATCGCGCCAGTACCAGACGTTGCCCTTGATGTCGTTCTCGGGCGTGAAGTTTCCCGGCATCGCCGGCAGTCGCGCGGTACCGATCACGCTGACTTCACCTTCGGGCACCCGCCATGATTGCGGATTTCCCCGTTCGCGCTCCGGAATATAGCCCCTGTTGACCCAGACGACCTTGTTTGCGGTGTACTTCAGCGGCTGATAGATATCGTAGCCTGGTCCGAGCCGTGGCTGCGGTGCATAATAGAACCGCTCTTTGCCGGGAACGAAGGTGCCGGAAACACGCACCCGCTGATAGTCGGCCTCGCTCGCCGGTCCGCGGCGCAGTACGCTCTCCAGGTCGAGCGGTTCTCCTGTGCGCTTTGCTTCGATTTTGGCGATCAGTTCTTCTTTTTCGGCCTTGCGTACGATCTGCCACGACCCGAGGCCGATCAGGATCCCCAGACCCAGTAGGCTCATGACCCCCGGCAGAACAAGCCCTGCGCGCCGCACCTGCCCGATCATGTCAAACTCCTCGCCAAATGGCTCAATCTTTGGAAAGGCGGCCTTCCTCGGCCCGGTGGTAGTATTGCAGTGCGATCAGGAACGACTTGAGGAAACGCAGCAGGCCGACCGCCAGGATGGGCGTCACTATTCCCCACAGTACGGCATGCACCCAAAGCGGCGGCTCGACCTTAAATTCGACCCACAAGGCACCGCCGAGCACCAAGACCCCGAGAATGAAAATCGCGAAGATCGCCGGCCCGTCCCCCGTATCGACGAACCTGTAGTTGAGCCCGCATACCGAGCAGCGTTCGCGCAAATTGAGGAACGTGTGCAGCAGCGATCCCTTGCCGCAACGCGGACACTTCGCCATGACCCCGGCATAGACGGGCGAAACCCCGCCCGGCGGAATCTGCGCGCTCTCGTTTCCGGTCTCGGTCATCAGCTCAACCTCAAATTCAATTTCCTGAATATCCAAAAAAGAACCGGAAGCCCGAAAAAGTCGAGGGCGGCCAATCGCCGCCCTCGCTCGAAACGTGTTTGCTGCCCTGGGCCGGACCGGTCTCAGTGACCGCCGCCAGCGCCTGCCCCGGCACCCCAGACGTAGATCGAAACGAACAGGAACAGCCAGACGACGTCGACGAAGTGCCAGTACCACGCAGCCGCCTCGAACCCGAAGTGCTGTTTGGGCGTGAAGTCTCCGCGCATTGCCCGGATCAGGCAGACGAACAGGAAGATGGTGCCAATGACCACGTGCGCACCATGGAAGCCGGTCGCCATGAAGAACGTGGCACCATAGATATGTCCCGAGAAGTCGAACGCAGCGTGACCGTATTCATATACCTGGCAGGCGGTGAACAGCACACCTAGCACCACCGTGCAGGTAAGACCCCAGATCAGCTGGCTGCGCTTGTTTTCCAACAGCGCGTGATGCGCCCATGTCACCGTCACACCGGACAGAAGCAGGATCAGCGTGTTGACGAGCGGCAGCCCCCAGGGGTCGAAAGTGTGCCTGAAAGCCTCGGCAGTCTGCGGCGGCCAGTGCCCGCCGGTAATCTCGTTGCGCTGAACCATGCCGATCGTCTGCGTCACGTTCTCCGGCTGGAAGACACCGGCAGGAAACAGCGCGGCGTCGAAATAGGCCCAGAACCAGGCGACAAAGAACATCACTTCGGAAGCGATGAACATGATCATGCCGTAGCGCAGGTGCAGCTGCACGACCGGCGTATGATCGCCCTTGTGGGCTTCCCCGACGATGTCCGCCCACCACATCGCGGCAGTGAATGCGAGCACCGCAAAAAAGATCAGGAACATCCACGGTCCCGCAATCTCAAGACCGAACAGATCGAGCGGCGTACCCTTGGCCGATCGCATCCAGCCGATCGCTCCGATCGCCGTGCCGAGCGCGGCTATTGAAGCCACCAGGGGCCATGGGCTTGGATCGACAAGATGGTAATCGTGATGTTTTGCGTGGCTGTCCGCCATGTGCGTTCTCCCGTAGTTCCCTCAGCGTTGGTCTCGTTCCGGTTGACGTCTTTAGCCCGCCGGGGTGTCAATTTCCATTGTCGGCAGCGCGGCTACAGACCTGCAGCCCGCCTCTACTTATCGAACCACATTCATCCCCCGCCTTTCACCATTCCTTCAGCGCTGGCCCGCGCCGAGGCCTTCGCGCCAGCGACGGGATAGAACGTATAGGACAAGGTTAGCTGCGTGATTTTTGCGGTGTTCGGATCTTCCGCGAAAGCCGGATCGACAAAGAAGCTCACCGGCATATCGACGCTTTCCCCGGGCTTCAACGTTTGCTCGGTGAAGCAGAAGCACTCGATCTTATTGAAGTAGATACCTGCGGCCTCCGGCGAAACATTGAACGTCGCGGTCCCCGTCAGGGTCTTGTCCGAGATGTTCGTCGCTCGGTAATTTGCCAACCGGTTCTCGCCGATTTTCATATCGAACTTGCGCTCGACCGGCTCGAACTTCCAAGCCAGTGCGTCCGACACGTTGGCATCGAACCGCATGACGATTGCCTGGTCGAGTATCGTAGTCGAGGGAGCCAAGGCGACCTGCGTTGTGCCGCCGAAGCCTGTCACCTGGCAGAACATTCGGTAGAGCGGCACCGCTGCGTACGACATTCCTACCATACCGGCGGCGACCGCCGCGCACGCCAACCCCACCGCGCGATGTTTGCGGCTGATATCCGGCCTTGTTGTCGCAGGCGTGGAGGTCATGGTCGAACGAACGTCCTTTTGGTTTGCCAATTTCTGCGATCAAAGCGGCCGGTTCAGTGCGTTACCGCCAAGATGCACGATTGTGGCGGCGTAGAACAGGACAACCAGCACGGCGAGCCCGACCGCGATCGCAATCGACCTCAGCCTCTGCCGCTTGACACGCTCCGCCTCGGTCTGCGCTGCCGTCATCTTGTTATCTTTCTTAGCCGTCATTCCGTGTCCGTCTCGCTATTCCTGGCCTCTGCTGCCATCACCTTTCAAGGGCCGCTTGTCAGGGGGGCGTGCCGGCGCCAGAATATCTTATGCTGTCAATCCGCCAAACACGCCCCACGCGATCAACCGCTCGGCAAGGTTTTCGCCGAGCAGCACCGCGAACAAGGCGAACAGGTAAAAGATCGAGAAGGCGAAGAGCTGCTTGGCGACCCTGTCGGCCTCCCGCCCCTCACGCGTCCGGTAGACCCTGACCGCCAGCCACAGGAATATCGCCCCCAGTACGCTTGAGGTCACGAGATAGGCGAGTCCGCCGAGGCCGATGAAGTACGGCGAAATCGCAACCGGCACGAGCAGCAACGAGTAGATGACGATCTGGCGCCGGGTTTCATCCGGCCCGGCAACGACCGGCAGCATCGGCACGCCGACGCGCTCGTAGTCGCGGCATCTATAGAGCGCCAGCGCCCAGAAGTGCGGGGGCGTCCACATGAAGATGATGAGAAACAGCACGATACCCTCGATCGACACGCCGCCCGTCACCGCGGCCCACCCGATCATCGGAGGAAACGCGCCGGCCGCCCCGCCGATGACAATGTTCTGCGGAGTCCGCCGCTTCAGCCACATCGTATAGACGAAGATGTAGAAGGCGATAGTCAGCGCGAGCAATGCGCCGGCGGTCCAATTGATGAGGACGCCGAGCGTTAGCACCGAAGTTACCGACAGCACCGTGCCGAATGTCAAAGCTTCGCCGGCGCTGACGAGGCCGCGTGGGATCGGCCGGGCCGCCGTGCGTGCCATATGCCGGTCGATATCTGCGTCATACCACATGTTCAGCGCGCCCGAAGCACCCGCACCGACGGTAATGCAGAGAAGAGCGATGAAGCCCAGGACAGGATGAAGGCCGCCGGGTGCCGCCATCATTCCGACCAGCGCGGTAAAGACGACAAGGGACATGACCCGCGGCTTCATCAGCGCTACGAAATCGCCAACCCCCGGACCCGCTCCGATTTCCGTGCCTTCAACCTGCGTCTCGAGTGCCATCGCTTCAACCGACCCGCTCTTTTTGAGGTTCGTGATTCAGGTACTTTTACCGGCTCTCCGCGCGTCTCTGCAACGCTGCGGGGAGGGCAAGCACCAGAATTTTCGTTCGTCCAGTCATTCACTTCCGATAGACGACGGGCGGACATCTGCCCGCCCTTCAATAACGTGCTCCGGAAAAATCGGAGCGGTCTCGCCGCCTGCTGCGCGTGGCAGCCAGCGGCTCGACCGGCTTAATGGTGTTCGGTTGCCTTGATCTTCGGCAACGTCTCGTAGCAGTGGTAGGGCGGAGGCGACGTCAGCGTCCACTCCAACGTGGTGGCACCTTCGCCCCACGGGTTGTTGCCGACCCGCTCGCGGCGCGACAGGGCGACAAACACGCCGATGAAGAAACAGATCGTACCGAGCGCCGTGATGTAGGACCCGATCGAGGAGATCTGGTTCCAGAAAGCAAAGCCGTCCGGATAGTCCACGTAGCGACGCGGCATGCCGGCGGCCCCGAGGAAGTGCTGCGGGAAGAACAGGATGTTGGCGCCGATGAAGGTCAGCCAGAAGTGCAGCTTGCCCCAGAACTCGGAGTACATCTTGCCCGAGATTTTCGGGAACCAGTAATACCAACCCGCAAAGATCGAGAACACGGCGCCAAGCGACAGCACGTAGTGGAAGTGTGCGACCACATAGTAGGTGTCGTGCAGCGCCCGGTCGACGCCGGCGTTGGCAAGCATGACGCCGGTGACGCCACCAATCGTGAACAGGAAGATGAAGCCCAGCGCCCAGATCATGGGCAGGCGGAACGAGATCGACCCGCCCCACATCGTCGCGATCCAGGAGAACACCTTCACCCCGGTCGGAACCGCGATAACCATCGTCGCGAACACGAAGTAGGCCTGCGTTTCGACGCTGATGCCGGACGTGTACATGTGGTGCGCCCACACGACGAAGCCGACGACGCCGATGGCGACCATCGCGTAGGCCATCCCGAGATAACCGAACACCGGCTTCTTCGAGAAGGTCGAAACGACCTGGCTGATCATGCCGAAGCCCGGCAGGATGAGGATGTAGACTTCAGGGTGCGCGAAGAACCAGAAAAGATGCTGGTAAAGGATCGGATCGCCACCGCCGGAAGCCGTGAAGAACGTCGTCCCGAAGTTGCGGTCTGTCAGCATCATGGTGATGGCGCCGGCGAACACTGGAAGCGACAGCAGCAGCAGGAACGTCGTAACGAGGATCGACCACACGAACAGCGGCATCTTGTGGATCGTCATGCCGGGAGCACGCATGTTGAAGATCGTCGTGATGAAGTTGATGGCGCCGAGGATCGAGGAAGCGCCTGCAATGTGCATCGACAGGATCGCGAAGTCCATCGCCGGTCCAGGTGAACCGGTCGTCGCCAGCGGCGGATAAAGTGTCCAGCCCCCACCTACTCCGGAACCGCCACTATCGCCTTCTACGAACAGCGAGCAGATGAGAAGGATGAACGCGACCGGAAGCAGCCAGAACGAAATGTTGTTCATGCGCGGGAACGCCATGTCGGGAGCACCGATCATCAGCGGCACGAACCAGTTTCCGAAGCCGCCGATCATGGCCGGCATGACCATGAAGAAGATCATGATGATGCCGTGCGATGTCACGAACACGTTGAACAGGTGCGGATTGTCCGCGAAATACTGCAGACCCGGTTGCGCAAGTTCCATGCGCATGGCGACCGAAAGCGCGCCCCCGACGACCCCCGCCATCATGGCGAAGATCAGATACATGGTTCCGATGTCTTTGTGGTTGGTCGAATACAACCAGCGCTTGACGAAGCTCGTCGGTGCGCCGTTTGCATCGTATCCAGCTTGAGCCGTTGCCATTTTCGTCGTTCCCCTTGAGGCTTTGAATGCGGCAGCGGAAGCCGGCACAGCTTCCGCGATTTTATGGATGAGTTATCGTTGGCCACGCCGCGGCATGGCCGCCGCCGTCACTGCGCAGCCGTGGCGACCTTGCGGTTGTTTGCTTCGAGCTCCGCCTGGCGCAGAATCTCGATTGCTTTGTCCTCGTCGTCCGCCTTGCGGGCCTCGACCCAGGCATCGAAAGTTTGCTGGCTGACCACGCGCACGGCAATCGGCATGAAAGCGTGATTGACGCCGCAAAGTTCGGAGCACTGCCCGTAGAAGACGCCTTCGCGTTCGGCCTTGAACCAGGTCGCCGTGAGACGGCCCGGAACGGCATCGGTCTTTGATCCGAACGCCGGTACTGTCCAGTTGTGCAGAACGTCTGCAGCCGTCACGAGGACATGCACGACCTTGTTCACCGGCACCACGACTTCGTTGTCGACCGCCAGGTTCCGGGGTGCCTTTAAGCCCTTCTCGATCAGCTCCTTGCGGCTGTCGTCGTCGAGCATGTAGCTGTCGAAGGCGAATCCGCCCTGGTCGGGATACTCGTGCGACCAGTACCACTGATGACCGGTCGCTTTAATCGTGAGGTCGGCCTTCGGATACGAGTACTGCAGGTTGAGCAGCTTGAAGGATGGAACCGCGATGATGACCAGGATGATGATCGGCAGGACGGTCCAGAGGACCTCGATTGTGGTGTTGTGTGTCGTACGCGACGGGGTCGGATTGCGGCTCTCGCGGAACGCGAACATGACATAGACCAGCAACCCGAGAACGAACAGAGTGACCGCGATGATGATGTAATTCACCAGATCGTAGAAGTGGTGGATCTCTTGCGCGACCTGCGTTACCGCGGGCTGCATTCCAAGCTGTCCATCGACAGATTGTCCAAGAACTTCGGCGCTGGCTGACATTGCGAATAGCGCCAATGCAGCGAGGCCCGCGAGACCGGCCCACGGCAGAGCCTCAAGCAGTCGCTTCCCCATTCTTCGCTCCCTAATTCGCCTGGATGAACCAGGCCCCCTTTGTTTCGTCACGTCGATTTCATCACCACGACGATATCGTCGTCTATTGCACATCCCACCCGGCGAGTCCTGAAAGAGCAGACCCGGCTCGTGACTTTTTTACATGGCATGAAGCGAGATGGCGCGCACGTGCATTGATCAAAACCAAGGCTTGCAGCACAAGTCAACTTTCATGCGTCATATGCGCGCGATCGAATGCGATCGTGACGAGGATCAATTAGCCCGCTGTTGAAATATGTCAGCGGCAGTCCTTCTTTAGCCGTTTTCCTCACCGAACTCGATGCGTTTGCAATTGCCGCGCTGCCGCGCTCCGGCAAACGGTTGAACCGGCCGGGTGCGGACATTGCATCACTGGCTGCAGCGCGGGGAGGAACGGCATGGTGTCGGGCACGACTGGGATCAACGTGGGAATTCGAGGAGTTATGCGCGCGGTCGCAGTTTTTTCAGCGGCCGCCGTGCTGGTATTTTACACTCTGGCGCCGGCCGGTCTTGCTGCACAGACTCGCGACGGCAAGGTGCGCTCCCAGCACGGCGACTGGCAGATCGTCTGTAAGCCGCCGCCACCCGGCGCAAGCAACGAGGTCTGCGCGATCGTTCAGAGCGTCACCGCAGAAGACCGCAACAACGTCGGTCTGACCGTCTATTTCCAGAAATTCTCTGACGGAAATCAGGTTTTGCGCGTCTTCGCGCCGCTTGGCGTCCTCTTACCTCCCGGACTCGGCCTCAAGATCGACGGCCAGGATGTCGGCAACGCACCTTTCCTGCGATGCCACTCGTTTGCCTGCTACGCACAGGTTACGGTCGATCCGACCCTGGTTGAAAAACTCAGAACCGGAAAATCTGCCGTTTTCATCATCTTCCAGACAGAGGAAGCCGGCATCGGCATTCCGATTTCGCTTGCCGGATTTGGAGAAGCTTTGGCCAAGCTCTGACGCGTAGCGGCAGCTCGACTTCGGCAGTTGGCGCGCTCAGGATTGTCAAAACGCGCGCATCGACCGCGCTCAAACGTCCCATGCGGCGAGCTAGGCGGTCAGGACGCTGGTTTGGCAGTTCCCTTCGCCGCACGCTCCCCCGCCTTTGCGGCCGGTGGGTCGACTGCGATCAGTTCCTTGCGTCGGATTAGCTGGCCCCAATATGCGCTGTAGCCGTGCACCAGGTTCGTTGATCCGCGGCCATTTACAAGCAGGCGCTCGTCATTGTGCCACCTGAAGATGCCGCCGCTCAGGTTCGCTACCGAATTCGCGCCGAGCCCGATCAGCCGCTCCTGCACCCGATGGCCCAGTTCTGAGCTGCGTGCGCCAACCGAACAATAAAAGATGATTGATTTTCCAGCGACCATTCCCGTCGTCGCGAGAATGCTTTCCAGCGAAGCATCCGGATCGACGCGGCGGGCGCCGGCAAGATGGCTGACGGCAAATTCGCTCGGCTCGCGGACATCGAGCAAGAGCACCTTGTCGTGCCCGCGCCGCCCGCGCAGATTTCCGTACTCGGCCGGCGAGATGTGCGCCAGTTTCGGATATTTCTTACCGATCACGGCTTCGATCGTTGCAAGCGGCGAAATTCGGCCTGGCATATTGGCCGGCACGGCAGAACTCCCGGTCTCTACGGCAGGCAGATCCCGCCCCAAGCCGGCAGGGGACAGTCCATTGACAGCGGCGTAGACGCCCACCCCGAAGACGAGCGCGAAAAGCGGCAGGCGCCAACTAACGAAGATTGCTTTCAAGTTGACCCCCAAGAAAATTCACCGAACGCCCGCCGACGAAACAACGATATCCCGGTTGAAACGTCGCCACATGAGGATTGGATTGGCTTTTTCCGAGGAGTTGAAAATCCGCAGAAAAGCCTCCCGGTTCATATCGCTACCGTTCGCAACACAAACAAGGTGTCGGCCGGCATTATGCGTCAGGCGCCCGATTCCCGGCGACGGCCGCCCAGCTGCTATGTGATACCCGGACTACGAAGCGCGCCGAAGTTCGTCGGTTTGGGTCGAACGCACGCCGTTGAGACTTCTCTTGCTGGGACGCGAGGAAACCATCTTGGGACCGGTTGGCACCTGGCTCTCGATCACCGGATTATCTGCCACGGCGCGCGGAGCCAATAGCTCGCCCACGCGACGAGTTGTGTCGGCACACTCGGTGAATGCTGTTCGCCAGAAGTCGATATAAGCGTTCATGAAAGAGTCCGGCGTCCTGCAGGCGGCGAGTTGCGCTGGGAAGGCAAGCGCCGCACGCGTGCGCCGCGTTGTTAATGCCCACAATTCAAGCTGGCACCGGGCCATCGCCTTAGGCCCGGTTTGGGCTGTATCCTTGGCGTCGCTCGCTGCTGGGGAATAATACTGCTCGGCGATCCGCTTCAAGGAGTCAGGAGCTAAAGCATTGTTAATAATGAAGAAATTCATAGGACGCAGCCTCCTTCAGAACGCATGGAGTTCATCGTTTCGACCTGCCGGAGATATAACTCATCGACCCGATGCTGCAAGGTAGAAAGAGCGCAAAACATCTCCAAATTCCCGAATGCGCCAAAGAGTCCCGAATGGTCGAGATGTCTTCATCGCTTGCGCAAAAGGCGTATGCGACCTCATCCGAACCTGAATAACCAAAGATATAACAGAATCAATATCGGCAACCATAGATTGAATATTCAGAAATTGCTGTCGGCCTTCGTTGACATTGCTTTTCTTAACCCTGAATGATGCGTGGCAAGAGTAGTTTTCTTTGTTGTTGCTTCGAGTTGTCAGGTGCGTCGCGGGACCAAAACGGGGTATTGGTCGGTCTGGCTCTGCATTGCGTGGAGCCGCTGTGTTGTCGTGGCCGCGGTGATCTCGCTGACAAATTCGGCATTCCTCGACGACCGAGCGTTGGCCGCAGACCACCCTGCCGTCAGCGAAACCGGCAACGACGAGGCTGAAACGGGCGGCCATCGCCATACCGAAATATGGGCCGGCGCCGATGCCGCAGACAATTACTGGCTCATCTACTCCGGAACGACGCTCGCGCCGCTCGGCGACATCCACCAGGATGGCTTGCGGCTGCGCTTTGTCGGCGGCTACGGGCGCTATAATTATCAATCCTTCGACAACGGCAGCCTGATCCGCCGCTCCTATGCGGCAGACGTCACCTTCGCAGACGCCCTTGTCGGCTACCTCTGGCGCCTCGATCCGCTCATCCTGAAACTGTTTGCCGGCGTTGCCTTCTCCGACCACCAGATCCAGCCCTTCGATCCCAACAACAAGGTCCAGGGCTCCGAGATCGGCGCCAAAGCCGTCGCCGAGTTCTGGTTCAACATTGGCGAAAAGGGTTTTGCCTCCCTCAATCTAGCCTGGTCACAGGCCCACAACGCCCGCTCCGCGCGCGGCCGCATCGGTTACCGCCTGACGCCGAACCTTTCCATCGGCCCGGAAATCGGACTGAACATCGACCGACAAGGCGACTACAAGATCAGCGGCGACACCGACAGGTTCCGCTCCGACCCGATTGATTATGGCCGTGTCGGCATGTTTGCCCGCTATGAGTGGTACGGCGGCGAACTCGCAGGGTCAGCGGGACTGCTCGGCGATTTTCGCGAGGAAACATCCGCCTACGGAACCCTCAACTGGATCATGCAGTTCTAGTGAGGCGTCGCGCCTTAGTTGACCGATGGTGAGGCGAGGTCGGTGTCAATTAGGGAGCGATAAACGCCTCACTAAACCATTGATGTTGCTAGTGGCCCTCATGTCGCGCCTAAATCGAAGGTTGCGGCTATGATGCGAATTTGGCGCGACGGGCCACTAGTGTAGTGGGCATCCTGACGCGTCTTGGTGTAGAGAATTGTACGGCGCCGAATGCAAAGTAGACATTCTGAGGCGCATCAAGACGAGAACTCCAGTTTCTAAAAAATCCGGCAACCTATGCTTCAAACTATGCCCAACCTGGGATTTTCGCGTATGCTGCCCGCATCAACTATTGGACAGTCGACCACGAGGTCCCTGGGCGTTGCCCTTGTCGTGGTCATCTTCCACGCCCAGGCTTCCTTTGATGCTGAGGCCGCCGACACCCCTGCAATGTCCAGCAAAACCTGCGCTTCAGAGCCCGTTTTCGCCAGCGGGGAAGAAGCCAGTTACGAATGGCTCGCTCGCATCAAGGCCCACGCCAACTGGCGCGCCAAAGTACGCGTCATGCCCGGTTTGGGCGACCCTTACGCCAATTGGCAGCGGGCCGAAGACACCACCGAGCGTTGCTTTTCGGGACCCGCGGGCACGGTTTGTCAGTTCACCGGAATTCCCTGCCGTAAGAAATGAACAGCGCATAGGTTGTCTCTTCTGGAACTGCCAGCCGCCCGAAGAGCTGCTTTAAGCGCTTTGGGCCAATCTTTCGCCTGTGATCGGCCTCAAACGGCGACGAAAAGTCCAGCCATGTCAAGCCATTAGAGCATGTTCAACAACCGGCCTGCCCCCGCGAAACCGGGATTGGACACGGTGTCTTGTCCAAGGCTAAGCAACGGGGAGGCGGCCCAAACATCGACACTAGTACCGCCGATCAGAAGTCCCTGCATCATGCCAGTCAAACACCGTCAGGGACTTCTGATCGAAAAGCGGCACTAGAAACAATATCTTGCTAGTACCCTTTACTTTCCGAAGTTCGCTCCGGAGGTCGCCGCGGGTGACTCACGAACTTCGGAAAGTGGGTACTAGTGGCCCGTAAACAGCGACCGCGCCTCCATCAAATAAAAGTTGAATTGCCACGAGCCGATCCGACATAAAACGAACATTCGTTTTGTATAGAGCTATATCTATGCAAGCGGCTGCGACACCCCCGGGCTCGAGCTAGCTCTAACGCTGTCGAAACCCCTGCGTTTCCGGATAACCGGCGCGCAACTACTCTACGGACCAAGCCCGGTACGAATGGTGACCGGCAACACATCGGAACATCGAACGACATGCCCAAACTGAAGCCTGAAACTCTTGAAGCCCGCCGCGAGCACATCCTGGATGCCGCAGAACGCTGCTTTGCGCGGTCTGGATTCCACCGTTGCACGATGGCCGATATTTGCGGGGAGGCCGCCATCAGCGCCGGCGCGCTTTATGTGCATTTCGAATCCAAGGAGGCCCTCATCGCCGGCATCGTCGAACGTAACCGCGCCCAGCTCTCCGACGAATTGGCCGATTTGGCAAACGCGCCAGATTTTACCGCAGCACTTGCCGCGCTTGGCGAACACTACGCGGTCGAAGAGCCGCAATATAAGCGAATCCTCAACCTGGAAATTGCAGCCGAGGCGACCCGCAATGAAAAGATCGCAGAACTGTTCCAGAACTGCGACCGTTTCGTCATCGATAGTTTCACCGAATTGATCGAACGCGCCACTCGCGAGGGCCGCATCAATCCGGTCGGCGACGCCCGCAAGATGGCGCAGACGATCTGCATCATCGGCGAAGGCATGTTCTGGCGCCGCGCCGTCGATCCCGCGTTCAACGGCCGCGAATTGATGGGGTCAGTAATGACTGCGGTGAGCGCACTTCTGAATGCACCCAAGCTTGATGACGACGCGAACCGAGACGGCCCGGCCGACGCCAGGGTCGCGGAGACACATTCATGAGAAAGTGGATCTTGCTTGCCGTCCTGCTGATCGTGGGCGCTTCATTGGGTTACGTGTCGTACACGGGCAAGCTCGACCTGTCCGCGCAGCTTGACCAGCTTGTCGAAAGTGCTGGCGAACTGACCGGGAAATTGACGCAGGACAAAGCCCAGGCTGCAGCCGGCAGCAAGGATGGCGTCGACCGCAAGCCGGTCGCTCCCGCCGTATCGGTGGCAACCGCCTCCACGCGCGAGTTCGTCGAGCGCATCATGGTGACGGGTACTCTCGTTGCCCGAGAGGAAATTCTGGTCGCGCCCGAAGTCGAGGGTCTTCGCGTCGTATCGCTGGCTGTCGAAGCCGGCGACACCGTCGAGAAGGGACAGGTGCTGGCAACGCTCGAACGCGAGACGCTTGAAGCCAAGAAGGCCCAGAGCGAAGCCAGCCTCCGGCGCGCCGACGCGGCTATCGCCCAGGCCACGAGCCGCATCAGGCAAGCCGAGGCG
>LOEV01000050.1 GCA_001516065.1 Alphaproteobacteria bacterium BRH_c36
CGGAGCTGGCGGGGCCGACAAGTCGGCCTTCGGCGCCAATGATCAGATCCCGGACTTCCTGCGCCGCCCGGTCAAACGCAAGCCCGAAGCGAAATCCGAACCTCAGGCCGCCGATGGCTGAGCCGGTGAAAACCGGCGCCGGTTTCCCGGACCGCATCGACTGTTCATGAAACGGCCGGATCTCATGTCGATGACATGAAGCCCGGCCGTTTCGTCTTTATTTTACGGCTTTCCAATCGCCGAGCACCGCGTTGACGAGCGCTAGGGCCGCAACCGCGGCGGTGTCCGCCCGCATGATGCGTGGTCCGAGCGGGATCGCGGTCGTGAAGGTTCGGGTATTGAGCGCTTCGCGCTCCTCGGGCGCGAACCCGCCTTCAGGTCCGATCAGAACGGCAAACGGTCCCGGGGCCAAGCCCGACAGGATTGCGACTGCGTCCGCCTGATCGGCGGCTTCGTCGCAAAAGATGATGCGGCGGTTTCCATCCCAGGCATCGAGTAGTGCCCGAAGTGCCACCGGTTCGCTGACCTCGGGGATTCGCAGGATCCCGCACTGCTCGGCAGCCTCGATGGCGTTGGCGCGCATCCTGTCGAGGTTTACGCGCTCGGCAACCGTCCGCTGGGTAAACACCGGCTGCAGGCGCGATACCCCAAGTTCCACCGCCTTCTGCACCATGTAGTCGAGCCGGGAACGCTTGAGCGGCGCGAATAGATAGACGAGATCGGGACCATCCTCCTGCGCTCGCACCTGCTCCTCGGGCAGAAGCGAACAGCGGCGCTTCGTGACATCAGTAAGCTGTGCCCGCCACTCCCCTTCGCGGCCGTTGAAGACGAGGATCGCGTCCCCAAACTTGAGCCGCAGGACATTTAAGAGGTAATGGGCCTTGTCGTCGGTGCACTGCACCGCCACACCCGCCGCCAACGGTGCATCGACGAAAAGCCGCTCTGCGTTGAAATCGTGAATTGCCATGCGACCCGTGTTATCGAAGCGCAGAGCAATTGCAAAGGGGATCGGCGCTGCGATGGACACGCCACCGACAGATGAGCGGGCACGAACCTCAAGCCACCGTTTCGATGATGGCACCGTCGCCGACGCCGCGCGCGGCAATTGGGTCGACACCTACGCCCCGCCTTCGGTCCGGCCCTATCTGCGTCTGGCCCGGGCCGACCGGCCGATCGGCATGTGGCTGCTGGTTTTCCCCTGCTGGTGGGCGTTGTTGCTGGCCGTTATCGACTCCGTCGGGGCGGCCGGACATCGTGGCGTCCTAAGTACCGCCGCCTGGTACGCCGTCCTGTTCGCCATCGGCGCCTTCGTGATGCGTGGCGCCGGTTGCGCCTATAACGACTACGTTGACCGCGATTTCGACGCCCAGGTCGCACGCACCCGCTCGCGGCCGATCCCTTCGGGGCAGGTCAGTCCGAAAGCGGCCCTGGTCTTCGTCGTCTCCTTGTCGCTTTTCGGACTGGCGGTTCTGGTTCAGTTCAACTCCTTCACCATCGCCCTCGGCATCACCTCCCTGGCGCTCGTCGCCGTCTATCCGTTTATGAAGCGTTACACCTACTGGCCCCAACTCGTTCTCGGCCTGACGTTCAATTGGGGTGCCCTTGTCAGCTGGGCGGCGGTCCATGGGGAACTCTCTGCTTCCCCCGTGTTGCTCTATGCGGGATGCGTGGCCTGGACGATCGCCTACGACACGATCTACGCGCATCAAGATAAGGAAGACGATCTTTCCCTCGGCCTCAAGTCGACCGCGATCCGGTTTGGCTCCGAAACGAAGATGTGGCTTGGCGGGCTTTACGCTGCCGCACTCGTTTTCTGGGCGGGGGCGGTTTGGCTGGCCGGCGCGCCGATTGCGGCCTACCTGGCCATCAGCGGCATCGCGGCGCATTTCGCCTGGCAGGTGAGTGGTCTCGACATGGATGATCCCGATAATTGCCTGACTCGCTTCAAGGCCAACCGATGGGTCGGATGGCTGCTCACGGCGGGCTTGCTTGGAGATCTTGTGGTGGTCATGGCCAGGTAGCTTCGTTGCACAAAAAACAGCAAACGGCACGGGGAAGGGCGCTCTCCCGTGCCGTTGCCGTCAGCCTGCCTGTCGACCTGAGCGGTCGTCTTTTCGCGACCGTTGGATCATTATGACTGAGGATGACTTGTCTCACGGTTAACCGAACATGCACCAGTCCACTTACGCGCGCGCCGATTTGGAGCATTGCGGCTCGGGCCTTGCCCTCAGGCTCCTGGTCGTGCAGGAAATGCACTGCACCGCAACACGCGCACAGCGGCTAAAGAATTGGGACAACAGCATCCGGAGCAGACCATGAGCCACGAGGTCGAAACCAGCGGCAAGCAGCTTCTTCACCTGGTATTTGGAGGGGAATTGAAGGATCTCAAGAAAGTCGAGTTCAAGAATCTCAGCCAACTCGATATCGTAGGGATCTACCCCAACTACACTGAAGCTCACGCCGCCTGGAAGGCTGCGGCCCAGCGTACCGTCGACAATGCGCAGATGCGCTACTTCGTCGTACACATGCACCGCCTCCTCGAGCCCGATGAAAAAGACGCGTGAAACAGCACGCTTCGCCTATAATTCCAATCATCGGCACAAATCATTGAAAGACGGGCCCGCGGAGTGACCGACGACGCCACACAGGACGCAAACCGGTATCAGCCGGCCGGCAACGACGCCGCGAGTCCTCCCCAGGACCCTGAAGACTCGCCCAAGAAGCGCAAGCAGTCGGCTTTCGACGCGGCTTCGCGCCAACTCCTGTGGCGCTTCATGCAGGATTGGGTGTTCCCCCGCTGGCGCCAGCTACTCGTGGCCTTCGCCCTAATGGCCTGTCTCGCGGCGGTGACGGGCGGCTATCCGATGATCATCAAGCTGTCCTTTGATACGTTGATGAAGACTGAAGGCAATAGCCTGCTCATCGTGCTGGCCGGCATCATCGCGATCACTCTGCTGCGCAGCACCTTCCTCTATTTTCAGACCGTCACGACCCAGCGGATCGTCACACGCATGGCGACTGACATGCAGAAGGAAGCCTTCACGCATCTCATTAGCGCCGACTTCGCACGACTAAGCCGCGAGACCCCGGGACGGCTACTGTCGCGGTTGACCAACGACATCAACTTTATTCAGACCGCCCTGCAGGCAAGCCTTAACACCGCCGTCCGCGACGTCCTGATGATCATCGCGCTGGTCGCCTCGATGATCTACCTCGACCCGCTAATGTCTTTGTTTGTGCTCGGCGTCTATCCGATTGCCGCGCTGCCGATCGCGCTGATTTCCGAGCGTCTGCGCAAGGTCGCCAAGCAGACCCAGATCGAACTCGGCGATATGACCTCGATGCTGTCGGAAAACCTTGCCGGCACGCGGCTCATCAAGACGTTCCGGCTTGAGGATTATACCTCCGAGCGCATGCACGGCAGTTTCGAGGATGTGTTCCGCCTCAAGATGAAGGCGGTGCGCAACCGCGCCAAGCTCGATCCTATTCTCGAAGCTTTGGGCGGACTTGCAGTGGCCGGCGTCATCGCCTTTGCCTACTGGCGCATTGCCAATGGCATCTCGACGGTCGGCGATTTCATGGGTTTCGTGACGGCTCTGCTGATGGCCGCCCAGCCCATCCGCGCGCTCGGCAACCTAACGGGCCGCATCCAGGAAGGACTGGCGGCCGCTGAAAGCCTCTATGGCCTCATCGACGAAAAGCCGGAAATCGTCGACCGGCCGGGCGCCAAGCCACTCGCTGTCGGGAAGGGCGCGATCACGTTTGAAGGCGTGTCGTTCGGCTATGAGCAGACAGCGGACCGCGATGCCGTTATCGACTTCACCCTTGATGTCCCCGGCGGAATGACGGTGGCGCTGGTCGGGCGTTCGGGGGCCGGCAAGTCGACGATCATCAATCTGGTGCCGCGCCTGTTCGACGTAACCGGCGGACGCATCCTGATCGACGGGCAGGACATCCGCGATGTCACGCTGCGATCGTTGCGCGGATCTATAGCGCTCGTCAGTCAGGACGTGACGATGTTCGACGACACGATACGCGCCAACATCGCGCTCGGACGTCTTGAGGCCTCCGAGGAGGATATCATTGCCGCTGCCAGGGCCGCCGCCGCCCACGATTTTATCCTTGAGCAGCCCCAAGGTTACGAGACCCGCATCGGTGCCAGCGGCTTGCGGCTCTCAGGCGGTCAGCGCCAGCGCGTCGCACTGGCGCGCGCGATTCTGAAAAATTCCCCGATCCTGTTGCTCGACGAAGCAACGAGTGCGCTCGATACGCAATCCGAGCAACTTGTGCAGGAAGCGCTGACGCGATTCACGGCCAACCGCACCACGCTTGTCATCGCCCATCGGCTGTCGACAGTGCAGAACGCCGACGTTATCTGCGTCATGGAAGACGGCCGCCTCGTCGAAACAGGCCGCCACGGTGAATTGATCGCAAGAGATGGGGCCTATGCGCGTTTGGCGCGCGGTGCCGATCTTGTCGGAAACGGTGACGTCCAGGACGCCGGGGTTGGCGAGCAGCGTTAGGAAGCCAGCTTATTTATGCTGTTCGCGCTATTCGCGCTGCAGCACGGTGCCGACGAATCGGTTAGCCCAGCCGTTCGACTTGAAGGTGTCTGCGATTTCTTCAGGGTCGTAGCGCGTTTCAACCCAGTCCATGAATGCGATCGGCTGCTCTGCGTTATCGGCCACGTAGCGATCGAAAACGAAATCGAGGATGCCGGTATCGGCCTGCCGGATATGACCGTAGCGCAACGACAGTTCGTCGCGCGCCATCTCGATCGGCATGCCCTCGCGGAAATGCCGGTAGAGAACGCTCATCAAACCCGCTCGGTCGGCACCCGATTTGCAGTGCATCAACATGGGATATTCGATGCGCTCGAACAATGCCTTGGCCCGGCGGAACTCTTCAGGCGTGGGTGCAGCCCTCGAGCGCACCTGGAAATTGACGAGTTCCAGCCCGAGGTCGCGGCACCACTGCTCCTCGAGCCAGTAGCTGCCGCACATGCGCTCGCCGCGCAGGTTAACGATGGTTTTAAGTCCATCGCGTTTGAATTGCCTCAGATGATGCGGCGCCGGCTGGGCGCTTCGCCAGGTGTCTTCGGCAAGAGCGTGTTTGTTGAGGTAGAGGAAGCGGAAAATACCGTGATCGATCAGCGTCATGTCGAGATAGATCGCGGCCGGGCCGAAGATCCGGCGCATCCATCTCGGACTGTGCTCGATCAACCCGGTCCGCCAGGCCATGCTGAAACGCTTCACCGCGCGCTTGTATCTCTTGGCCAGTCCCGCCATTCGCTGCCAATTACCTACGTTTGCCCGCCCACATTCGCTTCAAAGCCGCGAATCGCAGCCTTATACACCGGAAAGCCAGCTTCAGCCGCCGCCCGGAGCATTTCAATACATGCAAACAACGCACATTGCTAACCGGCGGGTATTATGCGGTATAGGAGGCAACGGCAAGGGCTACCCGCTTCTCTCCGCAAACGGTGGAAATAACTGCGGTTCGGCGCTGCGGCGCAAATATCGTGTTGTCTTGCCGGCCTGATGCCGCAAGCCTGTTCTCAGGGGCCCCTGAGAGCGGATCAATTGAATGTGAGGTTGCGTTCGCGCCCGTTATTGAGCTCGTCGATGGCCCTCTCCCACTCCAACAAATCGAAATTGATGCGATTCGCAGGGGCAAATCTCGCGCGCATGATACGGCTTGTCGCCCGGACCAGCCGGATCCGCTTCGATCCGCCCGACATGCAGGAGCGCTTCGTGGCGCTCAGTCCGGCGATTTGTGCTTGCTGGCATGGGCAGTTCATGATGCTCGCCATGAGCCGTCCTGAGAATCTGCGTTTTGCGGCCATGGTTGCGCGGCACGGAGATGCCGAGCTTATCGGCGAAGCCATGCAGCGCATCGGCGTCGAACTCATTCGCGGCGCCGGCGCCGGCGACCGCAGGAAAGACCGCGGCGGTGCCTATGCGCTGAAAGTTTCCGTGACAGCCCTCAAGAGCGGCGCCAACATTGTCGTCACCGCAGACGTTCCTCCTGGCCCGGCGAGGCGCGCAGGTGCTGGCATAATTACGCTGGCGCGGTTGTCCGGGCGGCCGATCCTGCCGCTGGCCGCAGCCACTTCGCGCTACCACGCCCTGAACACGTGGAGCCGGCTGACACTCAACCT
>LOEV01000051.1 GCA_001516065.1 Alphaproteobacteria bacterium BRH_c36
CTCGCCGCACCATCGATCAACAAAGGCGCGTCGCCTCACTAGCAGAAGGTTTTCAACTTCGTGTGACGAACGACAATGCCGGACCTCGTCCCGCGACGGATAAAATATTGATTTAATAGAAGATAAATCGAGCCTCTGACATCATCTGAGAAAGTCGGATGAGCGTCGTTCAGCTCGGTCTGACGGGCGATCGCGGCGATGTCGCGGGGCGTTCGCCATCGTCTGGCCGTTTCATCAACATAACAGATCGCCAAGAGCGGGATTTTATTGCTAATCTGCCATGACGGCGCCTGTTCGGGCGTGCGAAACGGTTCTGCAACCTGAGGGATTGCCGGTATGATATCCACACGCACCCTGCGTGTCTCGAACTTTGTCCTGCTGTGTGCGCTGGCCGTCATCGGTACGCTGCTGGCTCCGGTCACCGCTGTCGCTTGGTCAAGCGGCGATCTGGCGACGGCCACCCACTCGCTTCCCGGAAGTTACCTTGCAGGACGCTTCGCGCGCTCCAACAACGACACAGGCCAAGCCGCCAACTTCTATCGCAACGCACTGGCTCAGGATCCCGACAGCGGCATTCTATTGGAACGCGCCTTCCTGATGGAAGCCTCTGAAGCCAACTGGGACCGCGCCATCGCGCTGGCCGAAGATGTAGTGAAGCGCCAACCGCGCCACCGCATGGCGCGCCTCCTGCTTGGCCTCCAGGACTTCAAGTCCGGTGAATTCGAAAAATCCATCGAGAACTTCAAGGCCGCCGGTAGCGGCCCCATTGGCGAATTGACAAGCGTGATAACCCGCGCCTGGGTCGAGCAGGCCCGCGGGCGCACCATCGAAGCGCTATCCTCCCTGACGCTGCGCAAGCAGGCCGACTGGGCACGCTTCTACCTGCGATACCATCGCGCACTGATTGCCGATCAGGCGGGACGCAGGTCGGACGCCCAGCGCGCATTCGATAGCGTCTTCCAACAGGACAATAAGACGCTGCGAACCGCACTAGCCTATGCCCGCAGTGTCGCAGCTTCCGGCGACTATCGTCGCGCCAAGGGAATTCTTCGCACCCATATGCGCCAGTCGACAGGCGAAGACCACCCGCTGGCCGTGGACCTCATGGATGACCTGACCCGCGGCGAGACAATCAACCCGCTGATCACGACGCCACAGGAAGGTCTTGCTGAAGTCTTCTACGGCCTCGGCGAAGCCCTCACCGGTGAAGGCGGCGTATCGATCGGCATCCTCTATCTGCAGATGGCGCTCTATCTTGAGCCGCGCCATCCGTTTGCCCTCGCCGCTCTGGCGAGCGCGTACGAAACGATGAAGCGCTTCGAGAAGGCCATCGAAACCTACGACCGCATCCCCAACGGCTCGGCCCTTCAGCTTGCCGTCGACATCCGCAAGGCATTCAACCTCAACGAACTCGAACGCGTCGACGACGCCAGACTGCTGCTTGAGAAAGTCGCAGCCGAATACACCGACAGCATCAAGCCCTATGATGCGCTCGGCAACATCATGCGCGGACGGAAGCGCTACGATGAAGCCATCGGCTATTATTCGAAAGTCATAGATTTGATCGGCAAGCCCCAAGAGAAGGACTGGGTCTACTTCTATTCCCGCGGCACCTGCTATGAGCGCATCAAGCAGTGGCCCAAGGCCGAAGCCGACTTGCAGCAGGCGCTGAAACTGGACCCCAACCAGGCCCTGACTCTGAACTATCTCGGCTATTCCTGGATCGATCAGAACCTCAATCTGCGGGAAGGCATGAAGCTGATCGAGAAGGCCGTCTCGCTGAAGCCCGATGACGGCTACATCGTCGACAGCCTCGGCTGGGCCCATTACCGCACCGGAGACTATCAGGAAGCTGTCCGATTTCTTGAGAAAGCAGTCGAATTGCGCCCCGAGGATCCTGTCCTCAACGATCACCTCGGCGATGCTTATTGGCAGGTCGGGCGCATTCGCGAAGCCCGCTTCCAGTGGGATCAGGCCTTGAGCCTCAAGCCTGAGGCCGAGCTTGTCGGACCGATCGAGAAGAAGCTGGCCGAAGGCCTGCCCGTGAAGCGTCAGGCGCTTGCCGCACCGTCCGTGACCGGCGCGACGGCCCCGGTAGCCTCGACCAGTGCGCCTGACGAAGATCGCAACGGCGTCCCGCTGCCGCAGCGTCGCCAGTAGCCGTTGGCTTTGCGGCCCCCGGCGCTTGCCCGGCATGACGCTTGCTAGGCATGACCCGTGTCCGATGACCCGCGCCAGAAATGATCCGTATCAGACATGATCCGTGAACCCGCCCGCGCCAAGGTCAACCTGACGCTGCGCATTCTCGGCCGCAGACCAGACGGCTACCACGAGATCGACAGCCTCATCGCCTTCGCCGAAAACGCTTACGACACTGTCACTCTAGATCCCGGCAGCCCCGTCGGCGTCACCGTCAACGGCCCATTCTCAGACAGTATCGTCGGCGACAACATCGCTGCCATGACGCTTCGACGCCTCGCCGAAATCGAACCCCGCTTGCGCCTGGGCGCCATACATATCGAGAAGCGCCTTCCAATCGCTGCAGGCATCGGCGGCGGCTCGGCGAATGCAGGAGCCTTGCTCCGCGCCGTGGCGGTCGCCAATCCGGACCACTCCGGCAGTGTCGATTGGCTGGCGATAGCCGCCAGTCTCGGCGCCGACGTTCCCGTCTGCTTCTCCCACGTAGCCTGCCGTGTCACGGGACTGGGAGAAATTCTCGAGCCTTTGCCGCAGCTCCCATCGCTCGCAGCGGTGCTCGTCAATTCGCTCGATGTCGTCCCAGCCGACAAAACCGCACAGGTCTTCCGCCTTCTGGAAGCCGCGCCGCTGCCCGCCAGCATCCCCCGGACCCCACCGACCGTCCCAGCCAACAACCGCGCTCTCGTCGAGATGATGTCGCAAGTCGGCAATGATCTTGAGCCCGCCGCCCGAAAGGCCTTCCCGGTCATCGCTAGAGTGCTGGATGCGCTGAGGGACACCGAAGGCTGCCGGTTCGCGGCCATGTCCGGCGCCGGTCCGACATGCTTCGGAGTCTTCGAGGACTGCGATGATGCAGCAGCCTCTCTTGCCTCCCGTCACCCCGGCTGGTGGATCAAGCCCACGCGGCTTTAGAGCGAGATCGGGCTGCGAAGACGGCCTCAATGCGCCCGTGAAATGCAGAACGCGATCACGTCCTGCATCGCGCGTTTTTCCTTGCCGTCCTTGAAGATCTCCATGGCGTCGCGAGCCACCGTCCCATACGAGCGCGCGCGCTCGTTGGTCGCCGAGATGGCGTTGTGCTTCGAGATCAACGCCACCGCATGTTCGAGATCGCCGTCGTTGATCTCGCCGGCGCCGATAGTCCGCTGCCAGAACGCCCGCTCGTCTTCATTGCCGCGGCGGAAAGCCAGGATCACCGGCAGCGTCACCTTGCCTTCGCGAAAATCGTCGCCGACCGCCTTGCCGAGATTTTTCGAATCGCCGGAGTAATCAAGAGCGTCATCGATCAGCTGAAACGCGATGCCGAGGTTCTTGCCATAGCAGCGTAGCGCCGATAGTTCGTCCGCCGGCCGCTTCGCCAGCGCCCCACCCGATTCGGCCGCCCCCAGGAACAGTGCCGCAGTCTTGGCATTGACGATGGCAAGATACTCGTCTTCCGTCGTGGCAAGGTTTTTCGCCGCCGACAGTTGCATGACTTCACCCTCGGCTATGACGGCTGCGGCGTTGGACAAGATCCGCAACACCTGCAGCGAGCCGACATCGACCAACATCCGGAACGCTTGCCCGAGCAGGAAATCGCCGACCAGCACGCTCGCCTGGTTGCCCCAGATCATCCGCGCCGATTTCCTGCCGCGCCGGAAATCGCTTTCATCGACGACATCGTCATGCAGCAGGGTCGCCGTGTGCATGAACTCGACAGCCGCCGCAACGCGGATATGTTCATCGCCCTGAAAGCCCGTCAATTTGGCTGCCGCTAACGTCAACATCGGCCGCAATCGCTTGCCGCCCGAATCGATGAGGTGATGCGCCAGCTCTGGGATAAGCTCCACATCCGAAACAGCCTTGTCGAGGATCAGCCGGTTGATGCCCTGCATGTCCGCGCTGACGAGATCGAGCAGCGGCTGCAGCCCCTTCCCGGGATCGCGCGCTTCTTCGAGTGAGACTACGACGCCCAATGCTGGTTCCTCGGATCTGATATTGTGTAATGTCGTTATAGTAGTCGGACGGACATGAGATTAATGACCTTTTGCCGCATCCGCACTCGAAACTTAAGACGAGGCATGGCCATATGCGAGAGCTGATGCGCACCAACGATCCCGTGCTCTTGAACTTTGTCGAAAACCTGCTTGGCGAGGCCGGAATCGCAGCCATCGTCCTCGACGCCAACATGAGCGTACTTGAAGGCTCCCTTGGCATGCTCCCCCGGCGGATGATGGTCGCCGACGACGATGAGGCCTCGGCCCGGCGGATTCTGCGACAAGCAGACCTCGGTCAGTGGTTGATCGATGAAAAATCCAGCTAAAGCAAGCGCCGAGGGGGCAACCTCCGCGGACGTTTCGGACGATGCCTTCCTGGGCGGCCGCATTCGGCTGCTGCAGCCGCGGCGCGGCTATCGGGCAGGCATCGATGCGGTACTTTTGGCAGCCGCCGTACCCGAAGACCTGAGGGGGGCCTCGGGAAATACGCTCCTCGATGCCGGCGCCGGCATTGGAACTGTCGGCTTGTGCGCGGCCCGGCGCCTCTGCGAATTGCGCGTCACCCTCATCGAGCGCGAACCCCAGCTCGTTGATTTGGCGCGGGAAAACATCGCGCGCAACGAACTGGGGGACCGCGCCTGCGTGCATCTGACGGACCTCACGGTCCATGGCAATGGCCCCCTGTCCTGCCAACTCGCACCGGAAAGCTATGCCGTTGTCGTTGCCAATCCGCCGTTCATCGCCGCCCGCGACGGCACCATGAGCGAATTTCCCCTGAAGCGCAGCTCACATGCCCTGCGACCGCAAGAGACGCTCGATCAATGGTGCAGGTTTCTTGCTCGCATGTGTGCGCCGGGCGGCCTTGCCATCGTGATCCACACGACCGAGGGCCTTGATGACATCATGACAGGGTTCAAAGGTCGCTTCGGAGGACTCATCATCCAGCCGCTGCATCCGCGCCACGGCGAAGCAGCCAACCGCGTCATCGTCGCGGCTCGCAAGGGCCAGCGCGTACGCACGCGTATCCTGCCGGGGATTGAAATTCACGCCGAAGGCCACGACTTCACACCGCGCATTGCCGCTGTGCTGCGCGATGGCGCCGGCCTCCGCCTGCCGTTCTGACTCCGTGCTCTCCAACAAGCGACCGGCATTCACAATGCTGGTCAAGGCCGCGCGCTCCTGCAATAAGGAGCGCGCTGTACTAATACCCTGGGCTCCAGCGCTGCAGCTTGCGCTCCCAAATTCTATCGTCACCAGCCTTGAGAGGTCCTGATCCATGTGGCCATTTTCGAGTGGGCCCGTCGTTCCCGTCCTCCGCTTCACCGGCACTATTGGAATGGCGACGCCCTTGAAACAGGGCCTTTCCCTGGCGGCAAGCGCCGACGCCATGGCCCGGGCCTTCAAGCTTTCAAAGCTGCCGACTATCGCCGTCATCATCAACTCTCCCGGCGGCTCCCCTGTCCAGTCGAGCCTGATCTTCAAGCGCCTCCGGCAACTGGCCGACGAGCACAAAAAGAAGATCTATGTGTTCTGCGACGATGTCGCCGCCTCCGGCGGTTACTATCTGGCCGTCGCGGGCGATGAAATCTATGCGGACGCCTGTTCGATCGTCGGCTCGATCGGCGTCATCTCGGGCGGATTCGGGTTTGTCGAGGCCATCGACAAGCTCGGCATCGACCGCCGCATTTATACTTCGGGCAAGGCAAAGAGCCAGCTCGATCCCTTCAGGCCGGAGAATCCCGAGGACGTCGCCCGCCTCAGGGAGATCCTCGGCGATATCCACGATGCCTTCATCGGGGTCGTCAAGGACCGGCGAGGCGGCAGGCTGACCGCACCGGATGCCGACATCTTCTCCGGCGCCTTCTGGGCCGCCCCGAAAGCCGCCGAACTCGGGCTCATCGACGGCATCACCGATGTTCGCACCAAGATGCAGGAACTGCATGGCCCGAAGGTGCGCCTGAAGGTCGTACCGCTGTCGCGCGGCGGTCTTCTCTCTATGCTTCGGAGGCCTGGCTTGGAGTTCGGCTGCCATGCAGCCGGCACAAGCCTCTCCGACGATATCTTGTCGACCGCGGAGGCCCGTGCACTATGGTCGAGGTATGGACTTTAATTCGACGATGAGGCGATCGCACATGCCCCCCCACATCCTTATGCTCGCCGTTGTCGGCGCCGGCCTCATAGCCGGCTACCGCATGGCCCACCGCGCTCTCAAGAAGCCGCCTCCAGGGGCCAAGACCGAAGCCGCGAGTAACGAGCCCCGCGATCTTGGCGCGCTCGAATGGGACGAAGCCGCCGGCGCCTACCGCCCCCGCCACCAATGAGAGGCGGGGGAAATAAACGCTTGCGGCGGCGGCTCAGTCCTTCACCTCGAACGTGACTTTGCAGGTGACGCGGTAGGACTCGATTTTCCCGTCTTTGCCGACCTTTGCGGAAAAATCCTGCACCCACACCGACTTGATGTTTTCGACCGACTCGGCGGCCTTGCTGACGGCCTTCTGCGCGGCGTCCTCCCATCCCGTGTCGGAGTGGGTCATAAGCTCGAGAACTTTCATGATGGCCATTGTCGACTCCATTAACTGTTGTGCTGCTCAAAATAGTCAGCGTCTGCCCCAACTTTGGCCTCGGCATGACGGCTGCAAAATAATGGCGATCCGTCTCGTCGAAGCCGCCGCGTGACAGACGCGGACGCATGCGTATAGTGCCGCCAACGATCAATATAACCTTGAGCGAGCGCAAATGCCGAATTCTGCCCGAAAATCCAAAACATCGTCGTCAAACGCTGCAGGATCGGGCTCCCACACCGGCTCGCCGAGTGTTGGGCAACCCTCAAACACCGGCTTGCCGAGTGTTGGAAATCAAGGAGACACCGGCCAGCCGAGTGTTGGGCAACCAACACCAACCTTACGCCCCACCCCATCCTTTCAGGATATGATCCTGACGTTGCAGCAGTACTGGGCCGCTCGCGGCTGCGTCGTTCTCCAACCCTACGACATGGAAGTCGGTGCCGGCACATTCCATCCGGCGACCACATTGCGCTCGCTCGGTCCCAAAGCCTGGAAAGCTGCCTACGTGCAGCCCTCGCGCCGACCCAAGGACGGGCGCTACGGCGAGAACCCGAACCGGCTGCAACATTACTATCAATTCCAGGTCATCATGAAGCCGTCGCCACCCGACATCCTGGACCACTATCTCGGCAGCCTCGAAGCCATCGGCATCGACGCCACGCTCAACGACATCCGCTTCGTCGAGGACGACTGGGAAAGCCCGACTCTCGGAGCCTGGGGACTTGGCTGGGAAGTCTGGTGCAACGGCATGGAGGTGACGCAGTTCACCTACTTCCAGCAGGTCGGCGGATTCGATTGCCGCCCCGTGTCGGGCGAGATCACCTACGGACTGGAGCGCCTCGCCATGTATGTGCAGGGCGTCGACCGCGTCTTCGACCTCAACTACAACGGCGCTACCGGCGACGAGAAGATCACCTATGGCGATGTATTCCTGCAGGCCGAACAGGAATATTCCCGCTTCAACTTCGAGCACGCCAATACCGACGTTCTCCTCCAGCACTTCAAGGACGCCGAAGCCGAATGCAAGACTTTGCTCGATAAAGGTACGGGCGGAGATAAGCACCTCCTCGCGCTGCCGGCCTACGATCAGGCGATAAAGGCCAGCCACGTTTTCAACCTGCTCGATGCCCGCGGCGTTATTTCGGTGACCGAGCGCCAGAGCTACATTTTGCGCGTGCGCGATCTCTCGAAGGCCTGCTGCGCGGCCTGGCTAAAAACCGAAGGCGGTGGCCACACATCACCGCTCTCCAGCGAAGGCTACCCCCAGTCCCACCGGCGCTGAGACATCTCTAACATTCGTCGTTAAAGAGAAAAACACACCACGCGAGCGCCCGGACATGGATAATCTACTCGACCCACGCTTTCTCGGCGAAGCGGCGCTGATCATGATTGGCGCCATCATCCTGGGCTTTACTGTTTCCCGCTTCTGGCCAAAGGCTGCAAACCCGAAGCTGTTTGGCGCACTCGCCACGTTCGCCATCGTCGCCGGGCTCAGCTATATCGGCAACGCCGCCGCCGGGTTGGCCCTCGTCGTCCTCATCCTGATGGCAATCCTGCTCGTCATTTTAGGTTTCGCGTTTTAGCTCACCGCCCCCGCCGACCGAATTGACCCGCAGCCGCCGGCTGCGAACCGGACTTCTTCTACTCGGTCAGAATGCCGCAGAACGTTGATTTGCCGGTTAAATCAATAGGTTCGAATTTATCTATCGGAATTTACAGCACCCACGGCTTGTTTGCGCGCGTGTGAATGCGCCCCAGCTGTGCCAAACCGATGTCGGAAATGCCTGATTAAAGATCGGGCACCCGGGTCCCAAAGCCATTCTCGCGTGGCGCCCGAGCAACCCGACATGCGGTTCCCGCCAGGGACCGCGATCCGTAAACCGCTGTAAAGGAGGTCGCCTGTGAACCACTGGATTGGAATTGCGATTGCCGTCGTCCCGCTGCTGCTGATCGCTGCACTGTTCCTGAAACGCCCGGTGTGGTGGTTCCTTGTCGTCCTGACCGGCGTCGGTCTAGGCTACCTCCACACCACCGGCGCCACGGTCGAAATCGGCAACACGGTCCTCACCGAGGTCAACAAGATCTATCCGACCGGCATCGAGCCCGAAGGCATGTCCGCACCCGCCGCCACCGAACCAGCGTCAACGGACTCCGGCTCCGGCGGACCGGTAAGGACCGTCCCGGCCCAATAACCGACGTCAAGGACTGGCGCGAAGTGGGCGGAGCGGGCTAGAACAGGGCTCCCAATTACGGAGACCCAAAAAGCCCGCCCATGCCCCAGCTTCTCATTGAACTCCTGTCCGAAGAAATCCCGGCCCGCATGCAGGCGCGCGCGGCACAAGATCTGCTGCGCCTCGTCAGCGAGGGTTTGAAGGCTGGCGGACTGGAAATCGGCCAGGGCCTCGCGTTCGTGACGCCGCGCCGCCTCACCGTCGTCATTGAAGATGTGCCCGCCATGTCTCCGGCGATCTCGGACGAGCGCAAAGGCCCCCGCGTCGGCTCACCCGAAAAGGCTATCGAGGGCTTCCTGCGCGGCGCCGGCTTGCAGACAATCGAAGAAGCCGAAGTCGTTTCCGATCCAAAGAAGGGCGACTTCTATGTCGCCCGCATCAACAAGCCCGGCCGAGCCGCACCCCAGATCATCGCCGAAGTCGTGCCCAACGTCGCCGCGAACTTCCCCTGGCCGAAGTCGATGCGCTGGGGTTCTGGCGATTTCCAGTGGGTGCGTCCACTACAATCGGTGCTGTGCATGTTCGACGGCGAAGTCGTCCCCTTCGAGATCGCGGGCATCAGGTCCGGCAACACGACAACCGGCCACCGTTTCCACGGCAGGAAAACGTTCGCGGTCAAGGATTTCGAGGACTACGGCCGCAAGCTCCTGGCCGCTAAGGTGTTGCTGCCGGCTTCCGAGCGCGCCGCCGCGATAGCCGAGGACGCCCGCGAACTCGCCAAGTCCGCCAGCCTCGAACTCGTCGAGGACGAAGCCTTGGTCAATGAGAACGCCGGCCTCACCGAATGGCCGGTCGCCCTCATGGGCACCTTCGACAGGCAGTTTCTCGAAGTCCCGCCCGAGTGCCTCATCACGTCGATGAGGGCCCACCAGAAGTGCTTCTCGCTGCGCAATCCGGCGACGAAGTCGCTGGCCAACAGCTTCATTCTCGTTTCGAACCTGATCGCCGCCGATGACGGCAAGCAGATCACCGCCGGCAACGAGAAGGTCATCCGCGCGCGCCTGTCGGATGCGAAGTTCTTCTGGGACCAGGATTTGAAGCGCACGCTCGATGAAATGGAAAGCGATCTCGACGGCATCACCTTCCACGCCAAGCTCGGCAGCCAGAAGGATCGCGTCGAGCGCATAGCCGAACTTGCCTTCCAGATCGCCGGCGCCGTCGATGCCAACCCCGAGGACGCCCGCCGCGCCGCCCAGCTCTGCAAGGCCGATCTCGTTTCGCAGATGGTCGGCGAGTTCCCCGAGTTGCAGGGCCTCATGGGCAAGTATTACGCGCTGAAGGGCGGCACGAAAGCGGAGATTGCGCGCGCCATCGAGCTGCACTACAAGCCCAAGGGTTCGACCGACACTGTGCCTCTGGAAGACGAGGGCGACCAGGTCGCGATTGCCGTTGCCCTTGCCGACAAGCTCGACACCCTCGTCGGCTTCTGGGCCATCGACGAAAAACCGACCGGCTCCGGCGACCCCTACCAGCTCCGCCGCGCCGCTCTCGGCGTTATCCGGATTCTGCTGGAGAACGATCTGCGGTTGTCGCTGCGCAAGAAGATAAAAATCGCTGCTGGCGCTGTCAAATATGGCATACCACTAGGTCTCGGCGCAGGGAGCAACAACAATGCTCTCATGCCTGTGCCATTTGATGTTGAGCTCGTCTCCAACGACCTCCTTGCCTTCTTCGCCGACCGCCTCAAGGTCCACCTGCGAGAGAGCGGCAAGCGCCACGACCTCATAGACGCCGTATTCGCGCTGCCCGGCCAGGACGACATCGCCCTCATCGTCAAGCGCGTCGAAGCCCTCTCCGACTTCCTCGAAACCGACGACGGCGCCAACCTGCTGGCAGGCGTCAGGCGCGCCACCAACATCCTCGCAATCGAGGAAAAGAAGGACAAGACCACCTACAATGGCGAACCCGATGGCCCGCTGGTCGAACCGGCCGAACGCGCGCTGGCCGCAGCTATCGCCAAGGTCAAGTTCGACACCCATGCCGCCATCAACGTTGAGAACTTCGAAGGCGCCATGCGCGCACTCGCCGAACTTCGCGAACCCGTCGACACGTTCTTCGATTGTGTCACCGTCAACGCCGAAGACAAGGCGCTCCGCGAAAACCGCCTGCGCCTCCTCGCTGAAATCCGCACCGCCACCTTGAACGTTGCGGATTTTTCCAAAATCGCGGGCTAGATCGCCGGCGCGCAACCCGGGAACCTCCGTCGTCCTCGCGAGTTGCCCTTACCGCGGCAGGCCGATTACGCTCCGTTGCAGCTGGCGGCAGATACGGCGGTTATTCTTTGGGGGAGGCGCTCGATGAATGATAAAAAGGAAGATGCCGAGGAACTCCTCGGTCAGGAAGCTGAAAAAGTCGATCTCGACAATGAAGTCGAGGAAGATGAGGCCGGCAGAGAACCAATTCCCGTCGTCATCAAGCACAAGCGCCTGCGCGCTGCCTCCGTCTTCGACATCATCCGCCGCGAAGGCGATAAGGAACTCATCCGCACCTTCCATGCACTCTTCTGGTCGGGTATCGCCGCCGGCCTGTCGATCGGCTTTTCCGTGGTCGCCGAGGCGATCCTAGCCGCCCGCCTGCCCGATGCACCCTGGAAGCCGCTGGTCGATAACCTCGGCTATTCGGTCGGCTTCCTGATCGTCATTCTCGGTCGCCAGCAACTCTTCACCGAGAACACGCTCACCGCCGTCCTGCCCGCCATGCAGCGCGGCAAGGCAGTGTGGTGGTTCGTATTGCTGCGGCTGTGGCTGATCGTGCTGACGGCGAACGTCATCGGTTGCGCGCTGTTCGCCGCGTTCATTTCGACGAGCGGCGTCCTCGGTGCCGACGTGCACGCAGCCGTAATCCATCTATCCGAACACATGATGCAGAAACCGCCGCACGAGATGTTCCTGTCGGGCATCATGGCCGGCTGGTTGATCGCGGCGCTGGTTTGGATGCTGCCCTCGTCCGAAGGCAGCGAGTTCATCGTTATCACGCTGATGACCTACCTGATCGCGCTAGGCGATTTCACGCACGTCATCGCCGGATCGGTCGAGGCTTTGTTCCTCGTCTTCGAAGGCCGCCTTGACCTTGCCTCCGCCACCTTCTCATTCTTCGTGCCGACGCTGCTTGGCAACGTCACCGGCGGCACTGTCCTCTTCTCCGTCATCGCCTACGCCCAGGTCCGCGATGAGATCTGACAGGGAGTGAAGAGGCAAATTTTGACTTACGTTTAAAATTGACTGCACCCCAGCACCGCCACCCACCAGCGTCATCCCCGCCTTCGCGGGAAAGACGTCCCGGAAGAGGGCAGTGCATCAAATCCGCGGCCCACCCTAACCAGCCTCGCGGAATCCCTGCGCCGTCTCGAGGTCCACCGACACAAGCTGCGAAATGCCCTTCTCGGCCATGGTGACACCGAACAGGCGGTGCATGCGCGTCATGGTCATCGGGTGGTGAGTGATGACGAGGAAGCGGGTCGCCGTATCGTCGGCCATATTCTCCATCAGCGTGCAGAAGCGGTCGATGTTGGCATCGTCAAGCGGCGCATCGACTTCGTCGAGCACGCAGATCGGCGACGGGTTCGTAAGGAACACCGCGAAGATCAAAGCCAGCGCCGTCAACGTCTGCTCGCCGCCCGACAATAGCGACAGCGTCGCCGGCTTCTTGCCCGGCGGTTTGGCGATGATCTCAAGCCCGCCTTCCAGCGGGTCTTCCTGCGACTGCACCATTTCGAGGCGCGCTTCGCCGCCGTTGAACAGCGTCTGGAACAGCCGTTCGAAGTGAAGGTTCACGCTCTCGAAGGCTTCGTTGATGCGCCGCCGGCCTTCGCGGTTGAGCTGGCCGATGGCCTGGCGCAGCTTGTCGATTGCCTGCTGCACGTCGCCACGTTCGGTCTCAAGTTCGCTGACCTGCGCCGCGATCCGCTGCAGATCGTCGTCGGCCTGAAGATTGACGCCGCCGAGCCGCTCGCGGTCTGCCCGAAGCCGCAGCAACCGCCGCTCGACATCGTCGAATGCCGGCAGGTCCGCCCCCTCCGGCACTTCGGCAATTCTCAGGCACGACATCGGATCGGTATCGAAAATTTCG
>LOEV01000052.1 GCA_001516065.1 Alphaproteobacteria bacterium BRH_c36
GTAGCGCACCTGACGTTTGGTACCCGCTTGCGGCTGGACTCGAAACCAAACGTCAGGTGCAAAAGCTACACTAGACTCATAGTGTTGCTAGTGTTCCTTATGGTTCTGACATTTGCTCCGAACCTAGCAGTAGGGGGAAGCAAATGTCAGAACCTGAACACTAGTGTAGCGCACCTAACGTGATAGGCACGAGCGGCCAGCCTTTCAATCAAATGTCAGATGTATTCATGGCGCTGATCACGTTGCAATCTCGACGAGGACCCAGCGCCGCTCAGGAGGTCCACCATGGCCGTCTCCACACCCGTTGCCCACGCCGTGCAGTCCATGCAGGAATGGCTCAAGGAACTCAAGGACAGCGGAGAACTCGCCGATGAAGCCGCCGCCTACAGCATCTTAAGGACTGTACTGCACCAGCTTCGGGATCGGCTCACGATTGAGGAAGCCGTCGACCTCAGTGCTCAGATGCCGCTCATGGTAAGGGGGCTGTTTTTCGAGCACTGGCGCCCGCACAAGGTGCCGCGAAAGATTCGCTCGAAGACGGTCTTCCTCGATGAGTTGACCGCGGCCATCCTGCCGCATACCTACCCGGTCGAGTGGGCCGTGCGCACCGTGTTCGGCCTACTCGCCCGGCATTGCGATCCCGGCGAGATCGCCAACGTGAAGGCACAGTTGCCAGATGATATAAAAGAGTTATGGCCCGCGTCCGCCGATGGTCGCTGAATGTGGGCCAGCCGGTCGTCGAATGCATCGTTGTTGCGGCCTTGGCGCTGCTGTGAAGACTGAAGGCAACTCCCCGCGCAGACCAATCGGAGTGAGGACTTTGTCCGGACGCAGCTTGAAGAGCGTTGCAGAAACGCTGACTGGTCGCTGGACCGATTCATCGGGACCTGGGTTGTGGCGCATCGCACGGCGGACCACGCGATGAGCTGCGTGCGACTGACCTTCCATGGGGCCGCTCGCGCCGTCACTGGGTCATGCTTCAGGCTCGAAACCGCCGCGGGTCAGATCCTTATCGACTGCGGACTGTATCAGGGCTCGAAATCGGAAAAAGAGCTGAACTACCGCGAGTTCCCGTTCAGTCCGCGCGATATCGATGCCGTCATCCTCACGCACGCCCACATCGACCACTCGGGCCTGCTCCCGAAGCTGGTGCGCGACGGATTTGGCGGGCCTATCTATTCCACCGGGGCGACGGCAGAACTTTCGGCTGTCATGCTGCCGGACAGCGCCCACATCCAGGAAATCGAGGTTGAGCAGCTCAACCGCCGCAATGCCCGCCGGCACCGCGCTTCGGTCGAGCCGATCTACACAGCTGGCGATGTCGACAAATGCATCAAGCTGTTTGACGTTCAAGATTTCAAAAAGTGGTGCGAGGTTCTGCCCGGCGTGCGGGCTCGATTCTGGAATGCAGGTCATCTGCTCGGTTCGGCTTCCGTCGAACTCGAAGTTCAAGAACAAGGGAGGGAGGCACCGATGCGTCTCTTGTTCTCGGGCGATATCGGACCCGATTTCAAGCTTCTTCACTCCGATCCAGAAGCCCCCAGCGGCGTCGATTACGTGGTCTGCGAATCCACCTACGGGGATACGGATCGGACGGATCTCGACGAGGACCAGCGCCGCGCACTCCTGTGCAGCGAAGTGCGTGCTGCCATGCACCCCGACGGAGTGCTGCTCATCCCCTCGTTTGCAGTCGAGCGCGCGCAGGAACTCATCAGCGATCTGACACGGCTCATCGCGGAGGGTGAACTCCCGATGATCCCGATCTATGTCGATTCTCCACTGGCGGAAAAAGCGACGAACGTGTTCGCGAGGAACTGGCAGCAATTGAAGGACGGCGCGATGCTCGTGCACGGGCTCAAGTCGCGGGCGCTGCATTTTACAGAATCCGTCGAGCAGAGCATCGCACTGGACCGGCTGCGTGGATTTCACATTATCATTGCGGCGAGTGGGATGTGCGAGGCCGGGCGAATACGTTACCGCTTGAAGAACTGGCTCTGGCGTGACGAGGCCACCGTCCTTCTGGTCGGTTATCAGGCGGTGGGCACGCTTGGCCGGATTCTCCAGGAAGGCGCCAGCTCGGTGCGTATTCAGGGGCAGGACTTCAAAGTCAGGGCCCGTATCAGGACCATCGATTTCTTTTCCGGGCATGCCGATGGCCCGCAACTCGTCGATTGGATCGCGCAGCGCCTTCCGATCAGCCAGGGGCTTTTCCTAGTGCATGGAGAGGACGACGCAATCGCCGGGCTGATGAACCGCCTCTCGGGGAGGGTCGATCAGGAGCGCATTGCCGTTCCCGTCCTCGACGAGACGTTTGAGCTCTCTAAGGCCGGCGCGAAGCGACTGCCCGGCAAGGCAGTACCCCGACTTCCAGCCGATCGGGTCGCTCGGATTGATTGGCACAACGATGTCACCGCATTGTTCCTGGATGTGAACGATGCTCTTGCGTTGTTGCCGGATGAGAAAACCCGAGCCATCCTCATCCGCAAATTGCGGCGGGTTCTGGAGGATCACGAACCAGCGCAGGCGCCGCCTGCGCGCAGCCGTTTGAAGAAGCCATAGCCTGAACAGAATGATCCATGCAATCCTTGACTCGATGGCCGTGTACCGCCGCTCGAGTCTTCGGCTCCTCCACGAGCCTCTTGTCGGACGCACCCAGGCGGCTCGTTTCACGGCCTTCTGCAGTTCTTGTCTTGAGGAGGAAAAGTGTCGCCCAAGCACAAACCAGCAAAGTCCGTTCGCGGACATCCCGTCGTCGAGGATATCGCGTTCCTGTTGCGCGACGAAATGCGCGGCCATCGTTTGGCGCTTGAGTACGAACGCGCAGAACTCGAACTGAAGGATCACCACATACGGTCGACCGTCGTGGTGTTTGGAAGTTCGCGCACAAAGGCAACCGAAGCGCTCTTTGACGATGTCGAATCCGGTCCAGTCGACCGGACCGGCTGTCCCGGACTTCACGCCTGGTACGAAGAGGCCCGCACCTTCGGCCGCATTATCACCGAGCGGGGCGGCGCGCTCTCGCCCGTCGGCGGCTTCCGCGACAACGTCATAACGACGGGCGGCGGGCCGGGCCTTATGGAAGCTGCCAACCGGGGGGCAAGCGAGGCCGGCGGGCCGTCAATCGGATTCAACATCCGGCTTCCCACCGAGCAGAAACCGAACAAGTACATTACTCCCGAACTCAATTTCCATTTTCACTACTTCGCGGTTCGCAAGATGCATTTTGCCATGCGCGCAAATGCGCTGGCGGTTTTTCCCGGAGGCTTCGGCACTCTCGACGAGTTGTTTGAGATACTTACCCTGAAGCAGACACGGACGACGCGCGGCATGCCAGTCCTGCTATTCTGCAAGGAGTACTGGCGAACCGTCGTCAATTTCGAAGCACTCGTAACGTATGGGACGATCAGCCGTGAAGATCTTGCGTTGTTCGATATAGTCGACACTGCGGAGGAGGGCTGGGATCGCATGGTCGAACGCGGGCTGACGACAGCGACCCCGCTGCGAGAGGATTAGCTGGTTTCCGCCTCAGGCGGGACCGAACGTTTGCCAACCGTTGACGCCGGGCGAGCCATGGACCAAACCGTGTCGGCTGCAAATCTTTGTCGACCGCTTAATTTTGGAGCATCGGACTGGCTTCTGCATCTGACACGTGATCGCCGACAATCTTGACTGCCAGAATTGTCGTATTGTCCTGGCGTGGCTTGTTTCTCTTTTCGACCTCATTGATCAGCAATCGCGTCAGGGCTTCCGGCGTTTCGTCCTTGTTTCTTCCGATCAATCCGGCAATCTCGTTCCCCTCCAAGGTCAAGAGACCGTCGCTGGCAACGATGATCCAGTCGCCTTGATAAAGAGAATGCGGATTTAGTTCCAGGTCCCGCATTTGGATAGGGCCGCCGGTCAGGGCGGAGTACAGGGCGGTTCGCCGGGTGTCGCTGATAGCGATTTGCGCGGTGATAATTCCGGCAGCGGCCTGGCGATCGAGAATAGCGCCATGCGAATGGTCGGCGTTCAAGCGGCGCAATGAGCCTGCGCGGTAAAGCAAGAGTGTCGAGTCACCAACGCTGACCCAGCGCAGCCCGTCCTGGTCAAGATAGGCGCCAACGATCGTGCACCCCATTCCCTGCAACGTGGGGTCCAAGGTGATGGCATCGGCAATGGATTGATTGCTGAACTCAAGAGCACGGGCCATTCTCGGTCCAATCTCGCCGGGACTGCGCGAAAAAGAATGTATGTAGCGGTTGCAGGCCAGTTGGCTGGCCGTATGTCCGGAAACATGACCGCCCATCCCGTCGGCGAGAACAACCAGCATTGTCTTCGCGGACTGATTCAGAGCTGAATTATGCGGAGACCAAACGGCGCAAAAGTCTTCCTGGCGACGGCGTTGCCCGAGGCTTTCGCAACTGCCGTGACTGAACTCAATCGGACAGGCGCTCATCTGGCAGGTTCTCCGCTCAAGCTCCCGTTGCAGGGTTCGGCCCGTCGTCGACCTTCAACCAGTCGAACTCGGTGCCGCAAAGCGCCACGAACAGCATTACGGTTTCTCCAATCGATATAATATCGCGGTCGGCGACTTCGGTGGGCACCATGACTGCGACGTTGTTCAACCTGATCAGGTTCGCCTTGCCGTTGTCGCGCAGGTAGAACCTCCTTTCGACATCATCGTAAACGAGATAAGCGTGAGTGTCGCGCGTGATCCTAGCATCTCCGAAATTGAGCTGAACACGCTGATCCTCACCACGGCCAATGGAGTTCTGCCCGTAAAAAAGCGGGCAATTCTCACCCCTTCCGGGTCCTTCGAGGATCACCAGCCAGCCGACCACTGGGTTGAAGTTCGCTTCTGCGTCGCGTTGAGCGTCCGCCGGGATGACTTCGGTTTGGTCCTCGTCGGTGGGAGGCTCTTGCATCGTGCCGATGAGCGACCCGGCAGCGCTGGCGGCGGGTGTACGCATCGGCAGAATGCGGGTCGCTTCGAGTTCATCGTCGGCGTCGGCCCCGTACTCCTCCTCCGCCAAATGGTCCTTCCGTTCGTCGCTGTCGCCTCGCCAGTTTTCCTCAAGCGCCGGCTCTAGCGTCGTGCCGATGACCGTTGTGGAAGCGCTGGCGGCGGGTGCGCGCATTGGCAGAATGCGGGTCGCTTCAAGGTCATCGTCGGCGTCGGCCCCGTGCCCCTCCTCCACCAAACCCTTCTGCGGATCGCCGCTATCGCCACGCGCGTTTTCCTCAGGCGCCGACGCTTGCGTCTTGCCGATGACCGTCCTGGAAGCGCTGGCATCGGGCGCGCGCATCGGCAGAATGCGGGTCGCGTCAAGGTCATCGTTGTTGTCGGCCCCGTGCTCCTCCTCGACCGAATCCTTCTTCGGATCGTCGCTGTTCCCGCCTGACTGAATCGTCATTTGCCAATTCTCCTCGAGCGCGCTCTTCCAAAGTGAACCGTTGATTTCGTCGCACCATCCGATCGCTACTGAATCGCGGTCAAGCCCGGCCGGTATTCTCAGCCCTGCTGCGGCCTCAGGCCGTTCACGCGGGCACATCCGCGAAGCGAAGTTTGACTTCTCCGAGTTCGATCAAATCACCGTTTGCGAGTGTTCTCTGGCTGCATCGAGCTCCGTTGACGAAGACACCATTCTTGGTTCCAAGGTCATGTATCGAAAAACTGCCGTCCGCATCCATTTGAATCATGGCGTGCTGGCGGTGTACCGACGAGTTTTCCAGGCGAATATCGCTGTCCTTGCTGCGCCCGACCTGAATATTTCCGGAATGCAACGGCACTCTTTCTCCATGATCGCCGACAATTTCCAACCAGGCCTTTGGTTTTCTTCCATCGGCATCGGGAAAAGAATTTCCGACGATCGTTGCTTCACCGGTGTACTCGTGATCGTCAATGCCCGCGACCTCATCAGGCGCACCATGGCTATCGGCGAACCGAGCGGATCTGTTCTTTGCTCCAAGCGAGCGCAGGACAAAAATCCCTCCGACACCCAGCCCCAGTGCTGCAAGCAGCATGAAGAGGTTATCCGACACAAACGAACGACCTGCGTCGATCCAGGAATCTTCGGTTTGGCGCTCAACTGTTATTGGGTCGGCACTTGCCTGGCCAACGCCGTCCAGGTTCGCCGATAACCTGATCTCGCTGGCCTGGGGCAAGCCGCGCGCATCGAAACTGAGGATGAAACCATTCTCCAAATGGGTCGAAAGTTCGGATGCAAACTCCAGCAGTTGTTGCCGCGGCAGGTCAGTGACGTCATGCGTGCCGCCGCGGCTGTCCCGGCCCAGTTTCTTCAAAACAACTGAAGGTTCCTGTTTATTCCTTCCAAAAGAAACCAAATAGAGGGCGACCTGATTATCACGGGCGAGGTCTGCGATTTTGGATTCGCTGACGCCAGACGTTGAGGGATCCGAGTCGCTGATGACAACGACCGCTCGCCGCTCTGCCTCTTCGCCGGCAAGTTTAACGATTGCCTTTTCTATCGAGGCGAGAACGACCGACGGTTCGTCAAGCTTTGGGGTCATCGAGCGAATGGCGCGGATCGCGTTGTCAATGCGAAGCCGCGAAGAACCAAGGGGTGCCTTTTCATCAAAACTCGCGCCGGCGGTGGCAAACCCCATCTTCTGCTTGCCGGCCGGATAGACGATGCGATTGAGAAAATCAAACATCGACGCCAGCTGCCCAGAACTCACTGATGACGTTTGTACGAGGAAGTAGAATGCCGACTGGTTGGTCACCCAGCTATACGGGATTGCCTTGAAGTTATCGACCGACCCTACCTCATCCACCTCGACGCTGAGGTCGCGCATTTTTTTGCCGTCGCCCGAGCGGATCTGGCATACGAACTTCTCATCATCGGACACGACTTCGGAATCACATGACGCGTAGATCGACGCAGCGTTAACTGGCGCTGCCCAGGCCATTGCCAGAACAGACGCCAAGGCCAGCCCAATCGGTGTGGTCGGTCGCATTCACTCCCCCATTTAATCGCGAGTTTATACTCCAAGGTGTATCAATTGCTGCTTTCGGCGTACAGCTTCTAACATCATGCCAGCCTGCCCTTCGGCTGGAAAGCAAGGCCTTGTTTCTGTCCCCCCTCATGGGCGAAGCGAGCCGCCAAGACTTCGGCGTTCCTGCTGCATTTCGCATGCGCACCTTCGGACCCGTGGGAGCCTCACTTGCCGCACGGCACCGGGACGGTCGCAGCGGCTGAGGGAATGTAGCGGCGGCAGTCGCCAATGCCGTTGTCGGCGCGCCGATTTTCAGCTGGATTGCCTTGTGCGAATACGCTTTGCGATTTGTCTCGAAGGGCAACGCGAGCCGTCGACTGATTCTCAAGGACATCGAGACGGAGGCGCGCGGTCGCTTCTGCAGTTTCCTGGTCGATGGCGGGACCGGCAGAAATCAGTGCCTGACGATATTGGTTTTTCGCCTCACCAACATCGCCACGCAGCTCCAGGATCTGCGCCCGCAGCGTGTGGGCGGCTGGGAAAAGTGCCTGCTGCTTCAAGGCTGCTTTTATGTCGCTGAGCGCGTTCTCGAAGGCATTGCGGCGAAACGAGATGACGGCCCGCACATAGCGGCTGACCGGATCTCTCGGGCGTGCGGCGACGAGTTGGTCGGCTTCACCTACGGCCTCGCTGTGGCGGCCAAGGTCCGATAGCAGGAGAACCCGCAGCGGCTTCAGGACCGCTTCGTATGGTTTTTGGGCGAGTGACTTGTCGAGGGCTGCGATCGCCACCTTCGGCTGGCCGAGGCGGCGTGCGACTTCGGCGCGCTGGTAGTGGCCGCTCCAGTCGCGCGGCTCGAACACGACGTAAACGTCCAGGTCGAGAAGGGCTCCCGTGAAATCGTTCAGTTCGCGCTTCACCTGCGCGCGGCTCAGATACAGCTTCGAGAAGTTGCGGTCGAGTTGCTCTGCGGCGTTAAAATCGGAGAGTGCCTTATCAAGGGCGCCTTGGCGCAGGTGGTACCACGCGCGATTGTAGTAGGCCATGAACCGGTCGGTCTTTGGATTGGCAGGTGCATTGATGATGCGCGTGCAGGCTGCCTCACTCGACTTGCGAACCGTCACCGAGCAGTCAATCAAATCGTTCGCGGACGCCGGCACAGAAATCGCGGCTGCCGTAAGGACCGCGAGGCCTAGTGTCGCCGTTGCAAGATAGCACGTCATGTTTCGCCCCAAAGTCCTACCCGGCCGCCGCCGGTTGCGATTGCATCAGATCATGAGCGAATTCTAGCTTGATTTCGCTGGTCCGACGGTCACCTTGGAAACACTTGGGCGATATCGAGCTCCGCGGTCGGGGAACTCCCGGCTCAGCGGCCGATTAGCTTGATCAAGCGAGTGCGGAATTTGGCCCGCTCGTCGCTGCTGGCCAGTTCGCCGGCCAGGGTCTCGATGAGATTGCTGGCTGAGGTCGCTGTCTTCGACTTCCGGTTCACCATGAGACGCGCCACCGGGCCGAGGTGTACTGCGAGCGCTTCTGTGATCTCATTGATCGCTTCGGCGGGGATTGTCGCCGCAGCGGTTGGCGGCGTCGGCTGTGCTGTCGCCGAGCGGCTTCTGGTGGACGTCGATTGTCCCGGCACCGGAGGCTGGCGCGGGGAAGGTGGCGCTGGCGGCACCAAAGGTGCGTCATTCGCTTTTGGCCTCGCCAGCGGTTCAGGATCCGCCACCGTCTGCTCGAGCTGGCTTGGCTTCGATTTTTCAACCGCCGCCGTCTGTGGCGGCTTTTCGGTAGCCTCGGGTGCTTTCTTGGCCTCTGCAGCTGCCGCTGCCGCCGTCAGCGAGCCGGCACGCGGCAACTGCATCGTCGTGTCGAGCGGGAGCGACGGGATCCCCATATCAGTATCGCTCAGCCGGTCAGCAGAATGAACCGCAAAAGTGGTGATGCGGCGCGGGATATTCTTCAGGCTTGGCACGCCGCGGTCTTCGAACGTCGCCTGGATCCTGGCCGACACGGCATCGACCATGGTGCCTGAAACAAGGATCCCGCCGGGGTCAGCAAGGCTCTCCAGGCGGGCGGCGATATTGAGGGTCTCGCCGAAGGGCATGTCGCCTTCGAAGAGAACGTCGCCGACGTGAATTCCGATGCGAAGCCGCATACCGCCGAGGTTGGTTTGCGTGGCAAGTCGCTCCTGAATCTTGAGCGCGCACTGGACGGCATCGACGGCACTTTCGAACAGCGCAAACAACCCATCGCCCGGCATGCCAATGAGGTCGCCATCATGGCGCGTCAGTTCCTCGCGGCCGATCTTGAGAATGGCGGAGAGATTGCTGAAAGCGCGCGTCTCGTTCACCGATACGCGGCCGCTGAAGTTGGCAATGTCAGCAGCCAGTGCTGCGCGAAGTCGGCGCTTGCGCTTTGGCGCGGCTTCTTCGTTATCTGGTGTATCTGTTGCCATCGGGAAGCCGATCAGGTGGACCCGCTGGCGCGGGCGGACTTGCGATACGAGGCGAGGAATTTTTCACGGTCCTGAGCGTTCGATATCTTGCGGGCGAGATGCTCGTAGTAATCCTCGCGCCCGATGGCGGTTGCGGCTTCGCGCTCGGCGATCACCTGGGCAAGCGGCCCGATGATCGGCAGCAGCAGTTCGGTCGCGATCCGTTTGTCGGCGTCCGAGATGATTGCGCTCAGCTGAGCGCCGGCAACCCCGCGATCATCGCGCAGCCAGATTTCGGCTGCTTTGCGGAATCGTTCGGCTTCGCCGTGCCCGGAGATCTGGATTTCGAGGGCCGCAATGAGCTTATCGGGATCGGTCGCGGCCTTTGCCTCGCGGGCCAGGACATAGCGGGCGATGGGACCAATGGCGCGGGCGAGCGTTTCCTCGAGGCCGTGCAGAGTAGCGGGCGCCAGCTTCTCGGCCATGGTGCGGTTCATATCACTGGTCGAAGCATCGTTGGCGTGCGCTGCGGACGGTCCAGTCAGGCGGGTCAGGTCGAAGCGCTCGACTGGGGCAGCGGCGGTCCGCTGCAGGGCTCTTGCTAAAGCCTCGATGAACTCGGCGGCGGTCTGGAAGCGGTCCGTCGGGTTGCGCTCGAGAGCGCGGCCCATCAGATCGTCGAGAGCGGGGGGCAATTCGGGACGGAGCTGGCTGACCGGCGGCGGGGTTTCATTCAGCAGCTTGTTCATCAGGCTTGGGATGTCGTCGGCGGGGTACGGCTTCGCGCCGGTCAAAAGCTGGTACATGATGATGCCCGCTGCGAACAGGTCGGCGCGGCCATCGACCTCGCGTCCGAGAAACTGCTCGGGCGACATGTAGTTCGGTGTGCCGATAGCCCCGCCGCCGCCATCGCGGGTCAGTCCGAGGTTCTGGAAGCGGGCAACGCCAAAGTCGGTGACCTTGATCGAGGTGGCCGCCGGGCAGAGGATGTTGGCCGGCTTTACGTCTCGGTGGATGACACCTTTTTCGTGGGCGTGGCCAAGCGCGCCCAGTAGTTGCACCATGACTTCCCCGACCTGCGGCAAAGGCAGCAAGGTGCGCGAGCGAGTGACCTTTTCCAGAGTGCCAGCCTCGACGTACTCCATGATGATGAATGGTGTCTCGTCCTGCTCGACGTAATCGAAGACGGTGACGATGTTGGGATGCTGGCAGCGACCTGCCGATCTCGCTTCGGCGGCAAACCTTGCCAGCAGGGCGGCCTGGTCCTCGACGCCTTCCAGTATTTCCGAGCGCAGCGACTTGATCGCCACCGGCCGGCAGATGTGCGGATCGAATCCCTTGTAGACAACACCGATAGCTCCCCGGCCGATGATGTCGTCGACGCGATATTTGCCGACTGCCTCGGGTACAGATTCGCGGCCGATGCCGTTGTCGGTGGCCGCACTGAGGTTGTTCTCGTCGGTGCTCATGAGCAACCTTCCTCGAACCTGGCGGGTCCGCCGCGCCGGCACACTGGCTTTACTTGCGCCGGCGGGCTCTTGACTGACAAGTTCAACCCTCGAGCATTTTCATTGCGTTGTCGAGGCTTCGACGCATGCGGTTGAAGGACTGGGACAACGACGCGATTTCGTCGGCCCCGGCGTGAACGTATTCGGGCTGCGAGCTATCGCCCATGGAGACCTGCTCGGCGATTTCGGCCATCTTAATGACGGGCGTCACGACCATCCAGCTCAGCATCATGTTGATGAGCAGCAGCAGCGTCAGGAAGATTGCGCTCATGGCGCCGATCAGCAGCTGAAGGCTCTCCCAGGTCTGTTCCTCGGCAACCTTGAGAGGGACGGAGAAGATTTGAGCGCCGACGATTTCATCCATCTGCCAGCCAAAACCGTTCTTGTCTCCATAGAGTGCGACCATCGAAGCCGGCGCCTTGTCCGGCGTCGAATGGCACGACAGGCAGCTTTCCGATTTGATGGCAAGCGGGAAGGCGACCGTGTATTGCGGGCCGCCGGGGGCCTCACGAATATCGACGACTTCCTTCAGCGAGGTATTGTCGCGAAGCTTGCCGATCAGTTCCTTTTCCCACACCGTTGCAAGGTCTGAGGGATTTGTCGGATTGAGAACGGCCTCCTTATAGTAAAAATCCGGATAGTGATCGCGGAAGTTGGCGAAAGCGGTTTGTGCGGAGAACGACGGCACCGTCTGCGGCAGGAACTGGACATCCGACATGTCGCCCAGCAGCGGCCGGATTTCTTCCGAGGTATAGCGGCGTACCGCGAGCGCCTGGGCCCTGAGGACACCGATCTGAGAATGCAGGCGCTCCAGGGCGTTCTGCTTGGACACCTCGTAGAAGACCACCGAGGAGGCGAGCAGGCCAACAATAAAGCACGCTGCCAATATTAAGTTGAACTTCAGCCGCAGTCCCATGGACGATCCCTCTTCTTCGTCTTAAACATGGCCGGACCTCAAGGCTGGTCGACCGGTTCATTTGCACACAAATATTCAGGCTTTCACCATGACAGTTCGCAGTCTACATCAAGAACAGTTTCTGAACGCCTTTTGGATCGCGCGCTGTTCCCTGCGGAGCACACGCTGCAGTAGGCTGGTTCTGGCTCTGGCAATGGCCCTTTCGTGGGCTTTGACTGCACCACTTATGGCCGCGGACGGCAAAGACCGCGTCGCGCTTTTGTTGTCGGTAGAAGATTACGCCAGTTACGGTAAATCAGCCATTGACTCGGATATAATAAAGAAAATGGGGTCTGCACTCGAGGCCCAGGGCTTCTCCGTCGATCTCGTCACGAATGCCAACAATGCGACTGTGCGGGCCACTTTGCGGGATTTCGCCCATAAGTCGGAGGACGCGCGCGTCGCCCTCGTCGTCCTGGCCGGCCATGGCGTCGGCTCCGGCGGGCGCTCGTATCTTTTGCCCTCCAATGCCGAGATCCGGCGGGACAGCGATCTGTTGTCTCGCGGCGTTGCTATAGCAAGTGTCGCCCAAATCGCTGGTCGCGCCAAGCACGGCGGGGTGTTCTTCTTTATGACCGCTCCTGACATCTCCTCGACTTTGCAGAGCATCTCCGCGCGGCCGGCCATGGCCGCATCGCCCAGCGATAATGTCTTTGTAGTCTTCTCGACCTCCGACAAGGTCCCGGTATCCCGCGTCGGCGGCGTTTCCCGGCAGGCCGCGGCTGATTTCGCCGACGCAGCCAGCGAGACGCCATTGATGATGTCGACGCTGGTCGGTTCAGCCTCGGCTGGCGATATCGGCAAAATTGTCGGCAAGGTCGTCGATTTAGATCTGTCCAAGGCTCCTGAACCGGAACCAGCACCAACGGTGGCAGCACCCGTACCTTCCAAAGTAGAGGTCGATGCGCGACGTGAGGCCGAGCGGCGGGCGAGGGAAGCCGAGGAACGGGCCAAGGCCGCCGAAGCCAGGGCCCGGGACGCCGAAGCCCGCGCCCGGCTTGAGGAACAGCGTGCAGAGGAGGCAAGATCCTTCGCAGCTGCGCCTCCTGTCGAAACCGCGCCCACGCCACCGCCGGAACCTGCCAAAACATCGGAACCTGCGGCCGAACCCGATAACGTCGAGGCACTTCAACTCGTCGAGGCGCTGCTTGGGCGGTCGAAGAAAAAGGATCTACAGCGGAAGTTGCGCGATCTTGGTTTTTATAAAGGGCCCATCGACGCGATTTTCGGGGACCTCACCCGCCAGTCCATCAAGGATTTCCAAAGCGACTCCGGGGCCGCCGTGACAGGCTATCTGACCCCTGTACAGATCCAGGCGCTGATCGAGGGCTAGCGCAGGTGCGTGCTCTGGATTCACACCCCTGGTCGACCTGCACCGGCGCATCAAGCGGCTTATCCAAACAAGAGACCGTGGTGCGAACATACGTCATCCATGTTCGCGATCGGATGGCGGGTCGGATGGTTGGCTGTGCGAAGTGCGGCCGCTTGGAGGAATTCAACAACTGACTATGCCCTCCGCGCCACACCTGACGTTTTTCCGGTTGACCGGTGATCCGTCACGGTGCTTGTCTGGTTGCACTTACTGGTTGTCCGGCCTCAGGGCCGGACTGAAAAGGGAACGTGGTGCGCGATCCTAATCGCAACTCCGCGACTGCCCCCGCAACTGTAAGCGGCGAGTTCGTCTTCAAAAGCCACTGGTATTGCTTCGGCGCAATACCGGGAAGGTGAGGATGAACGCCTGAGCCGTGAGTCAGGAGACCTGCCAGCAGGTGTCGCCCTTTCGGCATGCGGGGCGCATGACGAAGCGGATACCCGTTGTGGCGACGGCTGGTATGGTAGCGTCGCTCACGGAGTGTTGGAGTTTCTCTCAAGTCAATTTGAGAATTTGACAGCCTTTCAGGCCCTGTTCTGTTTGGAGTAGCTGTCCGTCCCTCAACCCAAGCGACCTCCGTGCCGTAGTTCGACCTTGAACAACGGAGTGAGGACATGTCATCAGTATCCAAATCGAAGGGCATTTCGACGCCCATGCTTCGGCGACGGCTTGCTGCAAACGCGAGCAAGCTATCGTCGGGCGCTGCCGGCCTTTTGGCGTTGGCAGCGTTGCCTGCACACGCTCAACAGTCCATCCAGCTTGAAGGCATCTTTATCGAAGGCGGCAGCACCCTTCTTGAGCCGATCGAGGCGGGGATGCTTGGGAATTCGGTCAGCGTCGTGACCGGCGAAGAGTTGCAGCAGCGCCAGGTGCGCACCCTCGCGGATGCCCTGCGCACGGTGCCTGGCGTTGCGGTCAATCAGTCCGGCGCATTCGGCGGATTGACCGAAGTCCGCATTCGCGGTTCGGAAAACAACCACGCGCTGATCATGATCGATGGGGTCGAAGCCAACGACGCGACCAACGGTTTCTTCGACTTCGGCAGCCTGCTTGCCGACGATATCGAACGCATCGAAGTCATCCGTGGGCCGCAAAGCGGCATCTGGGGATCGAACGCTCTTGCCGGTGTCGTCAATATCGTGACCAGAAGCGGTAAGGGTCAACCGCTGACGGCAACCGCCAGCGCCGAAGGCGGCGCATTCGACACGCGGCACCTGTCGGCGTCCGTTCGCGGCGGCAATGAATTCGCGCATGCCTCCGTTTCAATTGTCGAAGCGCAAACCAACGGCTTCAACATCAGCCCATTCGGCGAGGAAGCAGACGGCGCCGACCGGCGCAACATCAGCGCTCGCGGCGGAGTGACCGTGACGCCGTGGCTGTCGTTTGAAGGCGTCGTCAATAAACTCGACAACACCACCGAAATCGACGGCTTCGGGGCAGCTCCGGGAGCCCGACCCAGTGACTTCGCCGTGGCATTCGACCAGGAGGGTTCCACGACGATCACCGATGCGCTGCTCGCCAAGGGTACGGCCAGGCTGTCGTTCCTCGACGATCGGTGGATCACCAAGATCTTTGGCGACTTTTCGCGCAACGATGTCGACACCATCGACCCCTTCTTCATTTCCTTCAATGGCTCGGAGCGGGAGAAAGTCGGCGTGGTGTCGAGTTACACACTCGAACAGGCGCTGTTCGGCGGTCTCACGCACACTTTCGTGGGCCTCTATGAAGACGAGAGCGAGTCGTTCACGACGAACGCCTCGCCCGGAAGCTTCGAACGATCCACGCAGAGCATGGCTGGCGAATATCGCGGAGCCTTCGCCGATCAGGTGTTCGTGCGCGCGGCTGTACGCGGCGACGACAGCGATGCCTTCGGCGACTTCACAACCTACAGCCTGTCAGCGGCCTGGCAGGTGCCGGATGTGGGAACGCGGTTCCACGGCAGTTATGGTACGGGGGTCGTCTTCCCGACACTTTATGACCAGTTCGGCGTGATCCCCGGCTTCTTCACGGGCAATCCGAATCTCAAGGCCGAAGAATCGCAGGGTTACGATGCCGGGGTCGAACAGGCCTTCCTGCAGCGGCGTTTCGTCGTCGATGTCACCTACTTCAATCAGAACCTCGAAAACGAGATCTTCTCGACATTTTTCGGGCCTCCGGTAAACCTCAGTGGAGAAAGCGAGCGACAAGGCGTCGAAGTCACAGCAAGCGTGCGCCCTGTCGACGGACTGACGCTCACAGGCTCGTACACGTATCTCGATGCCTCCGGCGTCGACGGGCTTGCAGAGTTGCGAAGGCCGGAGCACTCCGGCAGCCTCAACGTCGCCTATACATTCGCTGAAGGCCGCGGGCTCGTGAACCTCGGGCTGGTCTACAACGGCAAGATGGACGACCTGGCGTTCAACGCCTTCACCTTCGCGCGGAGCCAGGTGACGCTGAAGGACTACACGGTCGTCAATCTGTCGGCGCACTACGACGTTACCGAAGACGTGCGGCTGTTCGGCCGCGTCGAGAACCTCCTCAACGAGGACTTTCAGCAAGTCTTCGGGTTCGAAACGGCACCGGTTGCGGCCTACGGCGGAGTTCGAATCAAGCTAGGTGGAACGCGTGATACAGCGGCTCTGGAATAGCGCTGCGCTCCTTGCGGCAATGGTTGCCGGGCTCGCCCTCTTCGGGGACGGGCCGCAGACGGCGCGCGCCAACTCACTGCCAACGCGGATCGTCTCGCTCAACTTGTGCACCGACCAGCTCGTCATGATGCTGGCCGGTCGCGAGCGCATCGCTGCCGTCAGCCATCTGGCGCTCGATCCGCAACTCTCGGTTCTGGCCGAAGATGCGAAACGGCTGCCGATCACCTACGGACAAGCCGAAGAAGTGTTCCTCTACAAGCCCGATCTCGTCGTTGCAGGCTCATTCCACCTCAATCCTACTGTCGATATCCTGCGGCGGCTCGGCATCAAGGTCGAGGAATTCGCGAGCGCCAATTCGTTTGCCGGGATCCGGGACAATGTGCGGCGCATGGGCCGGCTGCTCGGGGCCGAAGAACGGGCCGAAACGCTGCTCGCCGAGTTCGATTCCACATTGGATCGGGTCGAAAGGGAGCATGGCAGGCGTCCCGCGCTCGCGGCTCTCTACTACGCCAACAGCTACACGTCGGGTGCGGACACGCTCGCAGCCGAAGTGGTGGAAAGCGCCGGCTTCAAAAATCTCGGCAGCCAGCTCGGTCTCAAAGGCACTGCAGAACTGCCGCTCGAGATGCTGATCATGAAGCGGCCCGATCTCGTCGTCACGGGGCTCGCCTATGAAGCTCCGGCGCGGGCTCAGGAAGTCTTCGAGCATCCAGCCCTTGCCTATCTGGAGCGGCGGTCGAAGAATACCGCCGTGCCTGAGAACCTGTGGATCTGCGGCACACCCTATACGGCGCGGGCGGTGGAAGCCCTGGCGGCGGTGCGCCGTTCGCTGCCCGCAGAGACGGCCGCGGTCGCAACCCCCGCGGACGCGCAACCGGCAGGTTCACCGTTGGAGCACCGATGAGGGATGGAGTTTCCTACCCTCTCCTTCTAGCCGGGCTTTGCCTGACCACGGTCGTACTGTTCGTCGTCTCATTGCTGACGGGACCGGCCGGCATCTCATTCTTCGAAAGCCTCGATGCGCTGCTGAGCGGACGCGGTGGTGCTGCCGCAATCGTCATGCAGGAAATCCGGCTGCCGCGTGCCATCCTGGGAGTGTTGATCGGCGCCTCGCTGGGCTTGAGTGGGGCTGCACTACAAGGCTATCTGCGCAACCCGCTGGCTGAACCCGGCCTGCTCGGTATCAGCTCTTCGGCTTCGCTTGGCGCCGTGCTGGCAATCTACACGGGGCTTTCAGCCGTGTTTCCCCTGGCACTGCCGCTAATGGCGCTCGCCGGCGCCGTCGGTGCGGTGCTTTTGGTGCGGCTGCTTGCGGGACGTGGTGCGCAGGCAATTACACTCATCCTCGCCGGGGTCGCCGTCACAAGCTTTGCCGGCGCGATGACGTCGCTCGCCTTGAACCTCTCGCCCAATCCATTTGCCGCTCTTGAAATCGTGTTCTGGATGCTGGGTTCGCTCAAGGACCGGTCGATGACGCATGTCTGGTTGTCGCTGCCCTTCATCCTGGTGGGCTGGGCGATGCTGTTCCAGGTCGGCCGGGCGCTCGATGCTCTGACGCTCGGCGAAGCCGCCGCTGCGACGCTGGGTTTCCGGTTGGAACGCGTTCAGGCGCTTGTCGTGCTCGGCACAGCGTCTTGCGTCGGGGCCGCGACATCGGTTGCCGGCGCCGTCGGCTTCATCGGCCTCGTCGTGCCGCACATCCTGCGGCCGCT
>LOEV01000053.1 GCA_001516065.1 Alphaproteobacteria bacterium BRH_c36
CGGCCGCGGCGGCTGGCGGGCTGGCAGGCGCGCACTGCGCCAATTGGTGGCACCGGGTGCAAAGATCGCCGCGCCGGGCGTACCATCCGCCTGCCGGGCACGTACGTAGTCGCGCGGGGCGATACACTGTGGCATATATCGCAGCGGCATTACCGGCGAGGTCTGCTATACCGGCGGATCTACAAGGCCAACCGTCGCCAGATTCGCGATCCCCACTGGATCTATCCCTGCCAGCGCTTCTGGTTGCCGCGGCGTTGATCCAGGCGGTCTGTTCGCAACGTCTTGAACGACGCGGCGAAGGCGTCGCTGCGTCAAGCGCATAGGCCGTCTCCGAGAAGAAGGTTTACATGGTTGCTCACGGTCGTGGGCGGGATCGATCCCCCCGCATAGATTCTGATCTTCTGGGAGCCCGGGAGGATCACTGGACGGTCTTCAAGGGGCTGCTGCCATTCGTGTGGCCACAGGGCCGGCCGGATCTCAGGCGCAACGTCGCGATGGCGTTCGGCATTCTGCTGCTGGCGAAGTTCGTCACGGTGGCCGTGCCGGTCGCCTTCAAGTGGGCGACTGACGCGCTGACCGCACTGGGGGGCCAGAGCGCGGCGAGCGGGCCGGTGGCGCTGACACTCGGCGCGGGGATGCTGATCCTCGCCTACGCCGGGGGGCGGCTTCTCTCGATCGTCTTCAATCAGATCCGGGACGTTCTCTTCACAAAGGTCGGGCAGAACGCGGTGCGTCAACTCAACACGCGCACCTTCGAGCATTTGCACAAACTCAGCCTGCGCTTTCATCTGGAGCGGCGCACCGGCGGCTTGTCGCGCGTTCTGGAACGCAGCGCCCGCGCGATCGAACTGATCATCCGCATGGGCATTCTCAACGTCGTGCCGACGATCGTCGAACTCGTGCTGATCTGCGGCGTGCTGTTCTACTTCTTCGACCTGACGTTCGTCGCCATCGTCATTGCAACCGTCGCCGTCTACCTGTGGTTCACGTTCAAAGCCTCCGAGTGGCGCATCGGCATCCGCCGCGAGATGAACGACAGCGACACGGATGCCAACACCAAGGCCATCGACAGTCTGCTCAATTTCGAAACCGTCAAATACTTCGGCAACGAGCAACTCGAATCGCGTCGTTTCGACACGGCGATGGAGCGTTACGAGGGGGCGGCTGTGAGGACCTATTCATCGCTTGCGGTTCTCAACTCCGGGCAGGCGGCGGTCTTCAGCGTGGGAATGCTGGCGATGATGTGGCTTGTGGCGCGCGGCGTGGCGGCCGGCACGCATACCATCGGCGACTTCGTGATGGTCAACACGATGATGATCCAGCTGTGGATGCCGCTCAATTTCATGGGCATGGTCTATCGCGAGATCAAACAGGGACTCGTCGACATCGAGGTGATGTTTGCCCTGCTCGGGCAGGACGCCGAGGTCAAGGACCGGCCTGGAGCGAGTGAACTGGTTGTCAGCGAGGGCAGGATCAACTTCGAAAACGTCTGCTTCTCCTATGATGAGGAACGGCAGATCCTGAAAAATGTGTCGTTCGAAGTTCCGGCCGGCAAGATGGTGGCGATCGTCGGACCTTCGGGGGCGGGAAAATCGACGATCTCACGCATCCTGTTCCGCTTCTACGACATCCGATCGGGCAGCGTGCGCATCGACGGGCAGGACATCCGCGACGTTACGCAGACCTCACTCAGGGCGGCTATCGGCGTGGTGCCGCAGGACACCGTGCTGTTCAACGATACGATCCTCTACAACATCAAGTACGGGCGGCCGGACGCGACGGACGAGGAGATCGTGGCGGCGGCGAAGCTGGCGCAGATCCACGACTTCATCCAAGGCATGCCGCAGGGTTACGCGACGATGGTCGGCGAGCGCGGCTTGAAACTTTCGGGCGGCGAGAAGCAGCGCGTGGCGATTGCGCGGACGATCCTCAAAGCGCCGCCGATCCTGATGCTGGACGAAGCGACAAGCGCGCTCGACAGCCATACGGAAAAGGAAATCCAGGATGCGCTCGACAAGGTTTCGCGCGGGCGCACGACGCTCGTCATCGCGCACCGGCTGTCGACCATCGTGCACGCCGACAGTATTCTCGTTCTTGAAAAGGGACGCGTGGCCGAGCAGGGCACGCATGCCGAGTTGATCGCGAAGGATGGGCTATACGCCAGCTTGTGGAGCCGTCAGCGGCAGGCCGAGAAGGCGCGGGAAGAGCTGGCTCATGCGCTCGAAGAAGCCGAGAAGACAGGGGCTCTCCCGGCCGGTTGGGAACGTATCGATGTGCCGGGGGAGTAGGGGGGCGTCAATGCGGCCAGAGCGAATAGATATAGAGGACGTAGGCCGCCAGCATCACGGTGCCTTCCAGGCGCGAGATGCGGCCGCCATTGGCGGCGACTACGACCAGCGCCACCGCGGCGCCGACCATCACGAAGTTATCGTAGCGGATGATCTCTTCGGGCACGTTGGTTGGCGCGAGGAGACCGACGACGCCGCCGATGCCCAAGACATTATAAATGCATGACCCCATGACGTTGCCGACGGCCACATCGGAGTGGCCGCGCCGCGCTGCGACAACCGACGTCACGAGTTCAGGCAGTGAAGTTCCCACCGCGATGATGGTGAGGCCGATGACGGCTTCGGTGACACCGATCTCCCTGGCAAGCGATACGGCGGAGTCGACCAACAGTCGGCCGCCGAAGATGATGGTCGCAAGGCCCGCAAGTGCCATCAGGTAGGGCAGGGTGCGCCCCAGCCGGTTGCTCCATTTCAGGCGTCGAGCAGCCCAATGGTCGCCGTTGCGCAGGAACTCCTCTTCGGCTTGCGACATCTCGAAAGCGGCGCTGTGACCCTCTTCCGGTGCCAGCCGTTCCTGGCGAATGGCAAAGACGAGGTAGGCGGCGAGCATGGCGACGAAGAGAGCGCCGATTGGCTGGTTCAGCGGCGATACAAAGGCGATGATCAGGAAAGCCGCCGAAGCGGCAACGACGACTCCGCCGTCGCGTTTCAGCGCCCGCGAAGTGACGGTCAGCGGGGCAATCAGTGCCGCCACACCGACGATCAGCAGGATGTTTGCAATGTTGGAGCCGACGAAATTACCGATGGAGATGCCGGGGCTGCCGGCCAACGATGCCTGTACGCTGATGACCAGTTCGGGCATCGAGGTGCCGAATCCGACCAGCACGATGCCGATGATGAGAGGGGAAACGCCGATGCGCTGGGCTACCGCAACCGAGCCGCGCACGAGTAGTTCTCCGCCCGCGATCAGCAGCGCGAAGCCGACCAGAAGGAATATGATATCAAGCATGTTGATGGGTCCGGTGCGGTCGCGGGGCGAGAGAGGGCAGTCAACGGGTGGCTAACCGGCGAATTCGTCGCGGCGGTAACCTTGGAGATAGAGCAACGCCTTCAAATTGCCATGCCTAATGGCGGCTTTTGCTTCAGCCGCGACGATTGGTTTCGCCCGGAAGGCGACACCGAGCCCGGCTTCTGCGATCATGGCGAGGTCGTTTGCTCCGTCGCCGACGGCAAGTGTATCGCGCAGGGCGATGGCCAGTTTGCCGGCTTCGCTGATGAGTGCGGCGCGCTTGGCGTCGCGGCCGAGGATCGGGGGTATGACCTTGCCGCAGAGGCGGCCGCCCTCGATCGAAAGACGATTGGCCTGGCTGGTATCGAAACCGACGATGCGGGCGATGCGCTCGGTGAAGTAGCTGAAGCCTCCGGAAACGAGAGCGGCGCGCGCGCCGTGCGCGTTCATGGTGCGCACCAGTGTGCGGGCGCCAGGCATAATGGTGATCCGATCGTTGATGACCTTGTCGAGGACGGCTTCATCGAGCCCCTGAAGAAGCGCGACGCGGCTGGTCAAGGCTTCGGCGAAGTCGAGTTCGCCGCGCATGGCGCTTTCGGTTACGGCTGAAACCTGGTCGCGGACGCCGGCAAAGTCGGCGATCTCGTCGATGCACTCCTGCTCGATGATGGTCGAATCCATATCGGCGATGAGAAGCTTCTTGCGCCGGCGAGCGTCTTCGTCGGGCAAGAGGTTGATATCGACGGGCAGGCCGATGAGAATGGTGGCCGCCTGCCGAAGTAGGTGCTTGCCAGCGTCGGCCTGCGTCACGAAGCGCAGTTCCCAGGCTTCGCCGGGGCTGAGCCAGCGGCTATCGATCACGGCGTCTTTGGCGATGATGCGAGTGATGGTATCGGTCAGCATGCCGTTGAGGCACGGCGCCGCTTCTGGCGCGGTGAGGACGAGCACCTGAGACTGAGACTCTGGCATCGGCTGGTTCAGCTCGCGATTGCGGCGGGTCAGGCCGCTGCTAGGTTCGAAAAAAGGGGAAAGTGCTGTTGGCTGGTAGGCGCGCTGTCCTTATCGCAGGACCGACGGCGGGCGGCAAGTCGGCTGCCGCGATGCGGCTGGCGCGCGGGCTTGACGGGGTCATCGTCAATGCGGATTCGATGCAGGTGTACGAGGAACTGCGGATCCTGACCGCGCGGCCGACGGCGGAAGAAGAGCGCACCGTGCCGCACCGGCTCTACGGGCATGTCAGCGCTGGACAAGCCTATTCAGTTGCTCGCTGGCTGGAAGACGTGAAGGCAGTCCTCCAGGAAATCGAAGGTCTGGGAAAGCGGGCTATCTTCGTCGGTGGGACCGGCCTCTACTTCAAGGCACTGACAGCGGGCCTCTCGCCGTTGCCGGAAATCGATGCCGATGTGCGGGCGCACTGGCGCGCAGAAGGGATCAGTCGCCCGCCGCAAGAGCTTTACGCGGAACTGATGCGCCGCGATCCGAGGACCGCGGCGGGGCTTAGGCCGACCGACCCGCAAAGGATCGTCAGGGCGCTGGAAGTCGTTGATTCGACCGGGCGGCCGCTTGCCGAATTCCAGGAAGACCCAGGCCAGCCACTGCTGGCGCCCGGCTTGTGGAAAGGCATCGTGGTGTTGCCCGAGAGGGCGACGCTGCATGCGCGTGCCAATGCACGCTTCGATCAAATGCTGGAGATGGGTGCAGTGAACGAGGTGGCCCGCCTGAAGGAGATGCAACTTGCTTCCGTGCTGCCGGCGATGCGGGCCCTCGGCGTCGTTCCACTCCTACGGATGCTGGAAGGGCAGCTGTCGCGGGAGGAGGCTGTCGAACGTTCGAAGGCGCTGACCAGGCAATACATCAAGCGACAGTCCACTTGGCTAAGGCAACATATGATTTCGTGGAAGAACGTTAAAATTTAATATTGTATTGTTCAGTTGGTCTTTTTGTAATTTTTATTGACAGTTGTGGGATGTGGTCCACATAGCAGCGGTTTAGTGGCGACCGCGCACAAGCATGCTTGGCGGATCATTGGTGTTCCGGCTCCGAGGACGTCTCTAGGCAGCGCAGCGACCGGGATTGCGTTGGCGCGCGGATGGCGCGGCACGCCGGGAAAAAAGGACGAAACGCGATGGCACAGATGATGACCGGTGCGGAAATGGTCTTGAAGGCGCTAGTCGATCAGGGCGTCGAGCATGTGTTCGGATATCCAGGCGGCGCGGTGCTGCCGATCTATGACGAAATGTTCCAGCAAGAGAAAATCGAGCACATCCTCGTGCGCCAGGAAGGCGGCGCGGTGCATGCCGCGGAAGGTTATGCGCGTTCGACCGGCAAGGTCGGGGTGGTTCTGGTGACCTCGGGGCCGGGGGCGACAAATGCCGTCACCGGGCTGACGGATGCCTTGATGGATTCCATCCCGCTCGTCTGCATCACCGGGCAAGTGCCGACGCATCTGATCGGCAACGATGCTTTCCAGGAGTGCGATACGGTCGGCATCACGCGGCCCTGCACCAAGCACAACTGGCTGATCAAGGACGTCAACGACGTCGCGCGTATCATGCACGAAGCGTTCTACGTTGCGCGTTCGGGGCGGCCGGGGCCGGTCGTCGTCGATATCCCGAAGGATGTCCAGTTCGCAACTGGCAATTACGTCGGGCCAGCCAACATCCAGCACAAGACGTACCGACCGAAGATGAAGCCGGAACAGCCCGCCATTCGCGAGGCCGTCGACATGCTGGCAAGCGCCAGGAAGCCGATTTTCTATACCGGTGGCGGCGTCATCAACGCAGGTCCGAAAGCGTCGAAGCTGCTGCGTGAGCTGGCACGGCTGACGGGATATCCGGTGACGTCGACGTTGATGGGTCTTGGGGCCTTCCCGGCCTCCGACAAGCAGTGGCTCGGGATGCTCGGGATGCACGGCACCTACGAAGCCAACATGGCGATGCACGATTGCGACGTAATGTTCTGCGTCGGCGCACGTTTCGATGACCGCATCACCGGGAGGCTCGACGCATTCTCGCCTAATTCGAAAAAGATCCACGTCGACATCGATCCCTCTTCGATCAACAAGAACGTGCGCGTCGAACTGCCGATCATCGGCGATGTCGCTTACGTCCTCGAAGACATGCTGCGCGTGTGGAAGGCGAAGGCGCCGCAGACCGACAAGCCGGCCTTGAAGTCCTGGTGGAAGGAGATCGACGGCTGGCGGGGCAGGAAGTCGCTGCATTACAAGAAGAACAAAGACGTGATCATGCCGCAGTACGCAGTGGAGAGGCTTTACGAACTGACCAAGGACCGCGATCCCTACATCACGACCGAAGTCGGCCAGCATCAGATGTGGGCGGCGCAGTATTTCCATTTCGAAGATCCGAACCGTTGGATGACGTCCGGCGGACTCGGCACCATGGGTTACGGCCTGCCGGCGGCGATTGGCGCGCAGAAGGCGCATCCGAATTCGCTCGTCATCGATATCGCCGGGGACGCCTCCATCCTGATGAACATTCAGGAGTGCTCGACGGCGGTGCAGTACAATCTGCCGGTCAAGGTGTTCATCCTCAACAACCAGTACATGGGCATGGTGCGCCAGTGGCAGCAGCTCCTGCATGGAAACCGGCTGTCGCACAGTTACACGGAAGCGTTGCCAGATTTCGTCAAGCTGGCGGAGGCCTACGGCTGGAAGGGCATGATCTGCCACAAGCCCGACGAACTCGACGATGCGATTCTGGAGATGATCGACACGCCTGAGCCGGTGATCTTCGATTGCCGCGTCGCCGCCCTTGCCAACTGCTTCCCGATGATCCCGTCGGGCAAGGCGCATAACGA
>LOEV01000054.1 GCA_001516065.1 Alphaproteobacteria bacterium BRH_c36
GGCCCGAAGCCCGTCAAGCCGGCACCCGCTGCCGAGGCGGCACCTGAACCCGCCGCTGGAGAATCCGGGCAGCCCGAGACAGGCGGCGTCGCGGATACCGGCGACGACGCAGCGAAGGATGGCATGGAAAACAGCTGAAAGCGGATCCCGAACCTCGAATGGGTCGCGCTGAACGCGCGGCCTATTCGATTCATGCAACAACTCCCGCACGGTCGATTTAGGAGCGGGATTGCCGATGTCGCATGAATCCAGACGGCTTACGCGGCTGTAACACGCCGCATTGTCAGGTTGATGCGCCCGCCATCGGCCAGCAGGTCCGACGTTCCGGCAACGACACGGTCGATCCCATGGTAGGCACGCCGCGACGCTCCTCCAAGCACCACCACGTCGCCCGATCTCAGCGTCATCCGGACCTTCCTGTCTGCCCGCTTGCTGCCGCCGACATGAAAAATGGCGTCGTCGCCAAGCGAAACTGAAACCACCGGCGCCCGCAATTCCGTCTCGTCGCAGTCGACGTGACTGCCAAGCCTGGTGCCGACCGCATAGAAATTTATGAGACAAGCTTCCGGTGGCGCCAGCCAGTCCGCGACATCGGCCCAGAGCTCCAGGAACGCCCGGGGCATCGCCGGCCAGGGCCGCCCGGTTTCGGGATGATGCGGTTGATAGCGATAGCCGCCATCCTTGTCCGAAACCCAGCCAAGTTCGCCGCAATTGCTCATCAGGATTGAGAACGGCTTGCCGGAGCGGGGCATTTGGGGCCGGTAGAGTGGCGCTTGCGCTAAGACAGCGCGCACGAGTTGGACATACGCCCGCTGCTGCTCGGCGTCGAGATATCCATCCAAGTGCCGGAAACCGTCTATCATCTTGCGCGAGGGCCCTGTACTGCGACCTGGGAGACACACTATTCTTCGTCTCCGGGTTCAATCCTTGCAATCCCCAACAAATGCGCGCCCCGTCGCAGTTGCACAGGGATTTCGCCAGCTTATATAACGCAGGAGCGCCCAACACCGGTTTACCGCGTGTTGGCCAGGAGACGAGGCCCAACACCGGTTTACCGCGTGTTGGCCAGCTACAAGCCCAGCACCGGCTTGCGCTTCAACATCGGTTTACCGAATGTGGCGCCCAAACGAGTGTTGGCAACCCGGCCCACCAGCGGTTCACCGATTGTAGGCCAAGATAATGAATGACGAAGGGGACCGTGCCCAGGCGCCTGTTGGTGGCGCACGTCTTCAACAGGCGGCGAGGCTGAGCCTAGGCGCCGAGTGAAAGGGCCTACACGGTCTGCCGCAACCAAAAGGAAGATCAAGAATGTCAAAAGTCATCGGCATCGACCTCGGCACGACGAACTCCTGCGTGGCTGTCATGGAAGGCGGCAAACCCCGAGTTCTCGACAACGCTGAAGGCGCCAACACCACGCCCTCGATCGTCGCCTTCACAGAGGACGGCGAACGTCTGGTAGGACTTCCAGCCAAGCGTCAGGCCGTCACCAACCCGATAAATACGCTATTCGCCATCAAACGCCTCATCGGCCGCCGCTTCGATGACGAGACCGTCAAGAAGGATCAAAAGCTCGTTCCCTACAAGATCATCGAGGGTCCGAACGGGGACGCCTGGATCGAGGCTGCCGGCAAGAAATATTCGCCCCAGCAGGTGTCCGCCTTCATCCTGCAGAAGATGAAGGAAACCGCCGAAGCCAAGCTTGGCGAAACCATCACCCAGGCCGTCATCACGGTCCCCGCCTATTTCAACGACGCCCAGCGCCAAGCCACCAAGGACGCCGGTAAGATCGCCGGCCTCGAGGTTCTGCGCATCATCAACGAACCGACTGCCGCGGCTCTCGCCTACGGTCTCGACAAAAAGCATACCTCGACCACCATCGCCGTCTACGACCTCGGCGGCGGCACCTTCGATATCTCGATTCTCGAGATCGGCGACGGCGTCTTCGAAGTGAAGTCGACGAACGGCGACACGTTCCTCGGTGGCGAAGACTTCGACATGACACTTGTCTCCTATCTGGCCGACGAGTTCAAAAAAGAGACCGGCATCGACCTGCGTTCCGACAAGCTTGCTCTGCAGCGTCTCAAGGAGGCTGCCGAGAAGGCCAAGATCGAGCTGTCCTCGTCGTCCCAGACCGAAGTCAACCTGCCGTTCATCACCGCGGACCAGTCGGGTCCAAAGCACCTGACGATGAAGCTGACGCGCGCCAAGATGGAAAGCCTCGTCGGTCACCTTATCGACCGCACCAAAGGCCCTTGCCAGCAGGCCATCAAGGACGCCGGACTGAAGGCAGCCGACATCGACGAAGTCGTACTCGTCGGCGGCATGACCCGCATGCCGCGTGTGCAGGAAGTCGTCAAGCAGCTGTTCGGCAAGGAGCCGCACAAGGGCGTCAACCCCGATGAGGTCGTCGCCGTCGGTGCGGCCATCCAGGCCGGCGTGCTGAAGGGCGAAGTCAAGGACGTTCTCCTCCTCGACGTTACCCCGCTGTCGCTCGGCATCGAGACGCTGGGTGGCGTCTTCACGCGCCTGATCGACCGCAACACGACGATCCCGACGAAGAAAAGCCAGGTCTTCTCGACCGCCGAAGACGGCCAGGGCGCCGTGACGATTCGCGTTCAGCAGGGTGAACGCGAGATGGCCTCCGACAACAAGTTGCTTGGCCAGTTCGACCTGATCGGCATCCCGCCCGCTCCGCGCGGAGTGCCACAAATCGAGGTCACCTTCGATATTGACGCCAACGGCATCGTCCACGTTTCGGCGCGCGACAAGGCAACCGGCAAGGAACAGTCGGTCCGCATTGAAGCTTCTGGCGGCCTGACGGATGCCGAGATCGAAAAGATGGTCAAGGACGCCGAAGCGCACGCCAGCGAGGACAAGGCCCGCCGCGAACTCGTTGAAACGCGCAACCACGCCGAAGCGATGATCCACTCGACCGAGAAGACGCTTGAGGAAAACAAGGACAACCCCAAGGTCGCAGCAGTAAAGGCCGAGGTCGAAGCGGCAGTCGAGTCGACCAAGGAGGCCATGGCCGGAGAGGATGTCGAAGCCATCAAGACGGCTCTGGCCAATCTGACCCAGGTCTCCATGAAGATCGGCGAAGCCGTCTACGCCGGCCAGCAATCGGCCGAGGAAAGCGCCGCCGAGGCGGATGCAGCGGCTGACGCGGCAGGCGACGACGTTGTCGACGCCGACTTCGAAGAAGTCGACGACGACAAAAAGTCCGCCTAAGCTTGCAGAAGCGAGACTCGAAATCGGGACCTGGGCAACGGCTCAGGTCCCGTATTCCATGACAAAGCCCGTGATACCAAACGATGCCGGAACTCGAAATCCAGCCTCGTCGGCAGCGGGGATTAACGTGGCCTACGAGCCTGAGTGAGGGAGCCTGCCGCGAACGCGGGATGGCGGCACCGGTCACTCCGGCCCTGCGGAAACTGCAAGGACGCAATGACGACGATGGCCAAGCGGGATTATTATGAGGTTTTGAGCGTCGGACGCGGAGCGTCCGATCAGGACCTCAAGTCCGCATATCGCAAACTCGCCAAGAAGTACCACCCTGATGCAAATCCCGGTGATGCCGACGCCGAGAAAAACTTCAAAGAGGTCAATGAAGCCTACGAAGCGCTGAAGGACCCGCAGAAGCGAGCTGCCTACGACCAGTTCGGCCACGCCGCTTTCGAAGGCGGGCGCGGCCCCGGCGGCCCCGGCGGCTTCGGCCCCGACTTCGCATCTTCCATGTCCGATATCTTCGACGACTTGTTCGGCGAATTCATGGGCGGTCGTCGCGGTGGCGGCGGGCGTCGCACCGGCCGTGAACGCGGCTCCGATCTGCGCTACAACATGTCGATCACGCTCGACGAAGCTTATTCGGGCAAGAACGCGCAGATTCGCGTCCCGACCAGCGTCACTTGCGAGAAGTGCACAGGCACAGGCGCAAAACCGGGCTCCAAGCCAATCACCTGCCCGACCTGCTCGGGCGCCGGAAAAATCCGCGCCAGCCAGGGCTTCTTCACGATCGAGCGTCCCTGCCCGACCTGTCAGGGCCGAGGCGAAACCATCAGCGATCCGTGCTCGTCCTGCGGCGGCGCCGGACGCGTCACCAAGGAACGCACCCTTTCCGTCAACATACCGGCTGGTGTCGAGGACGGCACCCGCATCCGGCTCGCTGGCGAAGGTGAAGCGGGCATGCGCGGGGGCCAGACCGGCGACCTTTACATTTTCCTCTCGATCGAACCGCACTCCTTGTTCCAGCGCGATGGTGCCGATATCTTCTGCCGCGTTCCGATTTCAATGACGACGGCGGCACTCGGCGGCCAGATCGAAGTTCCGACGGTCGAAGGCGCGATCTCAAGGGTCAAGATTCCCGAGGCCACGCAGAGCGGCAAACAGTTTCGCCTGAAGGGCAAGGGCATGCCGGTGCTGCGTTCCAAGCTGACCGGCGATATGTATATCCAGGTCGAGGTCGAGACTCCGACCAACCTGTCTAAGCGCCAGCGCGAAATCCTGGAGGAGTTCCAGAAGCTTTCCGACGACGACACCAGCCCGGAAAGCCAGAGTTTCTTCGACCGCATGATGGGGCTGTTCGAGGGCAAGAAGAACTGACGGACAGCACACTGTGCGAAGCCGCCGGAATTTTGTATCTCGTCGGCGTCCGAGCATGGCTCTGACGGTTACTCGGTCGAAGGGACGCTGTTCCAGCGTCCGCCGCTCCTGTTCTGCTGCCCCTGTCAAATCATTCCTGCCTCATGATCGCTTTTTGAAAGCTCGACGTATCGTTCAGACTGCATCAATGATGGGAACGCTCCATGGCGCGCGGCAACGACACACGACCAACACGAGGGCGAGCACGGGCACGAGCCGTCATTGCTCTTTGCCTCTTCGGCGCGTTCGGCTTGTGGTCGCCACCGCACGCCGCTGAGCCGGCACTGCCCGCGACGGCAGCCGAACCGGCAGCCGAGCCGGTAATGCCCTACATGGAAGAACTTGAATTCGGCAAGCTGCTCGTTACCCAGCGCTGTGCCAATTGCCACGGTATCGCCGAAGGCGCCGATCGTTTTGCTGCTCCCCTGCACCACCTCTTCGGACGCATGCCGGCATCGATCGAAGGCTACACCTTCTCGATCAACATGAAGAACATCGACATCGCCTGGTCGCCCTCGACCCTAGATGACTGGCTGAAGCAGACGACCTTCGACACTCCCGATATCCGCATGCGGCACGTCGGCATAACCAACGAGGTACAGCGCACCGCTGTCATATCGTATCTGAAAAGCCTGCCCGGCAACGCCGGCGCAGCTCCGGAATAATCAGGGCCGGCGATTTAACCGGCGCGACAGATCTACATCGCTCGGGGGCGGCGGTCAGCGAAAACCACCGCGCCCACCATCGTCGCTACGCAGGCCTGCGCATATATCCTGGACTTCGGGATCATGCCCGATCCACTGGCAGATCTCCCGCTTCGTGCTCGGATTTTGCCTAATGGCGCGGGCACTGACTTTGCTGCCATAACGGCGCGCCACCTGCGCAAGGTAATTGTCGCCGCAATACGGAGTGGCGATTTTATTGCCTTGTACGATCTGCCATGGCCCATCGCAACGGATCTTGGCCTCTGCACCAGTTGGCAGAATTGTCGCACTGGCGGCAGCTGCAAGCACGCCCGCAGCGATCAATGTATGTTTCATCGGTCGACCTCTTAGGTACATCGCGGCGCTGTTCAAAAGACGCCTTTGCGGGCGATGGTCGCTCCCGTCGCGTCCACATGCAACTGAAGATGGACGCACATTGGCTCACACCTGCGTGACGTCCTGAATAAATCGGGCAAGGTGGGCGGGACGACGCCGCTTCAGCGCCAGGCTATGACTACGTTCTCCAGCAGCCACCAGATCAGGACAATTGCCAGAACGATGCCGGCAACCGAACCGAACTGCAGGACCTGGCGGATCGCCTTCGTCCATTTGAATTGATGGCGGCTGGCCTGGAAATGCTCGATCACCGGATCCAGCCCGGGGTTGTCGTAGATCTTGTAGTATTCGGGCGGCAGAACCGTAATCGAAATGCCCTGCATGTCGCCGAAGGCCATGTAGATCATGTCTTCGTCTACGTTGAGAGCACTGCACTTCTCCTCTTGCGCCATCCACAACCGGGCAAACCGCCGCCCGCCGTCGGTATTGCGGCAGTAGACGGTCCCCGCGGAAATTCGCAGGTAGTGCTTGTTGTACAGGACGGTCGGATGGAACAGCAGGCAGATATCGCTTCTGATGTCGTCGAAGAACGTCAACGGCTGGCGCACCACCGCATCCGCGTCGAGATAAAGTACGTCGTGATCGGGAAACTTCTTCAAACAGTAATCGAGAAACACCGGCTTGAGGCGCGTCGTTGATTCCCATGACCCAAGGCGCTCGTAGCGCTTCAGGAAATGGTTGATCCCGTGCGCTTCGAGCGAACGCTTCAACGATGTGACTTGGGCGAGGTAATTCGGAGTGTAGAAGCAGGACACGACGTAGCGCTGATTACCTTCCAACCAGGAGTACTCTTCCGGCAGCTGGGCCAGAGTGCCACCGTCCGCGCCTTGGTTTTCCTTCAGCACTACCATTGGCTGCGCCATAAAATCGTACTCCCGTTCGACGGCCCGGCTTGATTCCATGTATGGCTGACCGTGTCAACGCGACATCGACCGTGCCTAAGCACCGGCAAACGAAGTCACATTAAGGCACGAAGAGAGGATGGTCTGGCGCGTGATTGACGCAGTTAAGAGTCGGCCCGCCCAAGCAAATTAAATGCAACTCAGGAATGGCCGGCACTAAGGCACGGGTCCCGAGCCGATCATCCGGGCCTCGCGGTAGCCAGGTCAAATCTTCCAGCGATCAACCTATCTGGGATAATGCGGGGTGACGACGCCGCGCCAGAGTCTTATGACAGGCTGTCACGGCGAAGGCCGATCCACGATTCGCGCCGGCTCCAGACAACGATCACGAAGGGAAATTCATGACACGCCTCGCCCGACCGCTGGAGAAGCTGCGCAAACGTTACGACGTCCTCGTCGTCGGTTCAGGTTATGGCGGCGGCGTCTCGGCGTCGCGCCTCGCGCGCGCAGGCAAGAAGGTCGCCGTGCTTGAACGTGGGCGCGAATTCGTAACCGGAGAATTCCCTTCCCGGTTCCCCGAATTGCGCAACGAACTGCGCATTACCAGCAAGTCGATGTCCTCTGGCTCTGCGACCGCGCTGTTCGATCTTCGCATCGGCGACGACGTTCACATCCTGGTCGGCTGCGGCCTTGGCGGCGGCTCGCTCGTCAACGCTGGAGTCTGCCTTCGGCCCGACCCCCGCGTCTTCGGCGACGAAGTCTGGCCGGGTCAGATCCGGCAGGACGGGCTTCTCGATGAAGGCTTCCGCCGCGCCGCGAAATGGGTACGCCCGGCAACGCATCCTCGCGCCGCCGAGATGACGAAGTATCAGGCCATCGCAGGCGCCGCCGGCGCGACCGGCTGCACCATGCGCGACACCCCCGTCTCCGTCAGCTTCGAAGAGAACGTAAATCCTGCCGGCGTGCACCAGCCCGCGTGCACGTCCTGCGGTGACTGCTGTTCGGGTTGCAATGTCGGCGCCAAGAACACGGTGGCGCTGAGTTACCTTCCCGACGCCGTCCGTCACGGCGCGGAAATCTTCACCGAAATCACCGTCAGCCGCGTTCTCAAGCGAGCCGCAGGCGGCTGGCAGGTTCACGCCCGCCCGACGAGCGCGAAGTCGATCGGCAGGCACGATGAAAAAATCGAAATCCTCATTGAAGCCGATGTCGTCATCCTCGCCGCGGGCACGCTTGGCTCGACCGAGATTCTCCTGCGCTCCGCAGACGCCGGCCTGCCCGTCTCGGACCGGCTTGGCAAACGCTTTTCAGCCAATGGCGACATCATCGCCTTTGGTTACGGCGGTACTGAAATCGTCAACGCCATCGGCATCGGCCATCCCGCAAAGATCGAAGGCTTCGAAGTCGGCTCGGCGGTGACTGGCCAGCTTGAATACCGCGACGCCGAAAACCTCGACCTCGAATACGCCGTGCAGGATGGCGCAATGCCTTCGCCCATCGCACCAGCCCTGCCGTTGATGTTCCTGCCGAATGGACGCTTGCTCGGCGCCGTCCATAGCCTCATCAGCGGCGTCTACAAGGGTCCGTTCTCGCGCCTTCAGACGTTCTTCGCCGTATCCCACGACAGCGCTTCCGGGCAGTTCAGGCTGGATGCCGACAAGCTCGCGCTCGCCTGGCCGAACGCCAGGGACGAGCCCGTCTACAAGCGCCTCGGTGAAGCCCTCTCCGCAATATCTGCCCACGTCGGCGGCTCATACGTTCAAAACCCCCTGGCTGGGACCGTCATGGGCCAGCAGCCGGCAACTGCCCACCCGCTCGGCGGTTGTGGCATGGGCGCCGACCGCCTGAGCGGCGTCGTCGATCACGCCGGCCGCGTCTTCGATACCTCCTCGCCGACCGGCACGACCGCCGTCCACGATGGCCTCTACGTCATCGACGGATCGATCATTCCCCGTTCGCTCGGCGTCAATCCCCTGCTGACCATCACCGCACTCGCCGAACGCGCCATGCTGCACATGCGCATCGACTACGGACTGACTTTCGACGCCGATCCGGTCGCAGCCGGGAGGCCTGCGGAGGTTTCCGCGCCAGGTGCGTTTGCCTAGTGAAGCGTCGCGCCTTAATTGACCGGCGGTGCGGCGAGGCCGGTGTCAATTAAGGCGTGATAAACGCCTCACTAAGTCATTGATGTTGCTAGTACCCACTTTCCGAAGTTCGTGAGTCACCCGCGGCGACCTCCGGAGCGAACTTCGGAAAGTAAAGGGTACTAGCGAGATATTGTTTCTAGTACCGCCGATCAGAAGTCCCTGACGGTGCTTGACTGGCATGATGCAGGGACTTCTGATCGGCGGTACTAGTGGCCCTCATGTCGCGCCTAAATCGAACGAAGTTGCGGCTATGGTGCGATTTAGCCGCGACGGGCCACTCGAGCAACATCCGGTCCAGGACTCGGCAACAGCAATTCCCGGACCAGATTAAGTAGCCGCAACCTACAGGTTTGACGATCACGACCGCGACCGCGCAGCTGCCTCGCGAGCAAATCGGCTCGTCGCCCCGCATCTTTGCCTTAATGCCCCTTCAGCACCAACTCGGTGATCGGCAGGCGAAGGGCCTGTAGCCGCAACATCACCGCATGGACGACACCAACGGCGTCAACGGCATGCAGGTAAAGCCAGGTACCAAACCCGATGTCGGGGCTCTGCAAACGCTCGTGGTTGTTGCTGTAGGCGTTCGCCGCACAACTGCTGCCCGGCAACACGCCAGCCAGACCATTTTCATAGAGCGGCTCAAGAAAAACCGTGATTGTCCCGGGCCGCGACATCTGCTGCACGTCGACCAGTTGGTCCGAAGTACGGAACTGCCCGGCAGCGATGTAGTCCTGGACGCGCGTAACGACCATCGGGATTATCACCCACGGTCTCGAAATACAGGTAGCCTCGGCCGTCATACCGACCTTGAGGACCTGACCCTCGATTTGATTGAAACCGGCAGCGAGAGCCCATCGGCCTGCCGCCTTGGGAATCAGGACACCGGCAGGACGCATAAATGGATTGACGTAATCTCCCTCCTTCAATGCGAACTGTTCGACGCGGCCATCGACGCCCGCCTTGATGACCATCTTGTCGAGTTCGACTTGCGCTTGCTGCAAGGCGGCTTCGGCAGTCGCCTTCTGCGCCGGCAAAAGCGTTGATACGCGCGTTTCCGCCGACTGTTTTGCCGCCAAGGCCGCCGCCAATGCACCCTTTGCGCTGGCGACGTCATTCTGCAACCGCTCGATGTCACGCTGCGCGACGATGCCAGAGTTACGGCGGCTCAGTTCTTCCTTGGTCCTCAATTCGTCCTGTGCATTCTCATATGAACCCTGCGCCTGCTGCACCTGCCCTTCGGCGGTTGCAATCTCCGATTGCCCCACCGCCAAGCCGGCCTCGACCTCCGCAATCTGCCGCTTCGCCAATTCGAGAGCCGCTTCCTGCTTAGCGCTATCGAGCCTGAAGATCGGCGAGCCTTTCGTTACCTCGCCGCTGACATCGACATAAATCCGGGCGACCCGGCCGCTGGTCTCAGGGACGATCGGAATGGCGCGAAAGACAGCGGTGACGTTGGTCGTCGAGGGATGATTATAGAAGATCACGGCAATCAAACCGACGGTCAGCATCAAGCAGGCCGTGATACCGTATCGCAATTCATACCACACCGAGAAAAGCGTGATCTCGTGACCCAGCCTCTTGCCTTGCCGAAATCGCCTGTAGAGGTAGTCGGGAACGACAGTGAAGAGCGAACAAAGAAGAACTTCAAGCATTTTTCCGCGCCCCCTCTGCATCCTTGGCCTCGACGTTTACAACCGGCGCTGCCACGACGGCGACAGGTGTCGGCCTGGCTCGCTCTACGGCAGTGTCGTTCAGTCTATCGAGCGACCCCGCAATGCTCTGCAGCGGACTATGGAAATCGGGCAGCGAGAAAACCGGCAGCTTGATCATCGCCAGTAGCAGCGCAGCGACCCAGAATGCATGGATGTGAGTAAACAAAGCCAGCAGGCACAGAACGGCAACGAAGTCGTACTGCCATTTGTTGTGCACCATTCGCTCCGGCAGAGAGTGCAACCACAGAAAGAAAACACCCGCGGCGAGCACCGCGGCGATAAGAATTAGTCCCGCAAGAACGAGCAACGTATCGGTTTGGCCGGGCGCGGTAATAAAGGCAGGCAAATGATGTCCTGCGGCAGGGTGGATCCCGGACATTAGCGCTTTCTCCACGAGGTTGAATTGCACAACTTCTAAATAACGCAAGCAGACAATCAAAGGAAGAAATAAGCTCCTGACGGCTAACAATTGGCGCAGGCGTTGACCGATTTGGTCCATGACGCCAGTCTGACAAAAGCGCGGCCCCCCCAAACCCATATCCGACAAGAAGTTCGGCCGCCGTTGGCTCTGGCGAGAGCAGACGCAATTTCTATGCGTTACCTGACGCATCCCGGCCGCTAATTTTCCTTGTAATCCGAATCCCCAATTGACGGTTCTAATTGCGGAACACTGGCGGGGCGACTGGAGTTATGCGCTGAAGCCCCGGTTTCCACGGGCGCATCGCCTTGGGAATTGGAGCACGCCTCTCCAGCTCATTTCGCTCAGCTTAGGCCAGCGGAAGGAACAAGCGGTTCAGGCGCTGTGTTCAATGTCGAACAAACTGAAAAGAGTATGGTATGGCGCGCACTCACTCCCCGCATCCCGAGCCGACAGCTTCAATTGCGGGTCACCCCATCCACCCGATGCTTGTGCAGTTTCCCATCGTCTGCTTCACGCTCGCTCTCGTGACCGACATTACCTACTGGCAGACAGCCAACTTGATGTGGGCAGAATTTTCAGCCTGGCTGCTGCTGGCTGGCATCGCTCTAGGAGCCCTTGCGGCGGTGTTTGGCCTGATTGACTTTGTCTTCAATCAAGACATCCGGAATGCGGGACCCGCTTGGCCGCACGCAATCGGCAATGCGATCGTGCTTGTCCTGGCTTTCTTGAACAATCTGGTTCATGCACGCGACGGCTGGACCGCGGTCGTGCCCTGGGGCCTGACGCTTTCTGCGCTGACGGTAGCCGTGATGCTTGTGACCGCGTGGCTCGGGGCGTCGCTCGTCCATGTGCACAGCGTGGGGGTGCGTGATCATGAGTAACCTATCCTTGCGACTCGTCACCGTTCTTGTCGCTTCCCCGTTTCTGCTCCCCCTCGCCGGATGCGGCGAAGGCGGACAAGATTTCGACGTCTCCCAGCAGATCGGCCCCGATCCCGTCCTGCCCGAGCCCAATCCGGGACTCCTTGCCGGTATGAAGATCGCGGAGGTGGTTGGATGGAACGAAGGCGAGAAGCCAACCGTGCCAGAAGGTCTGGAAGTCACAGCCTACGCCAAGGACTTGGCTCACCCGCGCACCGTACACACTCTTCCCAACGGCGACGTGCTGGTCGTGCAGTCGCGCGCACCATCCGGAAAGCCGTTGCCCCGGCCAAAGGACGTTATCCGCTCCTGGGTCATGTCGATGGCCAAGGGCGGTGGACCAAAAAAGGAAAGCAACCTGATAACGCTTCTGCGCGACACGAACCGGGACGGTCAGGTGGACGAGCGCAGCGACTTGTTGACAGAACTTAATTCGCCGTTCGGCGTAGCGTGGATCGACGGCACACTCTATGTCGCCGCGACCGACGCGATCTTCGCTTATCCCTATCAACTCGGCGAAACGAGCATCTCTGCTCAGCCGACCGTTTTGACGCCGCTGCCGGGTGGTCCCATCAACCACCACTGGACCAAGGACTTGGCGTTGAGCCCAGACGGGAAGTTCCTTTTTGCCTCCGTCGGTTCGAACTCGAACGCCGCTGAGCGCGGACTGGAGGCAGAGAAAGGACGGGCGGCGATCTGGCAGGTGGATCGGATGACAGGCGCTGCGCGCGTCTACGCTTCGGGACTGCGCAATCCGAATGGGCTGAACTTCCATCCCGAAACTGGTACCTTATGGACGGTCGTCAACGAGCGCGACGAGCTTGGCCCAAACCTTGTTCCTGACTACCTGACGTCGGTTCAGAAAGATGCCTTCTACGGCTGGCCGTGGAGCTACTATGGCACGCACGTGGACAAGCGGGTGCACCCTCCAAGACCAGACATGGTGAAGAAAGCCGTCAAGCCGGATTATGCCTTGTCCAGCCATGTAGCTGCCTTGGGCCTCACATTCTCGATGAATTCGGCCTTGCCGGAGCCATACGCAAACGGTGCCTTCATCGGCGAGCACGGCAGCTGGAACCGTACCACCTTCAACGGCTACAAGGTTGTTTACGTGCCATTCCAGAACGGCAAGCCTGCGGGCAAGGCAGGCGATATCGTGACAGGCTTTCTTGAAGGTGATAAGGCGCGTGGTCGCCCTGTTGGCGTCGCAATCGATGGCACCGGAGCTCTTCTCGTTGCCGATGACGTTGGAAACACCGTCTGGCGCATTGCCGCGGACGACGGCTCCATCACACCAGCGCCGATCGGCTCGGACCGGATGCAGGTCAATGCACAACTCTCCGGAACCCGCGGCGAAGTCACTGACGGGACCAACGGTCGCACCGGGCAGGACCAATCAGCCGAGAACGCTCCGAAGCCCTCACAAACCGACATTGCCCCAGCGGTACTGCCGGAAGGTTTTGGCAGCCAAAACAATAGGTGACGGCCGCTATGAGTTTGCGGAAATAACCGGGACAAGGTGTTGCGGGACAGCGTCCGGGCCACGCTCATAAAATGCTTATTGAGGACGTCTGGAAGGAACTTTCACTTAACGATTCGGTTTCTTGTGAGGCTAGGGAGCGATCTCTCGAGCCATTTCCTCGCAATTGAAAGGACGACATCATGTGGAAATCTATCATTCTATCAGCTGCCATGGCAGGAGCTATCGCCGCCTCGCCAGCATTCGCGCAACAACCCTCACCTGGTGAAATGCCGGCCGATAAGATGGAACAGGGGCAGGCAGCAAGCCAGTACAAGGGCTGGCCGGTTTTCGGCTCCGGCGGTGAGAAGATCGGTGAGGTCGTGGAAGCCAGGATGGGCGCCGACGGGAAGCCCGAGGCACTCCACGTTGAAGCCGCACAGGAACTCGGCATTGGCACAAAAACGATCGAGGTCCAGAAGGATCAGTTCCAGGCCGGCGACAACCGGATTGAGCTCAAGATCTCTTCGGACGAGGCCAAGTCTCTTCCCGAAGCACAGAAGAATTAATAGGGGAAGCGATTACTTCCCCAGTGGCGGTGCCCTCCTGGGGCATCGCCCAATTGTGCTGAACTGGATTCTTTCCGCTAAACGTTCGTGCTGCGGCAGTGCATCTGAAACGCGGGCCGATTGCCAAACCCGTGATCGAAATCTAGTGCTGATCGGAACTCACGCAGGCGCACGGCGTTGGTCGGTAACGTTGCGTCCCATCCGTGGAGTATGATCATGTCGAACGTCACAGAAACATTGAATGATACCATTAGCCTTCTGCGTGCGGGCGAGCACTTCTATCGCGATGCAGCCGAACGCGTCGAAAGTCGCCAGCTGAGCGAGCTGTTTTCAGAAATGGCTGCCGTGCGGGATACCGCCGCTGCCGAAATGAGCCAGAAGGTCAAACTCGAAGGTGAAGATCCTTCGGGCGCAAGCTGGGCCGAGCAAGCCCGCCAGATGTATGCGGAAGCCGAAGCACTTTTCGGCGACGAAACAGATGCGCTGATCAACTATCTTGAAGAGCACGAAGACCGGACGCTTGAACAGGTAAGATCAGGACTCGGTGAAGCCGACGATCATGAAGCCACGGCAATCTTCATGCGCCATTTACCGATATTCAAGCAGACCCATGCTCGTATGAAAGCGCTGAAGGATTCACGGGCCGCATAGAACTTTCTCGCACCAGCAATCTTAATCGTGCCGCTTTGCAACGCGAGGCGGCACTTTATTTCTCAACCGCTATCAGTCGTCCCCCCGCCGCGTAAATTTTTTTAGCGAGAATAGCGCCGGGACGAGACGACGAAACCTTGTTCCGTACGACTTTTGGCACAACGCCACGCCGCAAGTCGCCGTCCGCGCAAAACCGCAGCTGGAACCCTTTCCGTACACTGGGCGTTTTGCCTTTTTTTTGGCGATCTATCAGCAAATCCCAGGGATGATTATGGGAAAAGCAGCAGTCAGCACCCGCTTTTGGACCGGCATATTTGTCGGAATAATAGGCGTCGTAGTTCTTGCAGCCGCTGTGAGCCTTACCGTCATCTATTCCGGTGCTTACAATATCGCCGCAACCGAGGGGCATTACTCCCTCGTCCGCTGGGCGTTCTCCACCAACTTCCATAATGCCGTCGAGAGCGGCGCCCAAGACGTCGAAGCACCCGACTCGTTCTCCCAGTCTGCAATCGCCGCCGGCGCGGCTCAGTACAAAAATATGTGCCAGCACTGCCATACCGGCCCCGGCGTCGAACGCGCGGACTGGGCCGCCGGCATGTTGCCGAAGCCTCCTCAGCTCACTGAGGCTGCGGCCGATTGGAAGGCCGAACAAATTTTCTGGATTGTCAAAAACGGCGTCCGCATGACCGGCATGCCTGCCTTCGGTCCCACGCACGAAGACGAGTTCGTCTGGAACATTGTCGCCTTCGTCAACGAACTTCCCGCGATGACACCGCAGCAATACGAGAGCCTGGGGAAGCAATCGCGAACCGATTCCCACCACCACAAGGGGGAGGAACACTCTGAGGCTGCAAGCAGCGGGGCAGCAGGCAAAGCTGGTGAGTTCGGCAGCGCGACGCAAGAAAACCGGCACCGAGCAGGGAGGTGAGATGATGTCGTATCTGCGGTTCGCATCGATGATTGGGACGGGTACCTTGGTCATGTACGGTCTGATGTTCCTCAACACCTATGCATGGGAGCAGGTCTTCTGGAGTGAGACACGGGCGTGGATGGCACTCCTGATGGGGGCAACCATGGCTGTTATCATGTTGGGCTTCATGTGGACAATGTATCCGGACCGAATCCTCAACCTGGGAATCTTGGGCGGGTCAGCGTTGGTGTTTGCGGCGTCGCTCTGGCTGGTGCGTAGCCAGGCCACCATCGACGACGCGGAATATATGAAGGCGATGATCCCACATCACTCCATCGCCATCCTGACGAGCGAGCGCGCACAGATCTCCGATCCTCGCGTCCGCAAGCTCGCCGATGAGATCATTTCGGCGCAGGAACGTGAAATCGCTGAAATGAAGTACCTCATTTGGGACCTGGAGAGGCGCGACTGATGATTGCATTTCCAAAGATCGCGATTTCACCACTTCTTCTCCCGTTTTCCCTACTGGTTTTCATCCTCACCGGTTGCAGCCAAAGCCCCTTACCCGACGACGAGAAGACACCGGCGCGATCACATCCCGTTGCGCGGGTCGTTGTGCCCGCCGAAGCTCTGCAGGGCGCAGTCATTGCGACCGTTGATCCGGCCACGATGGTGGAGCAGGAGATCGAAGAGATCGTCACGAGCGAATCCCGCTGCGAATTTCGGTACACGGCCGCCGGACGGCCCGTCCTCGCTGTCGCCGTCAGTCCGAAAGGGGATGCTGAGCGAGGTGTGTTGAAGTTGAACGGAAACCTGATTGCTCTCGATCCCCAGCCGTCAAAGCCGGCCGGAGATCGGCTTCCGCAGCTGGCAAGCCTGTCGGCTGGCCCCATGACGGCGGTCGTCCGCATGGCCGACAAATCTGCCACCACCGTGCGGGAGGGCGTCCAACGCCGGACAGCCCACATGGTGTTCGAAATCGGCACCGATCTACAGGTCGGCTACCGAGGTTACTACGACTGCGGCAATGCACTGCAGGATATCGCCTACCGCCATTGACCGAGGCGGTCAGCGCGACACCGGCAGATTGCCAGTGCTTCGGTTGACGCACCAATTACCATCGCCAACTTGTGGCGCCCCGCTAGTGCCGCGGCTTCAATACGACTGTTGTACATTCATTCTGGTTGTTCTTTAGGCAATGATCGCTTCGACGTAGGTGCCGCGGCCATCGGGTGCGTCGCGAAAAGCGACGCGTCCTTTCGTCGTAATGTCGGAGTTTTTGACGGATGCCCACGAGATGTGTTCGCCAGGGCGGTCTTCAGTGATCTCTGTCTCGACGTTGAGTTCGGTGCCGGCGGGGGCTTTGATGGTCCAGACGTGCCGGTTATCTCCCTTGCTTCGTACGTTCTCGATATTCTCCATGAACTTGGCGAGATTTTCGAAGCGCCTCCAGAAAGTGTAGAGTTCCTTTCGCGGGCGCTGTATCAGGACCGTACGGCCGACAACTGTGAAGTCTCCGAATTTATTGAGGCCGCGCTTGGTTCTTGGGGACGCGCTATCGGGTGGCCGGCCCAGGCGACGATTCAGCAACGTGGCGACACCATACGTCGAAAGGCCTGCAACAAGCCCCAGCGCCACCGCAGTCGCCGGTATACCTCGACGTTGTGTTTCGAAGCGTCTCGTCATCGCCGCCCCTTCCCAGGCCACCTCAACAGACGCGAAAGACGAAAAAGCCCTCGTTGTACCAGCCCCTTGGCATCCTCCTCCTCGACCGAGGAGGAGGCTTTCGTCTTTGGCGCTGACTGCGAAAGAGTTCCCTTTGCAACGGCCGGTCCCGCGACATGTTTACCGACGTTATCGCCGTAGTGGCGACGCCGGTATTCGTAGTCGACGTTGCCGTAGTCTTCGCCCGCCGATAGATTCTGCGACGGCTCCCCTCTCGGGTGCTCGGCCTGCGCATCGTCAGGAAAAGTGCCAGGTTCGGGATTCGGGTTCTGGATATGAGCGTGCTCATCGCTCGGACTTTTGGGCGATGATCTAGGCTTGGAATGCACCTTTTAAACTCCTTGGTTTACCATCAGGGTCGTCTCGCGCTCGTAGAATTTCGTATGACCGGGCATGCGTTGCGGCGTATCGAGATTTTGTCCTTCGATATACGCGGACTTCAGTGGGTCAGGTGTCGCCATGCTGATCCTTCCGGATTGGCTCATACTCCACGTTGGCCAACGTCGTGGGTTTCGACCGTTTGTCTTGCGCAGGTAGAACCGTGAAGCTGCCGTCCGTTTCGAGCACGACTGCGCCGACGCTCTGCATGTGCGTAAATCCCTGTGCCCTGACTGCTGCGCGAACTTCAGCTTGTGTGACGCGCTCGCGGCGCAACTTTTCTGTCAGGAACCTGCCCTCGTGAAACAGCAACGTTGGCTCTGACTTCACGAGTTTGCGAAACCACTCCGAGCGAACTGAAATGAAGGTGATCAAGTACTGAGCGCCGATCAGCGTGGCAAAAGCGGCGGCGCCCTCTGCGAGCGCGACATCCTTCGACAGGAGAATGGTCGCGAGCGTGGAGCCTATCGCTACGGTCACCACCAGGTCGAACGCGTTCATCTTGGACAGCGTGCGCTTGCCGGATATTCGCAAGAATACGATCAGAAGCACGTAGGCAAGCGTGCCCACTAGGACGGTTCGTCCAACGCCGAGAAGGCTGTCGAAGATGAACGGCTCGTTTTCCGGCACGGCTGCACTCCTGACGATCACATCTGCTCGTTTTGAGCACCCGCGCCGCTTCGAGCCTTGCCGAGTGACGGTTCCTGCCCGAGCGGCTGCGCCTTCTCTGTGCGGAAGTTGCCGCGATCGTCGAAAGAAGGACCGGACGTCCAGCGGCCTTCCGGTGCAGGCTTGTCGATTGATGTGTTGAGAAACGCGTAGGAGTGCTCTGACTCATGGTAGAACATTGGAAAAACCTCACTTTCAATCTCTTGCAGTAGCCTGAACCGAGGATGCTTGAGATCGTTCCAGCGAGTAACTGGCCGAGGGCAAACGAGTAGGTACGCAACCGCTCAGTTAACCCCGCCGGGGTCGGCGTGGATCTCAACTGCAGGAAGAAGCCGCTGTATCGACTTCGTCAAATGCTTCAGAGAAATTGATTTGGCAAAAAAGTTTGAACGGTGCCGCTAGACAACGAAGGCGATAAGACGGCCGCAAAAGAGCGTTGAGATCCACGCCAGTAGCGACATCGCTCCGACGTGAGCGAGCGAAACATTTGGTTCGCGGTCGAGCCATATGCCGTAACGCAGGTGGGTAGCGATGACCATTATGAAACCGAAAGCGATGATCGACAGCTTCAGACGTAGCACCGATAGTGTCGCGTATTCCTGCGCTCTCACACTGAACAGCATCATACCGGTTATAACCGCCAGCAAGAGCCCGAACGCAGCAACAGGCACGAGCACGCGCGAAAGCATTTTGCGGTCGACACTGGGCCAAAGCCCGAGCAGTTTGAGGTCGAGAGGCAACGTGCAACCAACGAGGAGAGCGATCCCCAGGATGTGTGCGGCATTGACGGAGGCATACTCCCACCGGGCACTTCTCAGATGAGCGGCAAGTGCGGATTGCTCTAGCGCTGCAAGGATCGCATCCATCGCTCAATCGCGGTCTGGATAGAGTTTGTACTCCTTCTCTCCGATGTAGATTCGTTCGGCCTTCATCAGTTTCTTCGAAAGATCTGCCGCTGGCTGACCGACGAACCGCATCTCGTTACCAATCGCGAAATCGGCGTCCTCGAGACCGGCGCGTTCATTTCGCCAAGGTTGCCCAACCTCGACCGTCCACGTCACCCCTTCGACATCAACCGTCACCACGCCGTGGGGATTGCCAAGTTTGGCGCTCTTGATGATTCCGGTAAGGTCGATGTTGCCACCTGTCGTCCAGCTCCAACCATGGTGCGCCAGCCCCGCGGAGGCAGCGAATACAAGAGTGCCAACAGACACCAGAATAAAAAGAGCCTTTTTCATGAATCGTGATCCTTTTCTTGCGCGTCCTGTACGTGGCGGACAGTTGAAGACGCCAGAGAAGCCTCTTGCAGAAATGAACCGGCTGGGCCTGAAGATCGTTCGCACTCAATGTCAGCTTTATCGCTGTCTCTGAGAACGTGGGCTTTCATAAGGCTCGCGGCAATCCTTTGGTCTTGATGTCCTATCTCCATGCAATTCTCAACGGGATGTTACGACCGCAGTAAGCCATGTTGTCCTAGGGAAGCTCTGAACAAGCTCCGAACCATGGCACAATCTGAGAATTGATTCGAGGGGTGCCCTGCCATGAGGCAGTTAAGCTTTGCGACACTTGATCACCGGAACAAGAAGAAGCAGACGAAGCGCGAGCGGTTTCT
>LOEV01000055.1 GCA_001516065.1 Alphaproteobacteria bacterium BRH_c36
GGTCGAGCGCATAGCCCAGGGCCAGGTCCATGGCGCACTGGGCGACGCCGACGGCGCGGGCCGCGGTCTGGATGCGGGCGCCCTCGAAGGTGTTCATGAGCTGTTTGAAACCCTGTCCTTCGGCGCCACCGAGCAGCTGGCTCTCGGGAACGGTGAAGTCGTCGAACGAGATGTCGTATTCCTTCATGCCGCGATAGCCGAGCACTTCGATCTCGCCGCCGGTCATGCCTTCGGCGGGAAACGGGTTGGCATCATTGCCGCGCGGCTTGTCGACAAGCAACATGGACAAGCCGCGATAGCCCTTCTCGTCGGGATTGGTGCGCACGAGAAGAGTCATAAGGTCGGCGCGGACAGGATGGGTGATCCAGGTCTTCTGGCCGGTGACCCTGTAGACATCGCCGTCCTTGACGCCGCGCGTCTTGAGGGAAGCGAGGTCGGAGCCGACGTTGGGTTCGGTAAAGACAGCCGTGGGCAAGATCTCGCCAGCGGAGATCTTCGGCAGGTATTTCTGCTTCTGTTCCTCGGTGCCGTTGTGCAGGATCAGTTCGCCGGCAATCTCGGCCCGCGTGCCGAGCGAACCGACGCCGATATAGCCGCGCGACAATTCCTCGGAGACGACGCACATGGCTTCCTTGCCAAGCCCGAGACCGCCGAGTTCCTCAGGAATGGTGAGGCCGAAGACGCCGAGTTCGGCAACCTTCTCGATGATCTCCATCGGGATGTAGTCGTTGGCCAGATGCCACTCGTGGGCGTGCGGGACAACTTCGGCCTGCGAGAAGCGGCGCATCTGCTCGTGGATTTCGGCATACATTTCGTCGAGACCGGAGTCGCCATAGGTGGTGGCGCCCTTGGCATCGGAAATGAGCTGGGCGAGGCGCGCCTTGACTTGCGCAGTGGAGCCGGTGGCGATGAGGTTGGCGGTGGCGTCCTCGAAAGCGCGGACGTCGGCGCGGGGGATCCCGAGTTCGGCAGGGCGGATCATCTCCAGCTGGCTCATCGGGATGCCGCCGGCGATCTGGCTGAGATATTCGGCGAAGCCGGTGCGTGTGATCAATTCCTCGATGTCGCTGAAGCGGCCTTCTGAGCGTAGCTTTTGCGCCCAGGCGTGCAGTTGCCGCAGTCCTTCGACGGTGGTTGCAAGCCAGGCAAGGCCATGCATCGCGTGCTGCACGGAATCGATGTCGCTTCCGGCTTCCTCGACGATGGCGCGGACGCCGGCTTTCCCGAGATCCAGGATTCGGTGCGCGGCGGCGATGCTGGCCGCGGCCTCTTCCATGAACCGGGCCGGATCTGCGAGGCCGGTCTCGTCGCCAATGATTTCAGCGGTGCTCATGGGGTGTGTCCCTTTCTCTTTTGCATTTGGACTTGTGTTCGGATTGGGCGCTGGGAGGGACCATTGCTACCAGTGAAGTCCACAGCCGCCGCCGATTCATCAACCTTCAGCGGCGCAGAATAACCACGCAAACCAGTGTGGCAATGGGTCTTTTCGCGCAGCAACAAAGCCAGAGCGCGGGTGCGAAAACGCCTAATGACCGCGCAAAGCCTTCAAAAAACGGCTTACGGACTTCGGAGCTGCGGCGATACCGGCAAGCGTAGAGGCCGCACTAGAGTCCGGCGCAGCGGTTTGCCCGGGCTGAGGCGGCGTAGCGGCGCGAGCCGGGACGATCTCGACCAGGGCCTCCCCCACGCGCCTGAGATAACCGGCCTGCTCGTCGCAATCGCTGTCGACCGATGGGTCGCACTGCGACAGCTGCGAAGTTGAACACTCGGGTTCGGCAAAGTCATCCACATACAGGTGAGATCCGCCTTCGAATCTGGAAATGTCCGCCGAAGCGCTAAATGCACAGGGCGTTCGCGGACGGATTGTCACTTGCGCCTCTTCGTGGTCTGGAAACCCGGCGCCGTAATCGTCACGTCGGTCAGCGATTGTCGCTGCTGCTGGTGCATGCTGACGTTCACAATTGGAACCCGTTTGGCCTGCAGGACCGGCGATGGAGGCTGCCGCTTCGGCTGGGAGCGGCGCAACGGCATCGACGGAAGGCGGCGTCGCCCATCCGGGAGCGTCAGGAAACGGTGTTTGCGCTGGTGCCTGCTTTTGCGCAGATCCTTCAGGTTCGGCTTTTACAAGCTTTTCGTGATCAAGTGCGGTTGCTACCGGCGGAAGTTGGGTCGAGGAGCGTTCGTCGGCCTCAATGTCGGGCGCTGACTTATCGCTGTGGCTGACAGCAGTCGGTGGAATCAGGGCCGCAAACGCTTCGGGATCGCGTTCCAGGGGGGGCGATGGATAAGCTGTCAGGCACGACCATGCGCCACGCGCCCGGCGTCTGGCAGCCTTCGTTACCGCTCCGGTTGCCAGCATCTCAGCCTGCTCGACCCAACACTCCCGGTTGACGCGTTCGCCAAGGGCGCAGTCGACGCTGAGGGCGGCGATGTCGTCGGCATTGAACGAGGCGATTTCGGAGAAATACCGGATGCCGAGAGCATTGAGCCGGTCGGCGACGTATTGGGGGAGGTTCGAGATCAAGCATAGTTCGTCCGGCAATTGCGGTGCGGCCTCGGCGGCGTGGACGGCTGGGACGCAGGCCTGAGGCGCGGCTTCAACAGGTGCCGCATCGGCTGTCACATCGGTGGCCGTTTCGATTGCTGCGGCGGACGATGCCCAATCGACCTTTACCGGATCGAGGATGGCCGCTAGTTCGGGCCCGGTTTTGGAACTGGTCTCCGGGTCGGCCTCCGTCTTTACGGGGTGACGTATTGCCTGTTCCGGAAAAGCCGACGCGGCGATGCCAGCGGCGGTGCCGATCTGGCGAAATTTTACGGAGATGCGTGTCGCCAGGTCGAGCGGATCGATCATCCGCGGTGGCTGCCCGGGCTCGTTCATACGCACGCGGGCGCGAATGGCGGAGGCGGCCGAGGCGACCAGCGAGGGGATGCTTCGCGGTTGCCTGAATTCGTTGCGGCCTTCCGCCCGAGCACTATTGCCGGGGGAGGCAGGCGTCCCCGCGTCACGCCGCAGCTGGGCGAGCCGGGCTGCCTGCTCGATCCAGTTCTGTGCGTAGATCGACCGGCCGAGGGACAGTGCCGCGCTGAGGCTGCGGACATCAGTCGGCGACCAGTCGGCAATCTGGTCGAAGTGGGTAATTCCGGTGCGGCGCAACTTGTCTGCAAGCGCGCGGTCGATTCCGCGGATACCCGTGAGGTCGTCGGGACTGTCCGGATCAAGGGGCGGCTGGGTGCGCGGCCGGCTTTCCGGAGGTGCCTTGCGGATCGTCGCCTTCTGCTCACCGCCACCGCTGGCATGAGCAGCCGATGAGATCCGGGGGAGCCGGCTGGAACTGGAAATGTCGTTCTGGGTATCGCCTGGGCTTGAGCGGACATCCGCCATTGAGATTATGCTCCACGTCGCGATGCAGGTTGAGGCCTGCGTCGAGATCGCCCGCACAAGAAGGCCGGAACCATGCGTGTTATCGCTTTACATTCAACCATTTGAGGGCTGCGCAGTCCACAGCGCAGAGCGACGCATTGTCGTGTTTCGCCTGGTTTGGTAACGCTTTGAGCGCTCCTGCCGCCCGGGCCTTGGGTTCGACACTAAAAAAGGCAGCCGGGTGAACCTTTCGGCGTAATATTCGTTACCAGTTAATTGAAGGCGAAGGCATGAGCGAAGAACGAAGCGAACTCTTCAAGGCCATCTACCGGCTCTATGAACACTCCGGCTTTTCGCTTGCCGGCGCTGTCGCCTATTCGTTCATCATTTCCATTTTTCCGTTCTGCATCTTCCTTGCCGGACTCGCCGGCCTTATCGGCACGCCGGAGCTGGCGAAGAATGCCGTCAACCACCTTTTCGACATCCTGCCGAAGGACGTAGCAAGCGTGCTGGCGCCGCAGGTCGTGGCGATCATGAGCAACACCCGTATCGACCTCCTGACGGTTGGCGGCGGCATCGCCTTGTTCTTTGCGACAAGCGCCATCGAGACGCTGCGTGCTGCCTTGAATGGTGCTTATCGCGAGTACGAAACGCTGATGTATCCGCTCGTTCTGCTGCGCAGCATGTTGTTCGTGTTGATCAGCGCGCTGTCGATGCTCGTGCTGACGTGGGCGATTATCGTCGGCCCCGGGATCGCGGCAAAATTCGAGCCGTCGTGGCTGAAATCGCTGCTCGATTCGACCTGGCTGGCGTTCGGGTTCCGATATCTGCTGGCCGCCGGGGTGATCGGCACACAGCTGCTCGCACTGCATCTTTGGCTGGCCGCCGGCCAGCGCGGCGTGCGCGACGTGCTGCCGGGGGTGGCGTTATCGACGTTTCTTTGGGTCGCCGTCGCCGGGCTCTATTCCTATTATCTGGAATTCAGCGATTACAGCCGGTTCTATGCCGGTCTCTCGCAGCTGATGGTGGCCTTGATCTTTTTCCAGGTGACAGCCGTCATCATAATTCTGGGCGCCGAATTGAACCGCGGGCTCATCGAATTGAAGAAGCTGCGGATGGATGTCGACCGGCAGGACGTGAAGGACCATCTCATCCATTCGCGGCGGACCGTTTAGCGGCGGCCCGGAGACAAAAGCAGTGCGAAGGGTTCGTCGACGGCGCGGCGAAGGGCGGCGCTGTACTCGTTATATGCGGCATGGCCGGCGGCGATGCGGCCGAAATGAACCTTCTTCGCCTTCTTGATCGGTATGAGCGCGATCGGCGTCGAGACCGGAGTGAGCTGCGCTCCGCGTCCGGCCTGCAGGGTTGTCAGGATGCCGAGCATCTCGCCGCTGATGAGCGGCCGGGAGACGACGACAAGGCGGAACTGGCCGTGCCTGTTGGTTACGAGGTAGATGTGGCCCGACTGGTGCGGAATCGAGACCTGTCCCCACTGGGTAAACGCGTGATCCAATCGCTCGGTTTCGCGGAATGCGAGGCTGGAGGTGCCTTCGTCCCAGGCGATTTCGGTGCGATAGGCATAGACGGCGGAGCTATCGCCAAAGGACGGCCGCAGGGTCAGGTAGGCGCCCTCGATCCAGGTGACGGCAGGGCGGGAGTAGGAGCCGAGATTCTCCGGTGCCAGGGAGGTAATCGTTTCGGCCATCGCCGAACCGTTAGTATCGGTGCGACCACGCAGACCCAGCCCTAATGCCTCTTCGAGACGGACCAGAGTGGCGATGGTAAAGGGACGGCGGCCCGACAAGGCTTTTTCCAACGTCGAGAGGCTGATGCGTGCGTCGACGGCGAGTTGCTGGCGGGTAATGCGCCGGCGAGCGATCTCCTCGCGGACCTTCAAGGCGATGGCTTGACTGTAGTCGTTGGGCACCTGCGGGTCGATCGGCATGGCGGGAGGCTCATTCTCTCTTGCGCGGGCTTCTGTGGCGCGGGGGGCGTGCGTACATTTCCGCACATTCGAGGCCGAGACAAGGCAACATCAAGCAAAAAGTCCGACAATGCGTGGATAGGGTTACGACCGGTGACCCGGCTGGCGGACGAGCGCCGGGCGTCGGCTG
>LOEV01000056.1 GCA_001516065.1 Alphaproteobacteria bacterium BRH_c36
CGGAGGAGGTTTCCGTGTCGAAAGCTGAAGGGTGAGAAGCGTATTGACTCGCTGAACCGCCTCTCAACAGACGATATCGAAGTCGCAAAGTCCTGGCTTGAGACGGTCTTCAAAATTAGGGCCCAGGGCCGCCACAACGACGAAATGGATGACTATTATTCGTTCGGCGAGCTAAGTGGCGAATTTGTTAGACTTTGTCCTGGAGTTTCCGAAGACGAGGATGGAGAATACCCAACTGAACATGATTTCCCGGACCTGTATCTGATTCTATTCGTCGATGGTTTGCCGGAAGATTCGGAAATATTATTCGCGCTAAAATCGCGCCCCGACCGCTTCAAGCTGCTGCGTGAGGATCGGTACGAAGAAGACTAATTGCGAGCTGACGCGGCCTCGAGCCTGAAATCCATTTAGAACTATTTCGACCAATATGCGCCACGCCGGCATTTGCATGCGGGGCGTTTTTGTTTGGGCAATCGCTAGAAGTAAGGAGCCGGCCTCGATGGCAGGAAGAATGGACAGACGGCTGGAAGTCAAATCGGCCGGAGCGGGATGCCGTGTCTCGGGCTATGCGAGCGTGTTCGGGATCGTCGACGACAGCCGCGACATCGTCATGCCCGGCGCCTTCGCAAGAAGCCTTGCAAGGCGCGGCCCCAGGAGCATCCGCATGCTGTTCCAGCACGACCCCGGCCAGCCGATCGGCATCTGGGACGTGGTCCGCGAAGAACAGCGCGGGCTTTACGTTGAAGGCTGGCTGGCGCCGGGTTCGGCGCGAGCCGCCGAGATAGCTTCCCTGCTGAGGGCCGGCGCCATCGACGGATTGTCCATCGGATTTCGCGCGATGAAAGCCAAGAATGACCGCGCGAGAAAAACACGACAACTGGTCGAGATAGATTTGTGGGAGGTGTCGGTCGTGACCTTCCCGATGCAGCCGCTGGCGCGAGCCCGGCTCGACGAAGGAACCGGCGCTGCCGGCAACCTCGCGGTGCGCGGGCAAACTCCGCTCGCACGCCGCATGCGGGAGGCCGCAAGGCAGCTCCTGGACTGACCCCCGAAGTGAGACGAGGACAACTGAACTGATGGAAAGGACGCAATCGATGAGCGACCCGGCACTCGAAACGAAGGCGACCGGCAACGACGTTGCCATGGCCTTCGATGAATTCATGACCGCCTTCGAGGCGTTCAAGGTGGAAAACGAAAACCGCCTCCAGGAGATGGAGCAACGCATGTCCGTCGACGTGCTGACCTCCGACAAGCTGGAGCGCATAAACCGCGCGCTCGATGCCAACAAGCGCCGCGTCGACGAACTCTCGGTGAAGGCGGCGCGCCCGCCGATCGGTGGGGAAAGCGCAGGCTGCATCGGTTCGTCGGCAAGCCAGCTGCAACACAAGTCGGCGTTTCACCGCTATGTGCGCAACGGCGAAACGAGCGCTCTGCGCGACCTCGAAGGCAAGGCATTGTCGGTTGGTTCCGATCCCGATGGCGGCTACCTGGTGCCCGATGAAACCGAAGCAACCGTCAACCGCGCGCTGAAGGACATCTCCCCGATCCGCGCGATCGCCGGCATCCGCCAGGTATCCGGGTCAGTCTACAAGCGCCCGTTCGCGATCTCGGGTCCTGACACCGGCTGGGTCGGCGAGACGGCGGCCCGGACGCAGACCAATGCCCCGACGTTGGCCGAATTGTCCTTCCCGACGATGGAGCTTTATGCGATGCCGGCGGCGACGGCGAGCCTGCTTGATGACTCGGCGGTCAACATCGACGAGTGGTTGGCCGAGGAAGTCCGCATCGCGTTTGCCGAACAGGAAGGTAGCGCCTTCGTCACCGGCGATGGCGTCAACAAGCCGAAGGGCTTCCTCGACTACACGACGGTCGACAATGCGTCGTGGACCTGGGGCAACGTCGGGACGGTTTCGACGGGGGCCGCAGGCGCCTTCCCCGCAAGCGATCCAAGCGACGTACTGATCGACCTCATCTACTCGGTCCGCTCTGGCTATCGCGGCAACGCACACTTCGTCATGAACCGTTCGACGCAGGCCGAAATCCGCAAGATGAAGGACGCCGACGGAACCTACCTGTGGCAGCCGGCATCCCGGCCTGGCGAATCCTCGACGCTGATGGGCTTCCCGGTCGTCGAATCCGAGGACATGCCCGACATCGCCGCCGACAGCTATTCTGTAGCCTTCGGCGATTTCCGCCGCGGATATCTCATCGTCGACCGCGTCGGCATCCGCGTGCTGCGCGATCCATACTCGTCCAAACCCTACGTGCTGTTCTACACGACCAAGCGCGTCGGCGGAGGCATTCAGGATTTCGAAGCCCTCAAGCTCCTGAAATTCGGCGTGTAAACGAAGTACCGCCAGACCGAAAGCACTTAAGGGCGGCGCGGCTTGCTTCGCGGCCCTTCCTCGCATCCGCGCACGGCCCTCCTCCCACGTGCGCGCAACTCTGAAACGGCGTCCGGGCTTCGCAAGAAGCCAAGGCGCCGTTTCAGCTTTTTTTGGGCGCGGTAACGCTGGGAAGCCAACTGGTCGCAGATCACAGGGAGTGGGAAGGATGGCGCTTTTACAATTGACAGGTCCGGTGGCCGAACCGGTTTCCGTGGCCGAGGCAAAAGAACACCTGCGGGTCGATGGAACGAGCGAGGATACGCTGATTTCGAGCCTCATCCTGACTTCGCGCCTGCATATCGAAGCGGCATTGGGACTGGCGCTCATGACGCAAAGCTGGCGGCTCCTGCTCGACCGATGGCCCAAGGACGGCGAAGTTCGCATTCCGCTGCGGCCTCTGCAGTCAGTCGGCGAGATCCGCACGTACGATGCCGTTGGTGCGTCAAGCGTCTTGCCGGCGGATCGCTATGTCGTCGATGCGGTCTCCAATCCGGGGCGCGTCGTTCCGCAAGGCGGCGCCCTGCCATCGCCCGGCCGCGCTGCCAACGGCATAGAGATCGCATTCGTTGCAGGCTACGGCGATACACCCTCGGATGTCCCTGCTCCGATCCGCCAGGCGCTGCTCTTGCTGATCGCGCATTGGTATGAGCATCGCGATCCCGTCGAGATCGGCACCCCTGGCGTCGCCATCCCCGGTGCGGTCTCAAGGCTCCTGAAGTCCTACAGGCAGGCGCGCATATGAACGGCACCGATGACATTCGGATCGGCGATTTGCGCCAGCGCATCGTGATCGAACAGCCCGTGCGCGTTGGTGACGGCGGGGGCGGGGCCCTGGAAAGCTGGACCGAGGTCGGCGAGGTATGGGCGCGGTTGCGACCGCTCGGCGGCACCGAGCGGAGCGAAGCCGATGCGATCGCAGGAAGCGTCAGCCACGAAGCGGTGATGCGCTATCGCGGCGACCTCGGTCCGGAGCTGCGCTTGCGGCTCGGCACGCGAGTGTTCGACATCCGTGCCGTGTTCGACATCGACGAACGGCGCCGCTTCCTGCGCTGCCTAATCGAGGAGCGCGACCTGTGAGGATAGGGGTGCGTATTGCTGGATTGTCCGGCCAGCTCGGCCGCCTCGAAATTGCCCGCATGCGTGAACGCATCCTGGCCCGGCGATTGCGCATTCCCGGCTCTGGGAGCAAGCCCGCCGCCGGTCATTCAAGTGATGGCGGGAGCGACATTCTACGCCGCACGCGGTCGAGACCGCGGCGGCCGGCCGAATAAGGAGGCTGCAATATCATGACGAGTGCGAATTGGGCGCTGCAGAAAGCGATCTTCACGACCCTGTCGGGCGCAGCGCCGCTGACGGCTTTGATTGGTGCCGACCGCATCTACGACGACGTGCCGGGCGATGCCGAGTTCCCATACGTGACGTTCGGCCAATCCCAGTTGCGCGACTGGTCGACGGGAAGTGACGGCGGACACGAGCACGTTTTCACGCTGAACGTTTGGTCGCGAGAAAACGGCAGGCGCGAAGTCACCGAGGCGATGGGGCTACTGGAGGCGGCGCTGCATGACGCAGAACTGACGCTCGATGGCCACCGGTTGATCAACTTGCGTCACGAATTTTCTGAAAGCCGCCGCGAGGCCGACGGGGAAACCTACCGCGGCATCATTCGATATCGGGCGGTGACCGAGCCGGCACCCTGACGGGGCAGCTGGAACTGGAACGAGTTTGCACATCCAACGGCACAAGGAGCCTTTGAACCATGGCGGCGCAAAAGGGCAAGGACCTACTGCTCAAAGTCGATACCGACGGCTTGGGCAGCTTTTCGACAGTGGCGGGTCTGCGATCGCGGACCTTGTCGTTCAATGCGGAAACGATCGACATCACTCACCAGGAATCGGCTGGCCAGTGGAGGGAATTGCTGGACGGCGGCGGCATAAGGAGCGCCAGGCTGTCCGGGTCAGGCATTTTCAAGGACGATGCCTCGGATGAAACGGTGCGCGGGCTTTTCTTCAACGGAACGGTGCGCGCCTGGCAGGTCGTCATACCTGATTTCGGCACCGCGACCGGGCTGTTTCAGGTGACGTCTCTGGAATTCGCCGGCCGCCACGATGGCGAGTTGACGTTCGACCTGACGCTTGAAAGCGCCGGCGAAGTCTTGTTTGCCCCCATCTGAGGATCGCGTTTATGACCAATCGGCATCGTGGCGAAATAGAAGCAAAGCTCGACGGCAAGAGCTACCGGTTGTGTCTGACGCTAGGCGCGCTGGCGGAACTGGAGGACGCCTTCGGCGCCGATGACATGGTCGCGCTCGCGCGGCGTTTCGAGGAAGGCCGCATCCGTTCCGCCGACGCCATGAAGATCATCGGCGCCGGGCTGCGCGGCGGCGGCTCGCCCATCGATGATGAGGCGGTCTCGGCCATGCAGGCTGAAGGCGGTGCGGGCGGGTTCGTCGATATCGTAGCGAGATTGTTGCGCGCGACGTTTTCAGCATCCGGGCCCGACAGCGACGAAACAACGGCAGGGGTGGGGGCGAGCGAACATTCGGGCCCTTTCCCTGGGACGACGTGATGGCGGCAGGGCTTGGGCTACTCGGCCTGCCACCGGCAGTTTTCTGGGCCATGACGCCCTGCGAACTGGCGGCAGCCATCCGCGGCCGTCTCGGCCTTGATCCCTCGCCATCCCCGCTTCGCCGCGGCGACCTTGAAAGCCTGATGCAGCGGTTCCCTGACCCGAGCTGACCCCAATCCGTTTGCCCGGACCGGGCTTAAGCTGACTTGGCAACGATCTGGAGTGAATGATGGACGAATTCGATACTTCCATCGAGACGTGGACGGTCGTCGTTGATGCCGACACGAGCGCGTTGACAAAGGAACTGAGCGCCGCCTCAAATCTCGGGCGACAGTTTTCAAGTGCCTTGTCGAGCGCCTTCGATGGTATCGCCATCAAGGGCAAAGGTCTTGGCGACGTGCTGCGCGGGTTGGCCCTCGACCTTTCGAAGATTGCTTTGAAAGCCGCCTTCAAGCCCCTTGAGCAGGGCTTTGGAAATCTGCTGTCTGGCATGTTTGCAGGCGGACTCGGCGGCGGCGTAGCTCCAGCACCATTGCCGGTGCCGTTTGCCCATGGCGGCGTAATTTCCAATCCGATGCGGTTTCCACTGGGGCGCGGCGGGCTTGGTCTTGCCGGTGAGCGCGGCGCGGAAGCGGTTATGCCACTGGCGCGCGGACCGGATGGACGTCTTGGCGTTGCGGCGCAGTCCGGCGGCGGAGGCGTCAACGTGACCTTCCATGTCTCGACGCCGGACGCTGACAGTTTCCAGCGATCCCAAACTCAGGTCGCCGCCATGCTGAGCCGTGCGGTCTCGCTGGGCCAGCGCAATCTTTAAGCGCACACGAAAGCCAAAGGAGTAGCCGCGATGGGGTTTCATGAGGTGCGATTCCCGATCGGGATCTCGCTGGGTTCCCAAGGCGGGCCGGAGCGGCGTACCGACGTTGTCGTCCTGGGATCCGGATTCGAGGAACGCAACAGCCGCTGGGCGGATTCCCGTCGCAGCTATAATGCCGGCTACGGCGTCCGCTCGCTCGACGACCTGCACGAAGTCATCGCTTTCTTCGAAGAGCGGCGCGGGCGACTTTATGGATTCCGCTGGCGCGACCACGCCGACTGGAAATCCTGCGAGCCAGGAAAAGAGTCCGGCCCGCTCGACCAGCACCTCGGGATCGGCGACGGACTTCAGGTCTCCTTCGACCTCGTCAAGACGTATGGGGGGAGTTTCGCCCCGTGGGTCCGCCGCATCAGGAAACCCGTTGCCGGCTCCCTGACGGTTGCCGTCGACGGGGTCGCGCGCACCGAGACAAGCGATTACCTGGTCGATAGCGAAAACGGAACAATCATATTTCAGCCGTCGAGCCTTCCAGCGGCGGGCGCGAGCGTCACTGCGGGCTTTGCTTTCGACGTGCCGGTACGCTTCGATACCGATCATCTCGAGATCAATCTGCAGGGCTTTCGCGCAGGCGCAATTCCCTCAATTCCCATTGTCGAGATACGCCTATGAAGGATCTACCTCTGGGCCTGCGTACCAGCCTCGACAGCGGCGTCACGATGCTTTGCTGGTGCTGGCGCGTCACGCGGCGCGATGGCACGCGGATGGGCTTTACCGATCACGACCGCGATGTGGTTTTCGACGCCACGACATTTGAAGCGGCTGCGGGGCTCTCAGCCAGCGAAATCAACGAGAGCGTTGGCCTCGGAGTCGACAATCTCGAGGTCTCCGGTGCGCTAACTTCGGAACGGCTGACCGAAGCCGATCTTGCCGCCGGCTTCTACGATGACGCGGCAGTTGAAGTCTTCCGCGTTGACTGGTCTGCGCCGGAAAATCGCATCCTGATGCGCACCGGAAGTCTTGGTGAAGTGAGCCGGGCGGGTAGGATTTTCAAGGCCGAGGTGCGCGGGCTTGCGCATTATCTCCAGCAACCCAAGGGGCGACTCTACCAATACACCTGCGACGCTGACCTTGGCGACAACCGCTGCAAGGTGAACCTCGACGCGGCGGCCTATCGCAGCAGCGGCACGGTTGTGGAATTTCTGACGCCCCGCAAATTCACGGCGTCTGGCCTCAACGCCTTTGCCAATGACTTCTTCAGCCGGGGCCTGCTTGATTTCACCAGCGGTCCCGCGCTCGGCCAGAAGCTCGAGGTGAAGGTTCACGTCAAGCGCGATGGCGTGGTGAGCGTCGAATGCTGGGAGCCGGTACGTAACCCGCTCCAGCCAGGATCAGGGTTCGACGTGCGCGCAGGCTGCGACAAGATCTTTGCGACGTGCCGGGCGAAATTCGACAACGCCATCAACTTTCGCGGCTTCCCCCACATCCCCGGCAACGACTTCATCGCTTCCCACGCAACCCGTCCCGGAACGCGTCGCTGAACGCGAAGCCGACCTCCAGCAATCAGCGAAGGTCACCTTGAATGGTCATGAAAACGGAGTTGGCGCAGCCGCGCTCCGCCCGCGAAGTCGTGACGCTCGCGCGCGGTTGGGTTGGTACGCCTTATCACCATCAGGCGAGCCTGCGAGGTGTCGGCACTGATTGCCTCGGATTGGTCCGGGGGGTCTGGCGCGAACTTTATTCCGCCGAACCGGAACGAATGTCCGCCTATACGCGCGACTGGTCGGCAACGGGTGACGAGACGTTGCTGGCGGCCGCAACCCGCCACTTCGTCACGGTTGATGCGGCGGCAGCCCAAG
>LOEV01000057.1 GCA_001516065.1 Alphaproteobacteria bacterium BRH_c36
GGGCTCCCGCCATCGCGGTCGCCAGCGGTTCGGCATGGGGGCGGCCGCCAGGCGCGGTGGTTCCGACGGAAATGACCTCGCCCGTGCTCTCTTCGGCGATCACTGCTCCGACGGAAGGGTTGGGTGCGGTCGTGCCTAGGCCAAGGCGTGCTGCGCGCAGGGCGAGTTCCATCATGTGCCTGTCGAAGGACGACACGCGGGGGGTGATATGGTCGGCGGCTGACAAAGCTCAATGCGGCTCGCCGGAGGGCTTGGCGTGCGGCATCCTTGCCGCAACCGCTTTTGCCTCCGGTTTGCCCGGTTCGCCGTTAGCCTTGTCGCCGCCGTTGAGAGATTTGCCTGCATCTGGAATCGTATCGCGGGCGATCTCGCCGAGCACGCTTTCGAAATCGGCGGCTTCGCGGAAGTCGCGATAGACGGAGGCAAAGCGAACGTAGGCAACTGGATCGAGTCCGCGCAGCGCATCGATGACGAGTTCGCCGATGACGGATGATGCGATTTCGCTTTCGCCGGAGGCTTCGAGTTGGCGGACGATGCCGGAGACCATGCGCTCGACGCGGTCGGCGTCGATCGGGCGCTTGCGCAATGCAACGTTGACGGAATTCACCAGCTTGTCGCGGTCGAAGGCGACTTTTCGGCCAGAGCGCTTGAGGACCATGAGTTCGCGCAGCTGAACGCGCTCGAATGTCGTGAAGCGGCCGGCGCAATCGGGACACACGCGGCGGCGGCGGATCGCCGAATTCTCCTCGGTCGGCCGGCTGTCCTTAACCTGGGTATCCTCGCAGCCGCAATATGGGCAACGCATGCCGGTTCTCCCGAGTGGCAAACGAAAATGGCCCCGCCCTGGTCGATCCGATCGACGGCAAGCGGGGCCACGATATAAGCGGTGCTGAGTCGGTTGGCAAAGGGTAACGCGCGGCCCTGCGGTTTTATCGTGCGCCCCGCGAAAGCCGCGCTGCTTCCCGAAGGCGATCAGGAATAGATCGGGAAGCGCTTGCAGAGCGCGATTGCCTTCTCCTTCGCGGCAGCTTCGACGGCTCCGTTGCCATCGGCACCATTGGCGGCGAGCCCATCGAGAACTTCGGAAATCAGGCGGCCGATTTCCTGGAATTCGACGACACCGAAACCGCGCGTCGTGCCAGCAGGCGCGCCGAGGCGGATACCGGAGGTGACCATCGGCTTTTCCGGGTCGAAGGGGATCCCGTTCTTGTTGCAGGTCATGTGCGCCCGCTCCAGCGCCTTTTCGGCGATGTTGCCGGTTATCTTCTTGGGCCGCAGGTCGACGAGGATGAGGTGGGAATCGGTGCCGCCGGAGACCAGGTTGAAGCCGTTGCTGACGAGCACCTCGCCCATCGCCTTGGCGTTGTCCATGACGTTCTTGATGTAGACCTTGAACTCAGGACGCAGAGCTTCGCCGAAGGCCACCGCCTTGGCCGCAATCACGTGCATCAACGGACCGCCCTGGATCCCCGGGAAGATCGCAGAGTTGATCTTCTTGGCCAGATCGGCGTCGTTGGTCAGGATCATGCCGCCACGGGGGCCGCGCAGCGTCTTGTGGGTCGTCGTCGTGACGACGTGGGCGTGCGGGAAGGGGGAGGGGTACATTCCTGCGGCGACGAGGCCGGCGAAATGGGCCATGTCGACGAGGAAATAGGCGCCAACTTCATCGGCGATCTCCCGGAAGGCTGCAAAGTCGATCTTGCGCGGATAGGCCGAGCCGCCGGCGATGATCAGCTTGACGTTGTTCTCCTTGGCGAGGCGGCGGACCTCTTCCATGTCGATCAGGTGGGTTTCGCGGTCGACGCCGTAGTGGAACGGCTGAAACCACTTGCCAGACTGGTTGACCGGGGCGCCGTGGGTCAGGTGGCCGCCGGCTGCGAGCGAGAGGCCGAGAATGGCGTCGCCCGGCTTCAGGAGCGCGTTAAAGACGCCCTGGTTTGCCTGGCTGCCCGAATTCGGCTGTACGTTGGCGAATTCGCAGCCAAACATTTTCTTGGCGCGTTCGATCGCCAGTTCCTCGGCGATGTCGACGAACTGGCAACCGCCGTAATAGCGCCGGCCTGGATAGCCTTCGGCGTACTTGTTGGTTAGGACCGAACCGGCAGCTTCCAGGACCGCACGCGAGACGATGTTTTCGGAGGCAATGAGTTCGATTTCATGCTGCTGGCGATCGAATTCCTTTGCAATCGCCGACGACACTTCCGGATCGCTCTCGGCCAGCGTTGCGGAGAAAAAGGCATTCGTTGCGGCGCTGGATGCGTCCGTAGCTGTCGACATAAGGATTTCCTCGTGTTCTGGCGGTGTTGTGTTGACCGGCGGAACCGCCGGGGCTCGTTTAAAAACGCCGGGGCCGGCAACTAGCGCACCATCCGACCATACGCGATCGGATGGTCGGATAAAGATGCTCTAGCACTTTAATACTAGAGCAACTTTATCCGTTCCAGGAATCGCCTTCTGCGATTCCGTCAGATCGGATGTTGCTCTAGATGCCGGACGGCGCATGAACTAAAGTTCGTGCCTACCATCGTCTAATCCTGCCGGACAAGACAACGCGGTGAAACTACGCATGTGAGCGGGCTACAGACCAGAGAAAGTGAGGCTGCAAGGCCAATGGGTAGGTCGTCGACTACCCATACAGGCGAGGCGGTATGGACCCACCACCCGCCGCAGCGATTTCCGACCCGGTTCGGTAACCTGCCAGATGAGAATTATTCCGCAGCCAGCTTGACGTAGTGGCCTTTGGCGACGGGGCAGCGCTCCCACAGTTCGCCCAGGGAGGCTACGAGATGATCCATAACGGCGTCCGTGTGCATTGGACCCGGCGTCAGGCGGATACGCTCGGTGCCGCGCGGCACAGTCGGGTAATTGATGGGCTGAACATAGATTCCATAGTGATCGAGCAGCGCATCGGTTACCGCCTTGCAGTGGACCGGATCGCCGACCATCACGGGCACGATGTGGCTGGGGTTTTCCATGACCGGCAGGCGGGCCCCTGCAAGGCGCGCCTTCAACGTCGCGGCGCGCTCCTGATGGCGTTCGCGCTCGACGTTCGATGACTTCAGGTGGCGCATCGAAGCCAGAGCGCCGGCGGCGATGGCCGGGGCCAGCGACGTCGTGAAGATGAAGCCTGAAGCATACGAGCGGATCGCATCGCAGATCGGCTTCGTGGCGGCGATGTAGCCGCCCATGACGCCGAAGCCCTTGGCCAGCGTCCCGTTGATGATGTCGACGCGATCCATGACCCCCTCGCGCTCGGCGATGCCGCCGCCGCGCGGCCCGTAGAGGCCGACAGCGTGGACTTCGTCAAGGTAGGTCATGGCGCCGTACTTCTCGGCGAGATCGCAGATCGCCGCGATGGGAGCTATGTGGCCGTCCATCGAGTAGACGCTTTCGAACACGATGAGCTTCGGGGTGTCCTTGGGATACTGCTTGATAAGCGATTCAAGGTCATTCAAGTCATTGTGGCGCCAGATGTGCTTTATGCCGCCGCCGTGACGGATTCCGGCGATCATGGAAGCGTGGTTCTTCTCGTCCGAAAAAATGACGGTGCCGGGGATCAGCTTCTGGATCGTATCGAGGGTGGCGTCATTGGCAACGAAGGCGGACGTGAAGAGGAGGGCTGCCGCCTTGCCGTGCAGGTCGGCGATCTCGTTTTCGAGTTCGACGTGGTAGTGGGTCGTGCCGGAAATATTGCGGGTGCCGCCGGAGCCGGCGCCTACCGTGTCGATGGCTTCGTGCATGGCGGCAAGAACCTTCGGATTCTGGCTCATGCCGAGATAATCGTTGGAACACCACACGGTGATCTCGCGCGGGCCGTTCTCGCTGCCGAAGTGAGCAGCGCGCGGGAACTCCCCGCAGCGGCGCTTGAGGTCGGCAAATACCCGGTAGCGTCCCTCACGATGCAGCGCGCTGATCGCGTCGTCGAATTTCTTGGCGTAATCCATCAAACGTTCCCTGCCGATCGACTGAACAGTCAGACTGCGAATTCCCGCCAAAAGGCCGCAATTTCGCCGTCCGCGCGCCCGTTCATATTCACTTTAGGCTAACCATAGCCGAGACGTTAGTGAGGCACAATGGGACGGAAGCGTTGCGTCACATTGCCCAGTCTGGACCCAGTCTACCCATCAATCATGCTGCCATGAGGCCTGCATCCCTGACTTTCCTTAAGCCAATCCACGGATCCGGTCGACCAAGGTCAGAAACTCCGCCAGTGCCTCAGGTACACTCAGGCAGCGGCGCCAACATTGAGCAATATCAAGTTGGGCCCGAAAACGAATATGCCAGCCCGATGTGTTTACCGGCCGGCACATTCGGAATGTTGAAGGACGGGACTTCAGTAGCTGCCGGCCTCGTTTCCGACGCCGTCCTTGCCATAGAGATCGCGTCGGAACTGCACGACGCCGTCGCTGGTCGCCCAAGCGGTGATGTAGGCCAAGTAGAGGCGCACCGGCGCCTTCAGGCGGACATTCTTGGATTCGCCGGTCTCGCGCATCGAGATGACCTGGGACTTGTTCCAGCCTTCCTTGCCTTCCAGGAGCCAGGCGGCGAGTTCCTCGATGTTGTGAACCCTGACGCAACCGGAACTGGCGGCGCGGAAATTGCGCCCGAACAGGGAATCGGAAGGGGTGTCGTGGAGGTAGACCGAGTGGCTGTTGTGGAAGTTGATCTTGACGAAGCCGAGCGGGTTCTCCTTGCCGGGCTGCTGTCGGTAGGAGAGGCCGTGAGGCATCGATGAACGCCAGTTGATCTTCTCGGGATCGAGCTTGCGCCCACTGCCGTCGTAGGCATCAATGCCATATTTGACGAGGACGTCCTTGCCGGCCTTTTCCATCTGGCGGCCCTTCGGTATAAGATCCTGGGAGACGACGGTCGGAGGCAGGCGCCAGACCGGATTGAAATTCAATTCGTGGATGCTGGACGACAGGATCGGCGACTTGCGCGACACCTTGCCGACAACGCCGGCGTGGCGGCTGACGACCTTGTCATCCTCGACGGCCTCGATCTGGGCCGCCGGAATGTTGACGACGACGTACTTGCCCTTCTTGGTCTTGCCGACGTATTCGCGAATCCGCGAGTGCCCCTTTTTGAGCTGCTGAAGCCGGGACTTCGCGCTGACGTTGAGGGCTGCGCGCGTCCGCTTATCGACGATTCCCGTCGGGGCAAGGCCGTTCGTCGCCTGGAAGCGTTTGACTGCCTTTTCGACGCTGTAGTCGAACTGCTGGGGCATCCAGGCTTCGCCACTTTCGAGTTCGCCGGAAAGCTGCAGGCGCTTGCGCAGGATTTGAACGGAAGGGTCGTTATAGCCGCCAGCGAGTTTAATTGGCGGGATCGGATCCCAACCGCCCGATTTGACGATCTCTTCGTAGCGCTCGATTGCCTTCTTGGTCGCCGCAAGGTTGGCTGGCGATAAAGTAGGGTAGCCCGGCGGCGGGTTGGCCTGCCAGCGGCGCGTAAAATCGATGTCCGAACTCGGGTTGCTTGTCGACGAGGAGATGTCGGCAAAGGGGTTCCATTGCTGGGCGCCGGCGGGACCTGCTGTGGCCATGCCGGTGGCAATCGTAGCGAGCATGGCCAAGCATTGTGCAAAGCGACGTGTGAGCGAGCCGATCAAATTCATCACCCCTGCGTATAAGAGCCCCGGAGACGTCAACGAACTCTGAAAACGACATTGGCTGGTTCATACCAGCGCCGGACCCGTGCGGTCCATGCCGCAGCCCCGGATGTACTCGATAAACGCGAATACGATAACAAGGTGATGCAATCGCCCCGGGAATTGAAGTCACAGGTCAAGGAGCTTGTTCGAGAATTGCACCGGTGATGCCAAGCCGCAACAATGATTGCCTGGGGGAGAGCCAGTTGCATGTGCTCATGCACAAAGAAAGAGCCGCGGGGCTGCCGCGGCTCAGGCTCACATTTGCGTTGAGGTCGTTTGGATCGTCGTGCCGGTGCTCGCCGGCGATCAGAGGCGATAACGGATTTGATCGGTCCAGAAGCGCTCGAGGCGAACCAGCGAGCGGTTGAGGTTGTTGAGGTCGTCCTGCCCGACTTCGCCAACGGCGTCCAGGGAGCCGAGCTGGCGCTGATAAAGGCCGCTCAGGATATCGCACGCGTCCTGCCCCTTATCGGTCAGGCTGACGCGAACGGAGCGGCGGTCGGTCTCGGAGCGCTTGTAGTGAATGTATCCCATATCAACCAGCTTCTTCAGGTTGTAGGAGACATTCGAACCGAGGTAGTATCCGCGTGTCTTCAGTTCGCCGGCGGTCAGTTCGCTGTCGCCGATGTTGTGAAGTAGAAGGGCCTGGACCGGGTTCAGTTCCGAGCCGCCGCGGCGGTCGAACTCGTCCTTGATGACATCAAGCAGAAGACGATGGAGGCGCTCGACCAGGCGCAATGCCTGAAGATACTCGCCCTGGAACGTTTCTTCCACTTCCGGAGAGGCATGGCGCCCCATATCAAATGCTAAACTCATTGCTGACTGCCTCATTCCTGTTTTTTGGCCCCGTATTTTCGGGTTACCTGGAATGTAAGCCAGACTGCTAAAGGTTACCTAAATAGATATAGTAAAAGAATAGTAATGACCGTATTGCGCAAGACTTCGTTTACGTAATTGCTTTGAAATGACACAAAACCACTAGCATTGCAACCGCAGATTGCCGCTGGCCGCCCGAATTTCAACGCTAAACTGCAACGAATCCCGGCTGATCGAACCGAACACGTCCAGCGTTTATTAATGCGGCCAAAGCCGCCAAAGCGCAAATCTTGGTAAATTCAAGGTAAAGCCTGCATCTGTTCGCGGGTCTGCAGCTCCAACTCACCTTCAGCCAGCGGGGCGAAATAACGCTCAACACTGGCCAAGTCGATCTCGGCGATTGACGGCGGCTGCCAGTGGGGAGCCTTGTCCTTGTCAACCAGCATGGCACGCACGCCCTCGGAAAAATCGTGCCCCTCCAGGAAACGGCAGGCAAGCCTGTAGTCGCGCGTCAATGTTTCGCGAACGCCGCAATCGCGCGCTTCGCGGATGTGGCGAAGGCTGACGGCCAGGGAAAGGGGCGCGCGTGCCAGGAGGTCGTCACGGACGCCAGAGGCCCATTCGGCTTGGCTGCCCCGAACATCGGCGAGGCGCGCCAGGATTTCGGAAACCGATGAGGGCGAAAAGCAGCGTTCGATTATTTCGCCGCGGCCCATGAGTTCGCTTTCACCTGGATCTTCGTGGCGATCGTCCAGCAGCGGATCGATCGGCCAAGCCTCGATAAGGCTGTCGATGACTTCTGCGAACCGGGAAGCGGGAAGGCAGTGCGTCACTAGACCCAGTGCATATGCGTCGGCACGACCAATCACGCGGCCTGTCAGTCCCAGGTAGGTTCCAATTTCATGTGGCAGGCGGGCCAGGACGTGGGCCGCACCAACATCGGGAAAGAGGCCGATAGACGTCTCGGGCATCGCGAAGCGATACTTTTCGCCTGCAACCTGGTGGGTATTAAATCCCGAAAGTCCGACGCCCGACCCCATGACGAGGCCGTCGATCAGGGAGGCCGTCGGCCGCGAGAAGCACTCGAGCGCCCAGATCAGCCGGTACTCCTCGGCAAACAAGCGGCGGGCTTTCTCCTTGTCTTCACGATAGCAGGCAAGGATCTTGCGGACATCCCCTCCGGCACAGAACGCCTTCGGACTGGCCGATTGAATGACGACGGCATAGGTCAGCGGGCCGGTGGCAAAATCTGGAAGTGCCGCCGCGATCGCTGCACGCATGGACCCGTCAAGCGCATTCAGCGCGGCGGGCCGGTCAAGCGTGATGAGGCCAAGCGCGTTTCTCTTCTCTATCCTGACGCCCGTAGGCATCAACTGCGGATCCAAGTCGTTCGGCATGAATTCCCCGTGCGGCCGTAATGCGGACTTGCTCCCGGCACTGACCAATGGTTAACCTTTTCACCACTGATTCGCGATGAGACTGAACTCAAGTCAAGTGCAACGGCATTGGCAGAGAGCTGTTATCACCGCCTTATGCCCGCCATCAACAGCGGCCAATGCGCATGTGTGCAAGGGCACCGCGCCCGGTTATTGTGTCCACGTCGTTTTCGAGTGAGCCGTCTTCGCCACGCCGCGTCCTGTCGAAAGCGTGCCGCAATTGTAACGGGTCCGACCGCGTTGTTTGCGTTGAGACGTCCCAATCTTTTCCAAATTTGGCCAGTCCGAATAGGCCTGTCCGGTGGGGCGCCGCACCGATTGCGGACCTGCAATCTGCCCGTCTTCCGGCGCTGACGCCTGGTTCCCAAGCGTCAGCTGAAGCCGTGGGCTGGTCCTTGTTCGTGCTCTGGATGCTCAAACTGCTCGACGACCTTCGCTCGGTATCGAGTATTTGATCCAGAACACTAGTGAGGCGTTGCGCCTTAATTGACCGGCGGTGCGGCGAGGCCGGTGTCAAT
>LOEV01000058.1 GCA_001516065.1 Alphaproteobacteria bacterium BRH_c36
GATGCGCGTGAGATCGCGCCGGTCGGGCAACGTCGCCGCCAGGCGCGCGACGATGCCGATCCTCTGTTCGGCCGCGCGCAGCAGCAGGAGCCCTGCGTCCGACGACTGGTTGCCGCCGTCGAAATCAACTGTGAACTTCTTTCTCTGGACGGCTGGAAGATCGAAGGGAAGCGGTGTTAAGTCGGTCATGGCCGTGGCGCTCCGTTGCGACGCAAGCACGCTCGTCTGGCAACGGTTTGCTACGCGATTTCAACGTCCTGCGCCACGGCCAACGCACGATTCCTCACGCCTGATGCATGATCCGGGCTAAGACCGCAGCCGCTTCAAGCTCGCCAATACGGTCGTGCTCGTTTCCACCCTTGGATCAGCAAGCATCTTTTGTTGAGTATCGAAAGGCAGCAATTCGAACACCACCGCCATGTACATGTCGGTCTGCTCCAACGTCTTCATATACTTCGACAGTGTCACGCCGAGCATCTCAAATGCCTCTGGCATCCCATCGTTCAGGCCAGCCACCATCTTCTCAATCTCTGGCCAAATGTTCTCCAAGTGATTATCACGCGTTCGATCTTCCATCTTTCCCTCCGTTCCTTGGTTCAAAAACGGTCGTTTTCGAACCAGTCTAGCACAAGCTAAGGTGGCCGGTCTCAGAGGCGCAGCCGGATCGAATAGAGCGCACGCTCGTCACTTCAGCACACCGATCGACAATAGCCAGCCCATCACGCCAAGGAAGATCAGTGCCAGCGTCAGATAGCCGACCAGACCGATGAGAAGGTAGTTGGTGCCTGGCATCTTGATCGGGAGCCCGGTGGCGTCAGCGACAGGCTTCAGAGCCAATCTGATGCGCGGCCCGGCGCGCGTGCTGCTTGTTGCAATTTCATGACTGGCGCCTTTCCAGAAGGCTTTTGGGAAGCCTGAGAAGTACCCCTGCCAGGTGTTATCGAAGTAGACCAAGCCTGAAATATGGTCTGCTTCATACCGTGCCGCGTCGCGGCCTGGGAATGGTGGCAAGGTCAGCGGAATGCCGGCCTCACGGGCAACGGCCTGAAACTTCTCGTAGCTCTCGCGCTGGCTTGGGACAAGCACCACCAATCGCTCTGGCCGAAGCCGTGTCGCGCATTGTTTCAGTTCCCAGGCCAGGCCTTTTGTGCGCCCAGCAAGCATGATGACCAATGCTGCACGATTGAGGAGATTAATGACGTATGGTTGCCAGTCCTCATGGTGCTGATAGGACCGACTGACTCCGATCGGTGGTAACTTGTCTCCCGGTCGACCAATGGCGACGAAGGGGCCAACATCACCCAGGACATCGCTCAGGCTGTATTCCAAGCCTACCGCATCTTCATCATCGTCGAATGAACGCAAATAAACGAGCGGCGGGCGCGGATCGCTTGCGAGCACTTCATCGGCGCTTGATGCTGTGTGCTGCTCGCCGAGTTGATGCAGCCAAACAAGGCCGGCGCCGATAAAGAACGCGAGGAGACCGAGTAACGCGCGATCCAGGTCTTTTGCGTTGGAAATCAGGACCAGGATCGGCACGCCGAATAGGATGCCAAGCCCAACGGCTAGGCCTTTGTAGAGGCGGCCCCGTGCTGCATTCTGTTTGGGAAGATGGTCATTCGACATGCACCGCCTCCTTCTGTCATCGAGAAGCTCGGGCCTTAGATCGCTTATTCGGTGTCTTTCGTTTGGTGGCAACCCTAGTAGGCGCCGTCGGATGCTTGCGCAAACCGTAATTGTAAAGCGTGGCGCGCGACACACCGAACCGATCCATCAGCTTCTCCATTGTCTCGCCGTTCGCCAGTAGCGCTTGAGCGGTGGCGATGTCATCATCGGATACCAGCTGCAATTCCAAACTCAACTAGATGTGCACGTATCGCATTGATGGTCGCGGTTCGCTGCCTAATCAGAAGATGGCGCGTGCGATGAAGCATCAACATTGACTGCTGGCCGCGGGTTTTTGTTGGAACGAACCGCATGCTCGGACGGGTCACGGCCTCGCAAATGGCCTCTGCATCAGTCGCATCGTTCTTCTGGGATTTAACATACGGTTTGACGTAACGCGGCGGGATCAATCGAACGCTGTGACCAAGCTTCGTGAGTTCCCGCGACCAATGATGCGATGCCGAACACGCTTCAATCCCGACGATACATGGTGATAACTTAGCGAAGAATGGCAGAACCTGGCGCCGCTTCAACTGACGACGCAGGACCGGCTGATGATCAGCATGAACACCGTGAACCTGAAAAACGGACTTGGCAGTATCCAGTCCAATCGTTGTAATCTCTTTCATGGTCGGCTCCTCTTTCAATGGTCACTTCAACAGCAACCATTTTGGCACCTAGATGCCGGCGGGAGGAGCCGTCCACAGCATCAAAAAGAGACGTTCTTCCGGCCTGATGGCGCATGCGGAACCGGACTAGCTCGACGGGAAGGGATCAACAGGCAGCCCAGCCGCCTGCCACTCCGGCCAGCCATCTTCAAGTCGCCGCGCCTTGAACCCGCGCGCGCGCAATCGCTCGACCATGTCAAATGAGAGTACGCAGTAAGCTCCGCGGCAGTAGGCGACGATCTCTTTCTTCGTATCGAGCGTGGCGAGTTGCGCTTCCAGTTCTTCGAGCGGGATATTGATGGCGTTCGGCAGATGCCCCGATGCAAACTCGTCCTGGGGCCGCACGTCGATGACGAGAACGTCGCCGTCTTTCATGCGCGCCAGGAGCTCGGACCGCGAGACCGGCTCCAGCTCATCGCGGCTCAGGAAGTATGTCCTTACGATTTTATCGACCTCGCCGACATGACGCTCACCGATGCGGGTGAGCGCTGCAAGGAGGTCGAGCACGGCGGGACCTGACAACCGATAGAACGTGAACTTGCCCTCTCGGCGCGATTCAATCAGGCCGGCGCGCCGCATCTGCTGGAGATGCTGCGAGGTGTTCGCAACAGACATTCCGGTGCGGTTGGCGAGCAGCTCGACATTGCGCTCACCCTGGGCAAGTGCCTCCAGGAGCTCGAGGCGATGCTCATGTGCAACCGCCTTCGCGACCGCGGCGAACTGCCGGAACAAAAGACGTTTGGGAGTCTCGCTTGACACATCCAACCTCGCTGTATATCAATCAATCAAATAATTGAATAGTGTGCAGTGCATGTCAAGCTTTCCAGCCTGTGCATGCGTACTCGAGAGACGGAATAACTAATCGAGGTCGCCGTGATTGTCCTGGTGGTGCGCTGGCTCGGCGGTGGAACCTCTGGCACGACCCCGCCGCCACGTACGCCGCAAGACATCCTCGACGAACGCTACGCCCGTGGTGAGATCGATCGGGAGGAGTATCTGCGGCGTCGCGACGACATAGCCGCCAGGTCATGACACCAGCTCTACCCACCGTTGATCTGGAGATACGCGCGATGTCAGATGTCCTTCTCGCTTACGAGCCTTTCATCCGGCTGACGGCGTTCGCGTCGGTGTTCACATTCATGGCGCTGTGCGAAGTTCTTGCCCCGCGCCGTAAGCAGGCGATCGGGCGCGCCACGCGCTGGCCGAGCAACCTCGGCGTCGTGATCCTGGACACAGTAGTCGTGCGCATCCTGTTTCCGACGACGGCTGTCGGGCTGGCGATGCTGGCGGAGTCACAGGGCTTCGGCCTCTTCAACGCCTGGCAGGTGCCCTATGCGCTCGCCGTCGTCGCCTCCGTCATCATCCTCGACTTTGTCATCTATCTGCAGCACGTGCTGTTCCATGCCGTGCCGGCGCTCTGGCGGCTCCACCGGATGCACCACGCCGATCTCGAGTTCGACCTGACGACGGGGGCACGGTTTCACCCAATCGAGATCATCCTGTCGATGGTCATCAAGCTCACCGTGATCGCAGCACTCGGCGCGCCCGCCGTCGCGGTGCTGATTTTCGAGGTGCTGCTGAATGCGACCGCCATGTTCAATCACTCGAACGTGCGTCTGCCGGCCTCGATCGACCGTGTTCTGCGCTGGTTCGTCGTCACACCCGACATGCACCGCGTGCATCACTCGGTCGTTGTGCCCGAGACCAACTCCAACTTCGGGTTCAACCTGCCGTGGTGGGACCGGCTATTCGGAACCTACCGGGATCAGCCTGCGGCAGGGCACGAGCGCATGACCATCGGCGTGGAGGAGATACGCGACCCTGCCGAGCAGCGCCTCGATCGCATGCTAACTCAGCCGTTCCGGGAAGGCGACAGCTCCTATGCCCTCGGCCGGCGGGAGGCGCCGGAATGAACAACGCGGCATTCATTTCTCGCCTGCTGCTCGTCTTGAGCTTGATGGCGGCGGCGCTCCTAATTGCCGTCAACCGCGACCGTCTCGATGTCGCGGGCGTCGAACAGATGATCGGGGATCTCGGTGCCTGGGCTCCAGCTGCGCACGTCCTGCTATTTGCCATTGGCACCGTCTTGTTCGCGCCTGGCGCCGTCTTCGGTCTCGTCGGCGGGGGGCTGTTCGGTCCGGTGTGGGGGACGCTGCTCAATCTCGTCGGCGCCACGCTCGGGGCGACCTGCAGCTTTCTCGTTGCGCGCTACATCGCGGCCGATTGGGTGAGGACAAGGACGGGTCCCCGTCTTCAACGGCTCATGACGGGCGTCGAGGCCGAGGGCTGGCGGTTCGTCGCCTTGATGCGGCTCGTGCCGCTGGTGCCCTTCAATCTCCTGAACTACGCGCTCGGTCTCACCCACATCTCCCTGTCGCACTACGTCCTTGCCTCCCTCATCGCCATGGCGCCGGGAACGCTAGCATTCACTTGGCTCGGTTATGCCGGTCGTCGAGCATTGGACGGCGATACGTCGGCGATCCGATATGGCCTCCTCGCACTCGGACTGCTGGCCGCAATCGCATTCGTGCCGAGGCTAGTCGGCCGGTTCCGCGGAGGCTCGGGACCGAGCTGGATCGGAGTCGAAGAGCTACAGCGGCTCAAAGAGGACGAAGCACCCATGACAATACTGGACGTCCGATCGGCAAGCGATTTCGCAGGCCCCCTAAACCGAATTCCCGGAGCTCGCAATATTCCGCTCGGCGAGATCGAGCACCGGCTTGGCGAATTGGAGGTGCTCGCGGATAATCCGATAGTGCTCGTCTGCCGGGCGCAGGCTATGTCCTCCGAGGCGGCCGCAATCCTCATGGCGGCGGACTTCAAGGACGTGCGCGTGCTGAGAGGCGGCATGGTCGCCTGGAACGCGATGGAGAGCCCAGCGACCGGGAACGAGCGCGCACCGGCCAAGGAGGTTGCTCGATGAGTTCCGTCGTCCGGCAACTGCTGTTGGCGGCGGCGTGCCTCGCCGCATCGTCAGCCGTCGCAACAGGCGGAAAGGCCGACCCCATCCACGTCGAGCGCGACGGCTTGAAACTCGAAATGGCCCCGCTCGCGGACGATCCGGTCCGCGCTTTCTTTCTTGCGCGCGGTTTCCCGTCCGACGATGCCCAGCACATCGTCGAAACGGCCTGCCTGTTCCGCTCCGCCATTGGCAACTCGTTCAGCGCCGAAGGCTCACCAGTGGTAACCGTCGCGCTGACCGAGTGGCGCGTGACGCCTGCTAGTGGCAGGCTCGGCGCGCTCAAGTTGCGCGAAGACTGGGAGTCCGTCTGGAAGGCGCGGGGCGTGCCGGGAGATGCTGCGACCGCGTTCTACTGGTCCCTGTTCCCGACCGAGCAGACGTTCTACCCGACCGACTATAATTGGGGCTTCCTCACATTCGGCTTACCCTCAGGGACAGTCTTCGACCTGACGCTCTCCTGGCGGACAGGTGGCTCCTCTCACGGCACAACGATCAGGGGACTGCAATGCCCGCGCTGACCAACCCTTCCAACATCACCAGACGCACGTTGATCGCCGGAGCGAGTTCCGGACTGGCCGTTTTCGCGTTCCCCATCTCCTCTCAGTCAGGCAGCCCCATGCTGCTGCAGGCCGTGCCAGGCAAGCCGGAGGCGCCCGACTTCAGTCTGCCGGACCTCGATGGCAAGAACGTGCGCTTTTCCGAACACAAGGGCCGCGTCGTGCTCGTCAATTTCTGGGCGACGTGGTGCCCGCCCTGTCGCGCCGAGATCCCGTCAATGGAGCGGGCTTGGGTACAGCTCAAGGACGGGGGGGTGGCCATGCTCGCCGTTCACGTCGGCGGCGACGCTGACAGGATTTGGGAGTTCCTGGCCGAGTTCAATGTCACGTTCCCGGTGCTGATCGACAAATCGTCGGCGGTCTCGAAGGCCTGGACCACAATCGGCCTGCCGACGACCTACATCACCGACGGCGATGGCCGCAAGGCGCTGCGTGCAATCGGCGGACGCGAATGGGACCACCCCGATTTGATCACCAGCATCCTCGCGATCAGGGCTTGATTCGGATTGAACGAAACAAAGTGACAAACAAGGGGACACAAAAAATGCTCAAACTCAAGAACAGCATCGTCGCGGCAACCGCGGCAATTGTCCTCGTTACGACACCTGCCACGGCGGAAAACGCTGCCGTCGAAGCCATGCAGGGCTATATGGAATTCGCACCCTATGATGCCGGCATCATTGTGCCGCAGCAGATCACAAAGGATATCTTCGAAAACGTCGTCTTCGTCGATACCCGCGACGCCGAGCAATTCGCAAAAGGCACAATTCCTGGTGCCCGGCATATCGAGTGGCGCGAGGTTCTTTCGCGCATCGACGAGATCCCGGCGGACAAGAAAGTGATCCTGTTCTGCAATACGGGAAGCCTGTCGGCCCAGGCCGCGTTCGCACTGAGGGTCGCAGGCCGCGAGAACGTGCTCGTTATGCAAACGGGCCTCGACGGCTGGCGCAAGGACGCTGCCCACAAACCGTAGCAACCGATCGAAGACGACCACACGACTGGAGGCCAGCCATGAAAACCCTGATCATCTTGAATGACCCACCTTACGGAACCGAGCGGGTCTACAATGGGCTACGCATGGCCCATGCGCTCGCCAAGAACGATGCAGACGCCGAGGTCACCGTGTTCCTGATGGCCGATGCTGTCGTTTCCGCCAAGGCTGGCCAGAAGACACCCGACGGCTACTACAATGTCGAACGCATGCTGAAGCGGGTGATCGCCGGCAAAGGCCGGCTGCTGCTGTGCGGCACCTGCCTCGATGCGCGCGGCATCGCCGAGGTCGAAGTCATGCAGGGCGCTCACCGATCCACCATGGACGAGCTCGCCGCAGAGACCATCGCGGCCGACAAGGTGCTGGTGTTTTAGTGATGGAGCGCATCTGCCTCGACTACAACGCCAGCACGCCGGTCGCGCCCGAGGTCGTCGCGGCAATGCGCCCGTTTCTCGATGGAGCCTATGGCAATCCCTCGAGCGGACACTGGGCCGGCACGCCCGCACGGGAAGCCGTGGAGCAGGCGCGTAGCCAGGTCGCGGATTTCTTGGGTTGCTCCAGCGAGGAGGTGGTGTTCACCAGCGGCGGCAGCGAGGCCAACAACCATGCGCTGAAGGGCGTGGCCTTTGCACTGAAGGACAAAGGCAATCATATCGTCACGTCGGCCATCGAACATCCAGCGATCCTCAAGCCTTGCGAGCATCTGGCAAAGCATGGGCTAGAAATCACCTCCGTACCGGTCGATAGGTACGGTCAGGTCGATCCGGAAGACATTCGTCGCGCCATCACGCCACGAACGATCCTCGTCAGCATCATGCACGCAAATAACGAGGTCGGCACAGTCCAGCCGATCGCGGACATCAGCCGCATCACGCGCGAGCACGGAATCCTGCTGCACACCGATGCAGCTCAATCAGTCGGCAAGATCCCGACACGGGTCGACGATCTCGGCGTCGACCTGCTGTCGATCGCCGGGCACAAGCTCTATGCACCCAAAGGTGTCGGCGCTCTGTATATCCGCCGTGGCACACAGATCGAGCCGTTGATCCACGGCGCCGGTCACGAGGGTGGCCGCCGTGCGGGTACGGAAAGTGCATTGTTGGCAACCGCACTCGGAGCGGCGGCCGAGCTTGCCGCCGATCTCGAACCAATGACGCGCATCCGGGAACTACGCGATGACTTCTGGCAGCAGCTCAAGGCCGCTCTGGGGGATCGCGTCGTCCTCAATGGCCATCCAACATACCGTCTACCCAACACACTCAACGTCTCCTTCGTTGGACAAGTCGGGGCCGACATCCTCGCTGCGCTCGAAGGCGTTGCCGCATCGACCGGCTCGGCGTGTCACAGCGGCCAGATTGAACTATCGCCAGTGTTGCGCGCGATGGGTGTTGCGCCAGAGGTCGGCATGGGCGCCATTCGTTTCAGTCTCGGCCGGGGGACGACGACCAGCGATATCCAATCGGTAGCGGCTGCAATTCGGCAGCGTTTGTGCCCCAAGTGACCATGGTGACATGGAGGTTGCATCAAACATCCGTTATCGGCAGGTGCCTTGATTGCCATTGGCGACGCTTTCTGGACAAGTGAGGCCAATGGCAATCGCCTGACCGAATGTGACCGATTGCTGAAGCGGTTCTGGAGAAATTGATCAAATGCAGTCAGTGGACAAAGCTGGTTGGAGCCGTTGGCTGCCGGGGGTAGCGACAGTGCTGTCGATGGCAGCTTGCTATGGAACCCTCGCGTTGATCGCCCTTCTTGGGTCAATGGGTATCGTTATCGTTGTCAACGACACCATCTGGGCTGGAGCCATCGTCGCATTCGCTCTGCTGGCGGTCATTGGAATCGCCATCGGTCTGCGTGTCCATGGCAAGCCATGGCCACTGTTGCTCGGTGCGTCAGCCGCCGGCATCGTGACCTACACCATGTTCATCAACTACGACCGCTCGGTTGAACTCGCGGGATTTGCGCTACTCTGTGCAGCCGTTGCCTGGGACTGGTTGCTGCGTCGACGCGGCAAGGCCTGATGGGGGGCAATCAAGAATGTACCGCTCTCGCAGAAAGTTGAACGCTTACTTTAGCTTGAGAGCTTCGCGCTCACGGGAAGCCGTCCTAACGTAAAACACTCAATCAACAATAGAACAGTGAACCTGGGAGGTTACGATGTCTGGTTCGATAGCGCCGCACAATGAAAAGTCTGCATCTGTATGGGATTCCGGTGGCGCGAGCTACGATGCCATCAGTCGCGGTATCGCGGATTCGATTGAACATTGCGTTCTCCGTCTCAATCCGCAACCCGGTGAGAAAATTCTCGATCTCGCCACTGGCACGGGTTGGACATCGCGCGTCGTCGCCGGCCGCGGCGCCATGGTCACCGGTGTCGACATCGGACCTCACCTCGTCGAGGCTGCAGCCGAGAAAGCAAAAGGCGAAGGTTTAGACATCGCCTACGAAATCGGCGATGCGGAGGCGCTCCCCTTCGACGACGGCGAATTCGATGCCGTCATCTCGACTTGCGGCATCATGTTCGCCAGCCGGCCCGAAGCTGCTGCCTCTGAGCTTGCCCGCGTTTGCCGAAAAGGCGGGCGAATCGGACTGACGACCTGGCTGCCGGACAGCAATCTGTTCAAGATGTTTTTGGTCATGAAGCCTTATATGCCACCACCCCCGGACCCGGCACCGCCGTCACCGTTCGAGTGGGGGAAGACTGAGAGGATTTCCGAACTTCTCGGCTCCTCTTTCGACCTGAAATTCGAGAAGGGAGTTTCCTATTATCGAGAGCCCGATGGCGAAGCGGCCTGGCGGACATTCTCGACCGGGTACGGCCCGACGAAAACGCTGGCGGCGAATCTAGATGACTCCCGCCGCGCCGATCTACGCCGGGACTTCACCGCGTTTCACGATGGCTTTCGCACCGATTTGGGAATTTGCGTTCCGCGCGAGTATTGGGTGACGGTCGGTGTTCGCCGATAGTGTTGTCCTATCAGGGAGCGGCCCGGCCTGTTTGGGCAGCTGAAGCTTGAAAGATGCAAGAGGACTTCCCCTCCGATTTTTATGGGCTTCCCGACGCCTATCGGGCTTGGCGCCACAGCGAGCTGGGCCGCCTTACCGACCGCATTGAGGAAGACCTCGTCGTCGGGTTGGTCGGCCCGGTCCGCGGCGCGAAGGTGCTCGACGTCGGTTGCGGCGATGCTGTCCTGTCCGTTAGGCTTGCCGCAGCAGGTGCCGAGGTCACCGGCGTCGATACCGATCCGCGAATGCTCACTGCGGCTCGCAAACGTGCCGACAACGCCGGGGAGGCAGTCACATTCGTAAAGGGGAACATCTTCTCGCTGCCCTTTCCAGACAGTTCATTCGACACGGTCGTAGCCGTCGCGGTTCTGTGCTTCGTCGAGGACATCGAGCGCGCGGTGCAGGAAATGGCGCGTGTGCTGCGCCCCGGCGGGCGGTTGGTGTTGGGAGAGCTGGGGCGATGTTCGCTCTGGGCCGCCAAGCGTCGCGTGGCGGGTTGGTTTGGCTCGAAAACATGGCGCAAGGCCATCTTCCGGACGGCAAGTGAGCTGAGGCAACGCGCAACGGCTGCGGGCCTTGATCTGTCAGAGGTGCGCGGCGCGGTCTACTACCCGCCATGCGCCTTTTGTGCCCGCTGGCTGGTCCCGCTCGATCATCGCCTCGCGACCGTGACGACCATCGGTGCCGCCTTCATCGCTATCGCTGCGGATAAACCGAAGTAGTCGTTTTTTTTATGAGATCAGTATGAAGCGCATCGTCCCACCCCTGCTCGCCAACAAGCATTTTGACGAAGTTTCAGCCTTCGTGCCAGAGAACCTCTTGCGCGAGGCGCGGCGCCAGAAGGGTCTGCGGGCTGGACGCGTGCCTGATGTCTGTGTGCTTGATCCTGACGGCGACATCATCAGGCAAGCTCAGGCGAATGGCCAAGCCGCGCGGGATGCCGACTGGGCCTGCTACCATACCGAACTGTACCGCCTGACTCATGAGGGTATCGCGTTGGGGATCGTGCCATGTGCAGTGGGGGCTTCGTTTGCGGTGCTCGTGGCCGAACAGCTCTTCGCGTCGGGCTGCCGGCTCCTTCTCAGCGTAACCTCGTCAGGCCAACTTGCAGAACGCGGATCGCCTCCCTATTTCGTCCTGATCGAGAAGGCGCTGCGCGACGAAGGGACGAGCTACCACTATCTGCCACCCTCCGAGTTCAGTTCGGCCTCGCCTCGGTTGATCGATGCCTTGGCGGGTGCGTTCGACGGACTGCAAGTTTCTGTCGAACGCGGTGCCACCTGGACGACGGACGCGCCCTACCGGGAAACGCCAACCGCCATCTCCGCGATGAAGGCCAAGGGGCTGTTGGCCGTCGAGATGGAGGCCGCGGCCCTTTACGCTTTCGCCAAGGCCCGCAGCAAGCCTGTGATCTGCTTTGCGCACGTGACGAACCAGATGGCGAGATCCGAAGGCGACTTCGAGAAGGGAGAGGCGAACGGCGCCGTCGATGCGCTGGCAGTCATAACGACAGCGGCCCGTGCTTGGTGCCGACTTCGGTGACAGGTGTCCGCTTTCCGTACTGCCCTCGATGACTGCAAGGGGTCATTCGCGTCGTTCGCTGATCTTCCGCTTCCAGGCTAGAGCGAACATTTCAGGCCGACAACGACAAAATCTAGTCACGACCGCGCGAGTCTAAGAAACCTTCCTTTTGTAGACACGAACATTCGATCTGCCGGCAAAGGTCGGCTGCTCGGATGCTCTCTCGTCGAGCAGAGCTTATCGCGTCGAATCGTTGGTCGATCAGCTCAACGAGAATGAGCGTCAGCGTCAGGGAGTGGTTTGTCACCGGTCGATTTTGAACCAGTCTAGCACACGTGAAAAAAGCCCCAGAAATTGCGGGTCGAGCATCCACAATTTTGATACACCGTTTAAAAACCAAGTAAAACTTTGAAAATCACCATCGATCTCCCACAACTTACATACGAGTATGTCGCTGGCCTCGTGGCGCGCGGCGACTTCCCTTCTGTCGAAGAGGCCGTTGATTCCTGCTTCACAGCCAAACTGGCAGAGATCTATGAGGCTGACTTTGCAGCCGGCCGATTGCCTGAAATTGAGTAAGCAATGAGGAAACCCACTAAAACCCGAGTCGCGAACTACGCTCGCGTCTCTACAACAAACAAAGGCCAAGACCCAGAGAACCAACTCCGCCAGCTCCGCGCCTGCTACAAGTTTCAGGGCTAGATGATCGCCGGCTAATACGTTGATAAGGAAAGCGGCCGCAAGGGCGCGATCGATCGCACTCGATTCCGCGCGCTCTTTAATGACGCCGCCCAGGGACAGTCCGGCGTGGTGGTAGTGTGGGCGATCGATCGCCAGACGCGTGAGCGCCTGGCGTACATCGTCCACTATTTCAGGAAGCTCGACACCTACGGCGTCAGCTTCCATTCCTAGGGCGAGCCGATGCTTTCAACGCGCGACGATGGTGCGTGACATTTTGATTGGCGTCTTCTCGGCGCTCGCCAAAGTCGAAGCGGTGAAACTATCCGATCGTACCAAGGCCGGACTGGCACGGGCGAAGAAGTAAGGCCGGGTGGGTGGCCGACCGCGTGTCGCAGTCTCTATGACTGACGCCATCAAGATCCGCCGGCTCAAGAAGGACGGGTTGAGTGAACGTAAGATTGTGGAGGATATCAACCGGCGGCGCGCGAAGGACGCAAAGTGACCCGCTCCCCAAAAGCTGGACCGTTTGAGGCTGGAATTTTCCACTTATGCTCGATGGGCTCGTGGGGAGGAAGAAGCGGTGAAGCAGTCGCAGTTTTCTAAGCGTCTTTGCATAAAGCAGGTGCTCAGTTCCCTATTACGTGCACCATCTGGTGCCCTTTGCCGCCGATTGCGATTTCGCCAACAACCTTCAACGACGCCTGATCGAGGACCCATGCCATTGGCTTGTCTGCACTCGATATGTAGATTTTTCCCGTTCCCCGGATGTTGGCGAGGTGATAGGGAGTGGGGCCTAATTTTACGGTTCTCATTTTGCCGCTCTCCAAGTCAATTGATGCGATTTTGTCGTCGCCAAGTGACGCTACGAACAGGGTCTTCTCATCGTCGGACAGGTCAATGCCATGAAGGGTTGAGCCGACACTGAACGTACTCGAGACCTTGCCCAGTTTAATATCCACAGCTGAGACGGTGCCATCGTCGATATTGTTTACGAACAACCGTTTGCCGTCCCGAGAAAGAACAAGGTGCTCCGGGCTACCGCCGACAAGAACGTTACGCAGCACAATCGTTTTCGCGACATCGACATCGCTAACAGTGTTGTTTCCGGCGTTGGAAACGTAGACATTCTTGCCATCCGGGCTGAAGACTGCGTAATTCGGCAGCGGGCCAGTAGGAATAGTCGCTGTTACGTCATAGGTCATAAGATCGACCAGACTGACGGCATCCTGCGTCGGATGGGTCACGATGGCATAACGGCCTTGCGGACCGACAGCGACATGATGAACAGCGCCTGGCACATCGATTCGTTGGATGAGCGCCCGATCTTTGAGACGGATGACCGACAAAGAACTAGTTACCATGGATTTGCTGGCAGACTTGTTGGACGTTTTTGCGTGATGAGCCGTGTGTTCATCAGCCGATACTGCAGCTGGTTTGGTGGGGGCCGGCGCGCCAACGGGACGCTCATCATTGCGGCCGGCAATCAGGTAAAGGCCGTCGGGCGTCCCGGCGAGACCATGAACGTTCGGAATGCCAGTTATCTTGCCCAAAACGGAATTTGTCGCGGCATCGACGATGGCGATTGAGTTATCACCGCCAAGAGGGATGTAGACGTTGCCGGCGGGCGACGCCATTGTCGGTGACGCAGCGTAGACTGCCGACATAAAAAATATTGACAGAGTGGTGCGACCGTTTAGGAGTTTCATTTTTCGTTCCTTTTTAGACGAGGGTTTAGATAGCAACGAACTTGGCGAAGGACATGCTGACTAGATTTTAAGCGAACGAAGCCGAAGAGCATTTCCGACCACCGAATGCGAGGACAGGTGCATGGTTGCCGGAGCGAAGATCGGTGAAACCAGAATGCCAAAGACCGGATTGTTAGTCGCCGTCGTTTCAGGAGGGCTTTATTTATTTACTTGCTGCAGCAGCATCCCTTTTTGGGCTTTTTACTAGCAGACGCTTTCATGCGGGCGTCAAGACCTGCGATCGTCGCTTCATCAACTGGTTTCTCTGGCGCCTCGGTCCTTTTTATTGTTGTTTCACTGCAGCAACTCGTTTCCTTTTTGACACCACCCTTACCTTGGTTCTGAGAAACTTCACTTGACATATTGGGTCTCCATTTATGTCGACTACGCTGCTGCGATGGAAGCGGTATGGTGTGATTTCATCGAAAGCATATTTGGATTTGTGACTTCGGCTAAATAGTCGCGCGTTAACGGCACGGCGTACTGACGTTTTGCAAGCTGGATTTGGAATACGACGTGACCGTTGTGCCGGAAGGCGAGTTCGCTTGCGACGAGATAATAGCGCCACATTCGGGAGAACCGGTCGTCATAGAGGTCCTTCACGCGGTCGAGATTTGCCTCGAATCTTGTTCTCCATGCCTTCAGGGTTTCCGCGTAGTGGAGGCGCCAGACTTCGATGTCGGTGACGTAGAGGCCCGACTGTTCGATGACGCTAAGGATTTCGGAAAGGGCAGGGCTATAGCCGCCTGGAAAGATGTACTTCTCGATCCACGGGTCAGTCACGCCAGGGCCATCGGCACGGCCGATCGTGTGGAGTAGCGCGACGCCATCATCTGCGAGGCGATTGCGAATGGTATCGAAGAACTGAGTGTATTGGGGGATGCCCACGTGTTCGAACATGCCAACCGAAACAATACGATCGAATTGGCCTGCTACTTCGCGGTAGTCCATCAGCTCGAATTGAGCTCTTGTCTCCAGTCGCTCTTGCCGCGCACGTTGTTCGGCGACGCTGAGCTGTTCTTTCGACAGTGTAACCCCAGTAACTTTCGAGCCGTGTTCACGAGCCAAATGAAGCCCGAGACCTCCGAAACCACAGCCGATGTCGAGAACCCGGTGATCGGGTTTTAGAAGCAGCTTAGTGGCGATGAGTTCCTTCTTGTTTCTCTGGGCGGCTTCGAGCGTATCGTCGGGGTTGCGGAAATAAGCACACGAGTATTGCCGGTCTTGGTCCAGGAACAGGTCGTAAAGCTCGGAAGAAAGATCGTAATGGTGAGCAACATTGGCTTGTGCCCCTCGGCGTGTGTTGGTTTGCTTGAGGCCTCGCATATGCCGTCTAAGGAGCGATAACCCACTGGCCGGAAGTGATTCTGAGCGCTGCAAGAGGTTCTGCTGCAGTAGGGCGAGCAGACCATAGAGATCGTCGTTTTCGACAATCAGCGACCCGTCCATGTAGGCCTCGCCCAGAGCGACATAGGGGTCGGTGACCAATTTGAGCAGTACCGACTGCTCCTTCAACGTCACGCCGGCAACCGGGGTTGACCCATCGCCATAACTTGTCGTTTGCCCGGTTGGATAGGTGACGCGGAGCCATCCAGTTTCAATAAAACGCTGCAGTTGCCAAGAGAGAAGCATTTCAACCGCCGTCCTGGAATCGGGTTCGCATCCGCTCGTCTGATTCATCAACGCGACCATGGCATGTGGTCTCCATACTTAGGGTGTGGCGCTGGATTGCTGGAAGTCTCTACGTTCCAAATCCCGGCTCAACTGCGTGTTCATCTGACCTAAAAGACGGAGTTGTTGACCGGACGTTACAGGTGGCTGTCGGCAAACCGGCTTTGGAGTGCAAGGTCCTGTGTGCCGTTGGCCAGGTGATTGAACCGAAGCACGCACTCTGTCGACAATGATCGTGTTAACGCCTATCGGGCAATCGTCGAGCCGTGTCCGGGTTCGGCTCATCTTTTCCAAGACACGCTGGAGACCCCAATGATCATCGCAATGCTTCTCGCCACGACGCTCGCTCTGGCATCATTCCTGTTCCACTTCGGCGTACTGCGCGGGCTGTCGGGGAGCTTGGCGAGTGTTCCGATGACCAACAGTATCCGCATTCTCGTTATCGTATTGGCTATCCTCACGGCGCATCTGCTGCAGGTCGTGGTGTACGCAATTGGGTTTGTTGTTGCAGTAGAGTTTTTTTCGATTGGCGGCTTTGGTGGCCGTGGTGTCGAAACACACCTGGATTATCTCTATTTCTCGATTGTGAGTTTCACATCCCTCGGACTGGGCGATGTCTATCCTCTTGGTCACCTCCGTCTTCTCACCGGTGTTGAAGCGCTCAACGGCCTTTTACTGATCGCGTGGTCAGGTTCCTTCATTTATACGGCCATGGAGTGGCTCTGGCCCTGGGAGCCCTGTGCCGAGCCCAAGGGTCGTAAGTCAGACAATTGAGGCTCAGTCTTGCGTTGCGACTTCAGGCAGTCTGCGTGGGGTCTTGCGAATATAGGACCAATCCAACTCCCATGATCGTCAACGCGATTCCCCAAGCCTGATAGGCATTAAGTGTCTCGTCGAAGAGAAACCAACCCATCGACAGGCCAAATATGGGAACGAGAAAACTGAAAGCATTTGCATGACTGAGCTGGGTCTTCTCAAGGGCCGAGAACCAAAGCCAGTAGGCCAGCGCCGTGCCGGGCAGGCTGACAAACACAAGGATTCCGAGGAAGTCGTATGACCAAGTGACGTCAGTCGGATCTTCAGTAAGTGCACCAACCAGTGCGAGTGGAATAGAGCCGATCAGCATTTGCAGCCCCATGGCCATAAGCGCATCGAGTTTGCCGGAAAGCGTCTTGATCATGACGTTGCTTACCGAAATTCCAATGGCGGCAAGCAGAATGTAGGCGATGCCCAGAATGTAGTTTTGCTGCTCGCCGGCCACAAGTTGAGGCGAACTAATGACGAGGATGCCAAGGAAGCCTACCAAGAGGCCTGCCCTTGATTGGGCCGTCAGGCTCTCATTCAAGACGAAAGCGCCGAGCCCAGCTGCCAGCAGCGGCTGAGCATTTGCGATGACCGTGGCAAGCCCGGGGGAAACGAATTCGGCAGCATGAAACATGCCTAGAAACCCCAGTGTCGTCGCTCCGACACCGACAATAGTCAGCCTTATCCACAACTTCGCCTCGACCGGCAATTTTTGACCGAGCGTAATCGCAATGGCTGTGAGCGTTAGGCCGGCGAATCCTGCGCGCAGTGTGGCAAATGTCACGTGGGGAGCAAGTTCGATGCCTATTGCAAGTGCTGGAAAACAGGCGGCCCATAGCAGCATGACGACTACGATTTGCGCGATCGTCAAGCAGCTCAATCTCTGTTCCTTTTGGCTGGTGAACCTGCCGCGACATTTCCTTGGCCAGCCATGTCCGTGCAGATGCTGCCGTCGCAACATCCACACGGAACTTGCGGGCTAGGCGGATCTAGTAAGTTTCCGCGGTCCCGTTTGAGTCAGACGGGTTGCGCTATGCACCCCACGCCCAGTTGACGACCCGAGCGGCCTCCGAACGCCCGAGATCTGTATCGACAGACTTCACGCCGGGGACGTTTTCCGTTGCGATACGGGCAGCGCGTTGCTCCTTGTCGGTCTCAACTTCGCCCCACAGGTGGACGTTGCCATCGTGAACAGTAACGTTCATAAGCGCCACATGCAGTCCGTCGACGCTCGCCAAAGCTTCCATCACTTTTGTGCGCAGGGCCCGGTCATCGAGGTTCGGCATCGCTTTGGATTGCTGGGCTGTTGCAGCCAGCCCGTGCAGCAGATTCGCGCGGCTGACGATGCCGACCAGCCGATCATTATCGACCACGGGAACTCGCTTGATCTTGTTCGTCTCAAGCAGCCGTGCGATCTCCGCAACGGGCGTGTCCGAACCGATCGTGACGACGTCTTTTGTCATGACGTCGGATGCATTGCGTCCCTCGACTTTGAGGAATTCCGAAATATTATTTGGTGGAGCTGAGAAAATGCCGAGCCACCATGATCCCCTCGCATCAGTGTCGCCCTGAAGGCGACGCATCAAGTCGCCTTCGCTGACGACGCCAAGTAGACGCCCTGTTTTGTCGACGACCGGGACGGCGCTTATGCCGTGCTTCAAGAGCAGATTGGCAACGTCGGTTACACTGGCGTCGCCCCCTACAGAGATGACCTTGGTTGTCATGATGTCGCTGGCGTGCATTGGGGTTGCTCCTCTTTCAACGGACAATTTGGATTTTCATGAGCATACCGGCAATTTGAACTGCCACGGCTCCTCTGGAAGTATCGAAATACCAATCCGGACGAGCAACGCGATTGAGGCAAGAACAAGCTTGCGTTCTTTCAATGCCGGCCTGTATGAGGAGGACGGTAAAATGCTGCTCGCGTTACACTCGTTGAAAGAACTGCAGTACTGTCGATCATCGCCTATCGTTCTTGGCGATAGGCGATCTCAACGGAGATGGGACCATGACGGACAGCAACGAGGTGCAACCGAATAGCGACGCCGTTCACGCGGTCATGGTCGAGATCCAGCAAGACCTTTTGCGGATACTGACTCGGCGCCTTGGAAACCAAGACGAGGCAGCCGACGTCTTGCATGACTTCTACGTCAAGGTTCTGGCGCGGATGGGCGATGTGAAGGACACGGAGAAACTCCGCGGCTGGATGCGTCGGGTTCTGGAAACAACTCTGATTGATTATTATCGGGCTCAGGGAAAGAAGCGTCGAGGCGAGGCCGAGTTGAAGCTTCTGGAGCCCGAGTCTAAAGGCAGTGAGACTCTGGACGAGTTGGACCTTGCGATCTGCATGTGTCTCTACAAACTGCTGCCAACGTTGAAGTCTGAATATGCCGAAGTATTGTGGCGTGCAGACCTTATGGGTGAGACCCGGAAGGAGATCTCGGCCAAACTCGGGCTTTCACCAAGTAACCTGCGGGTTCGGTTGCATCGTGCGCGGCAGGCGCTGAAGCAGCGTCTGCAAGAGACCTGCCAAGTCTGCCCGATCCATGGGTTTTTGAGCTGTGGCGAAGACTGCGTGATGGTTGATCGGAAAAATCGCTCCAGGATCCCGACCTGACTGTAACGGTCCTGCTTATCGTCCGTCTATCTTTCACATGCTCGGCAGCTTCGGGCTGAAGCTTGCGGCTGCGATTGGGTCGCTACAAGCAGGCCTGGCCGGCTCACCCCATGTGGAGGACAAGGTCCATGGACGTCATCGCCTATTTCTTGGTGTGGGCCGTGATCTGGTACTTCCTGATGCGCGTCGGCTGTGGCGCCCACGCATCTGGACATGGACATGGACATAGCCATGGCGGCGCTGCGCGGGACCACACAGGTCATAGCGCGAACGGACAGTCTTCTGAGTTGAAGTGGATTGCGCCTGCTCAGGACGTCGACCCGGTCTGCGGCAAGACGGTCAGCACGGAAAAGGCCAAGTCAAGCGTGCACGACGGCGTGGTCTACTATTTCTGTTCCCGCGAATGCCGTGAGATGTTCGAAGCGGCGCCCGAGCAGTACGTTGGCGCGCAAGCCGAGCAGCCATCCCAAGAATTGGAGGCCGGCCATGTCTGATCTCTCCATTGCCCCGAGGACTCGCAGTCGTTCAGGCACGCCCTTGCCGATCACGCAGACGCCAAGGATTCCCGTGTTCGCATTCGGCATGAGTCTAGGATTGTTCCTCGCTGTGACGTTTGCGTTGTGCGTCGGTTTCGATCTGCTGTTTCCAGGGCAAGCCATGTACGAGAGTTGGTTAAAGCTGTTGCCCGGTTTCACTTGGCTGTCGTGGCCGAGCTTCTTTCTCGGTTTGGCCGAGAGTTTCGCCTATGGCTGGTACATCGCGCTCGTCTTCGCTCCCCTCTTCAACATCTTTTCTGCGATGAGCCGATCTGGAGACAGATCATGACCGCAGCGGTATCAACAAAGGCTGTCAAGCAAATCGAATGGCATCCTGCACAAACTTCGAACCAGTTCATCCTGGTGCCAGAAAGGGTGACGGATACACCGCAAGGTGATGCTGGAATGTACGCTGCGTTCGGGCACGATGTTTTCCGCTACCAAGTAGATCTGTGGCAGCGAAACATTCTTTTCTGGGACACGCTGAGGCAGCGCGCCAACAACATGCTGGAGCATGAGCGCGCCGGTTTACCCCCGCTTCTGGATTTCAAGTACGAGATCATTCTTGACGCCCGCGGCTTCGAGCATCCGGCCAATTACGCGCTCCTGCGCATAACGGAAGTCGGTGAAGATTGCTGGGAAGACTGCGTCGACCCCGACAAGCCGCCTGTCATCGTTGTCGATCCACGTGCGGGGCATGGTCCTGGGATCGGCGGCTTCAAACACGAATCGGAAGTCGGCATGGCCCTGCATGAGGGGCATCCCGTCTACTTTGTTGTGTTCTTCCCTGAGCCTGCGCCAGGACAGTCGATTTCTGATGTGCTGCATGCGTTAAGGCGCTTTGTCGAGGAAGTCGCCAGGCGGCATTCCGGAACGCCGCCAGTTCTGTACGGCAACTGCCAGGCTGGCTGGGCCGTCACGTTGCTATCGGCGGACTGCGAAGGTCTGGCCGGTCCGACGGTCTTGAACGGGTCGCCACTGTCCTATTGGGCTGGCGAATCTGGTGTGAACCCCATGCGGGTCTCCGGTGGTCTGCTTGGTGGCGCATGGCTTACGCATTTTATTTCTGATCTCGGCAATGGCCGTTTTGATGGGGCCTGGCTTGCCCAGAATTTCGAGAACCTCAAACCGGAAAAAGCCATTTGGGAGAAGTATGCAGGCCTGTTCCACAGTGTCGACTCAGAGCGAGACAGATTCCTCGAATTCGAACGCTGGTGGAATGGTTTTTATTTCCTGAGCCGCGAAGAGATGCTGGCGATTGTCGAGAACCTGTTCATCGGTAACAAATTGGAACAGGGGCTGATGCAGGTGTGCGCAGGCTGTATTGCCGACCTCCGGCGCATTCGCTCTCCCGTGATCGTCTTTGCCTCATACGGCGATAACATCACACCGCCGCATCAGGCTTTGGGCTGGGTTCCAGCAGTCTACAAGGATACCGACGATCTCAAGAAGGCAGGCCAAAGGATCGTCTATCTAACTAACCCGCATGTTGGTCACCTCGGGATTTTCGTGTCCGGCAAGGTCGCGCGGCTCGAACACCGGGCGATCCTGGAGAGCCTCGACGAGATAAAGGCCCTAGATCCTGGTCTCTATGAAATGAAGATCGACAATCCGTCGGGCAATCCTGACTGCCACAAGCCCGACTATTCCGTTCGTTTCGAACATCGGCAAGTCGAGGACTTGAAGGCTGACTATCCGCGCGCGGCGTTCGAGAAGGTGCAGCAGGTCTCAGAGTACAATGAGACGATGTATCGGACATTCGTAAGCCCGTGGGTGAAAAGCATGACAAATCCCTGGCTCGCCGAGGGCCTGAAGTGGATGCATCCGATGCGAACGAGTCGGTACATGTTTTCCGAAACGTTCAATCCTTGGATGCGTTGGGTTGCCATGTTGGCGGAGACCGTTGCGAAGGACCGAAAGCCACTCCCCAAGGATCATCCGCTCATCGAAAAGGAGCGCGAGCTCTTTGATGAGATCAGCACCGCGATCGAACGCGCGCGTGTTGGCCGAGATGCGAGCTACGAGCAGCTCTTTAGCTTGCTTTATGGAGGGGCTGCAGTCATTGCGCCGGGGGCGAGATCTGATCTGCTTTTGGCGGAGAAAGTCCATGGCCGCTAAGCCACGGATACTTGTGATTAATAGCGGCTCGTCGAGCATCAAGTTTGCGACCTTCGATCTGGCACGGGTTGAACCGCAACGGGTTTTTTCGGGAGCACTCGAGCGGATCGGCCTCGAAGCCGGGCGCTTCCTGGCAACGAACAACCACGGTGAAGTTCTCATCGATGAAACGCAGGAACTGCCCAATCATGTCGTTGCCTTGGACCTGCTTCTTGCATGGATCGAAAAACGGCCTTCGGACTCGAGCCTTACCGCAGTTGGACATCGCGTGGTCCACGGCGGGCCGGAGTGTGATTGTGCATTACGTGTGACGCCGTCCCTAGAGGCGGAATTGAAGCAGCTGATCCCACTCGCGCCGCTACACCTGCCGCATAACCTCGCTGCTATCACAGCAATTCGCCTGCGACGGACTGACCTCATTCAGGTCGCCTCTTTTGACACCGCCTTTCACCATGGATTGCCCCGAGTGGCACAGCTGACGGCCCTGCCGCGGGAATTCGAAGACGATGGGATCAGACGCTACGGGTTTCACGGTCTGTCCTACGAGTACGTGATTGAGGACGTGCGGCGGCATGAGGGGGCAGAGGCAGCCAACGCAAAAATGATCATTGCCCATCTGGGCAATGGCGCCTCTATGGCGGCCATCCAGAATAGTCGCAGCGTCGAGACCACGATGGGCTTTAGTACACTCGCGGGCCTACCCATGGGGACGCGTACCGGCGATCTCGACCCTGGCATCATGCTGCACCTCTTGATCGAGAAAAAAATGCAGCCGGAGGCGCTGCAGCACCTGCTTTACGAGCAATCGGGCCTGCTGGGACTTTCTGGCTTGAGCCGTAACATGTCAGATCTTCTCGAGCACCAAGAGATGCCGGCAGCGCGCGAGGCGATCGACTATTTTTGTCACCATGCCCGACGGCACCTGGCCGGTCTGACGGCCTCGCTCGGAGGACTTGATCGGGTGGTGTTCACGGGCGGTATCGGAGCCAATTCTCCTGAGATCAGGGCGCGTATTTGTGCAGGCCTCGACTATCTCGGCATCATTGTCGATCCGGATCGCAACGGCACCAAGAAGCGGGTTATTTCCGCAGACACAAGCCCCGTGCGCATCGAGGCGTTCAAGACCGATGAAGAATTCGTCATCGCCCGGCACACGCGCGATGTGCTGGCGTTACTTCCGGCAGCAAAGGCCTACGCTCATGGCTAGAAGTCCTTCCAATCTGGACGAGCTTGTCGCGCGCGCCAGGACGCATCCGCCGATCCGCGTGGCCATCGTGGCTGCGGCTCAGGGCCTTGCTCTGAAAACCGTAAAGGAAGCAACGTCGCTTGGGTTGATTGAAGCAAAACTTATCGGCGACCGTGATGCAATCCTGCAATGCGCCAAGGACGCGGATCTGGACATCAAGGCTGACGGAATAATCTCGGCAACGGACGAGGCCATGGCCGCGCGCCAAGGGGTTGAACTCGTGAAGTCCGGCAACGCCGATGCCGTGATGAAAGGACATATCCACACCGATACCCTGATGAAGGCCCTGCTCAACTCGACAAGTGGCCTCAGGCGTCCCGACCGGCGCGTGAGCCATGTTTTCATGGTCGATGTGCCGACCTATCCCAAGCTCCTGGCGGTGACCGACGCGGCGATCAACATCGCCCCGGATCTCATGGCCAAGGCGCAGATTCTTGAGAACGCAATCGATCTGCTGCGTCTCATTGGAATAGAAACACCCAAAGCCGCTGTGCTTTCGGCCGTCGAGACGATCAACCCGGCCATCATCTCGACGTTGGATGCCGCAAGCCTCACCTTGATGAACAGTCGGGGGCAGATTGCCGGAGCGATCGTCGACGGCCCGTTGGCCTTCGACAATGCGATTTCGGCGGAGGCGGCGCGTGAAAAAGGCATCGTCTCGGAAGTTGCCGGAGATGCCGACATCCTTCTCGTCCCCGACCTGATCTCTGGCAACATCCTCGCGAAGAACCTTGAATATCTGGCCGGTGCCATGGCCGCGGGCGTCGTGATGGGGCTGTCCGCGCCGGTGGTTCTGTCATCGCGCGCCGATCCTCCGGCTGCACGGTTGGCGGCGTTGGCTTTGGCAGTCCTGATGCATCAGGGAGAACGCGGAGTGCAACGACCGGAACGCGAGGCCGAATCGGGCTCGTCCATTGACTGCGCAGCCCAGCCCGAGGCCGCCTGCTGTCCAAGTGGAGCATGACCCATGCAGGACGTCCCATCGAAGCAACGCAACGAAGAGGCCAGGCGCTCGCCCTGCCTGTTTCCTATGGCAAGTCCCTCCCTCGGCCTTGATCAACCCACGCATGCCGCGCTTGGCCGCTTGACGGGGGGCATTTCTCCGATCGCACTGGGCCTCGCCTACTCAGACTGGGTCCAGCACCTCATGGCGTCGCCCGATAAGCAGATGGACTTGGTTCGCAAGGCGCAACACGCGTGGTCCCAGTATCTCGGGTATTGCTTCATGTCGTGTTTTGATCCGTCTTGTGGGGCGTGCATCGCACCCTTGCCGCAAGACAAGCGGTTCAGGAATGAAGCGTGGCAACGCTGGCCCTATCTTCAAATCCATCAGGGTTTTCTTCTGACTCAGCAATGGTGGCAGGACGCGACCACCGATATACTAGGTGTGTCCAAGCATCATGAAGACGTGACGTCTTTTGTTGCGCGTCAGCTGCTTGATATGGTGTCTCCTGCAAATTCTCCCGCAACAAACCCGGAGGTCATGGCCGAAACCCTTGCGACCGGGGGGCAGAATTTAGTGAAGGGCGCCGCGCACCTGATGGAAGACCTGCAACGCCACGTCCATTGCGAACCTCCGGTGGGAACTGAAAACTATGTCGTGGGGCGCAACCTTGCCACGACACCGGGGCAAGTGATCCTGCGCAACGAATTGATTGAGCTGATCCAATACACGCCAGCGACAGAGGCTGTGCATCCCGAGCCCGTTCTGATCGTGCCGGCCTGGATCATGAAGTACTATATCCTCGACCTCAGTCCCGAGAACTCGCTCGTGAAATATCTCGTCGAAAAGGGGCATACCGTTTTCATGGTCTCGTGGAAAAATCCCAGCGTCGATGATCGCGACTTTGGGATGGAGGATTATCGCCGGCTCGGTGTTATGGCCGCGCTTGACGCTGTCCGAGCAACGGTGCCAGGCCAACGCGCTCACGGTGTCGGCTACTGTCTCGGCGGCACCCTCTTGTCGATCGCCGCCGCAGCCATGGCTGGTGACGACGATGACCGGTTGGCAACTTTGACCCTCTTTGCTGCCCAGACCGATTTCACTGAGGCCGGCGAACTGATGTTGTTCATCGACGAGGCCCAGGTTGGCTTTCTTGAAAACATCATGGCCCAGAAGGGGTATCTCGATGCAAAGCAAATGGCTGGCGCATTCCAGCTGCTGCGTTCCAATGACCTCGTTTGGTCTGCCATGGTGCAGGCCTATCTCATGGGAAAGCGGCGGCCCATATTCGATCTCATGGCTTGGAACTCCGATACCACGCGCATGCCGGCACGGATGCACTCAGAGTACCTGCGGCAGCTCTTCCTGGGAAACGATCTGGCCGATGAACGCTATCGCGCCGACGGTCGACCGGTTTCGTTGCGCGACATCCGGATTCCGGTCTTCGCCGTGAGCACGCTTTCGGACCACGTTGCTCCGTGGCGGTCGGTCTACAAGATTCACGCGCAAACCAATGCCGATGTCACCTTCGTGATTTCGAACGGCGGCCACAACGCCGGGATTGTCAACCCACCTCAGAACTCCAAACGTTTTCACCAGATTGCCACACATGATGATCTGGCAGCCTATCTCGATCCCGACAGCTGGCAGGAGCGGGCTGTTCATCATGTTGGCTCCTGGTGGCCGTGCTGGCAGGACTGGCTTGCCGCGCATTCTGGCGAACCAACCGAGCCACCGCCGATGGGCGCACCGCAAAACGGATTTGTACCGTTGTGCAGAGCGCCCGGCACGTATGTGCTTGAGCCATAAATGGATTGCTTTGGAGACAGCGAAGTGTCCAGTTTGGTTTTTCGAAACGATGGCAAGGAGTGACCAAATGAAAAGCAACCGCAGCGATAATATTACGTCGCTCTTTTGGACCGGTGCAACTGCCGGCCTGGCTGGCGGCCTTGCTGAAGTCGCATGGATATCAAGTCTTGCGACAAGCGGTGGCACGCCGGTCGTCGAAGTCGCCAGAGGCGTTACGGCTTCGATTGCACCGTTTCTTGCTGCGACTTCCTCAGGCATCCTGGTCGGACTGGTTGTTCACTTAGCTCTGGCGGTGGCCCTAGGTGCGGTGATGTTGTTGCTCTGGGGCATGGTCCTGCGGGATCATGTCTCAAGCTGGTGGGATGCATCGTTGGTTCATGCCGCGCTCACGGTAGTCTGGGCAGTCAACTTCCACGTCATCTTGCCGGTTTTAAATCCTGGGTTCCTGGGTCTTGTTCCTCCGGGGCTTGGGCTCGCATCGAAACTACTATTTGCTTTGGCGTTTCTCGCGGCGTTGCAGATTATCCGCAGGCGCGAGGCCAATTCGAACTTGTCATTCCGATACGCAAAGGGACTTTAAAATGTTCACCAATGAAATGGTGCTTCTGGCACACCCGACTTTTGGCGCTTTGGCTATCATGGCTGCAGTTTGGGTATTCGTAGAGACACTAAATGTCGGACCTTCGAATATCTCGCGACTGCGTACCGTGTGTTTTCTTGGTGCGGGACTGATGTGGTTGACCTATGTCGTCGGTGGCTACTGGTACGTCACCCAGTATGGTGTCGACAAGGCGATCATCAAGGCTGGTCCCTGGCCCTTCGCCCACAGCTTTTTCATGGAGATGAAAGAGCACGTGTTCCTCATGTTGCTGTTGCTGGCAACCTTTATGCCCATCGCCGCGTCCGCTGATCTGTCGAAAAATCTCGGTGCCAGAAAGCTGGTGCTGTGGGTGGCAGCCTTCGTCGTTTTGACAGGGTTTGCCCTAGAGGGCTCCGGCGCCCTCATCAGCATGGGAACGAAGGTTGGCCTTATGGCCAAACCAGTTTGAATGGAGCAATGACAATGACAACATCTATCAAAAAACAATCCGAAGGTCTCGGAGGATCGATCAGTGTTGGCGAACGCGTCAACTCTCAGGTTGCCGGTTACGGATATAGCTACGCGATCACCAGCCTGCTTAGTGCACTTCTTGTGGTGCTCAAGGAGAGTAGCGCGCCAGTAATGGACATGATGGCCAGACTGAGCGGACATCATTGGGTGACGCACGGCATCCTCGACATCATCCTGTTTGTCGCTATCGGCTGGCTGCTGTCGCGAAGTGCTCTGGCTAGCGACGCCAGTTACGGCTCGGTGATCAGTGCCGTGATCGGATCGACCGTTATTAGCGGACTAATCATTGCCGGATTTTACGCCATCTAGGTCGATCTGAAACCTACGTAATTTAGGCTGGATCAGGAGTAGGACAAGTGCAAGTCATCGATCTCAAAGGCAAGAAGGGCCTCGTCGTGGGTATTGCCAACGAGCACAGTCTTGCCTGGTCTGCAGCGAAGCACTTCCGAAACGCTGGCGCCGATCTCGCGCTGACCTATTTGAACGACAAGGCCAAGGCCTATGTCAAACCGCTTTCGACGGAAGCGGAGGCATCACTGTTCTTGCCATGCGATGTCTCGAAGCCGGGTGAACTGGAGGCTGTGTTCGGGGAGATCAAAGCGAAGTGGGGCCGACTCGACTTCCTGCTGCATTCGATCGCGTGGGCCCGCAAGGAAGATTTGCACGGTCGGCTGACCGACTGTTCCGCCGAAGGCTTTGCTGAATCCATGCTAATTTCCGTGCACTCCTTCATTCGCATGGCCAAGCTCGCCGAGCCGCTGATGGAGCATGGTGGAAGTTTGATGACCATGAGCTACTACGGTGCCGAGAAAGTTGTCGACCATTACAACGTCATGGGGCCAGTGAAGGCAAGCCTCGAGGCCTCGGTTCGCTACCTTGCTCACGAGCTGGGGCGCAAGTCGATCAGGGTCAACGCCATCTCGGCTGGCGCAGTTGCAACCCGAGCGGCCTCGGGGATCGAGCACTTCGACGAACTTTTGAACGAGACCGTGCGCAAGGCACCGCTGCGGCGGACAGTGGAGGCCTGCGAAGTCGGCCGAGCGGCCTTAATGCTCGCAAGTGACTACGCCAGCGCCATCACAGGCGAAACACTGCACGTTGATGCCGGGTTCCACATTGAAGGAATGGTGTTTCACTGATGCCGGATTTGGACCCAGAAAATCAGTTCACAGTCACGGATCCATTGTGCGGCAAAGCACTTTGCATCGATCAGGTCGTTTCGGAGCAAGACCATGGCGGCTGGGTGTACTTTTTCTGTTCGCGGGCCCGCCGCAAGCGTTTTTTCTCAGATCCAGAGCGCTATGCGACGAATGATATTCATCCTCCATCAGGAGCGGACAATGATCGACCGTGATGCGAAATCCTATGTCGCTGCAGTTGCCAGAATGATGCTCATTTTCAATCTTGGCACGAAACGTCCCAATCTCGCGGACTAAACGGGCCGCGGACGGAAATCCATCGCTAAGCTACACCGATCTCGTTCCGAGGAATTTTCGGTAACAGTTTGTAACGAGCGCCGACTGCCTGATTGACTGCTACCGTGAATGTCTATCCTGTTTATTGGAGTGCTATAACCTGGATTTTTCCCGAATTCGGCGCTTCGGGGGGCAATCCGTACTGCGTTCTCCTGCGGCCAAAGAAGACATCGGGCCCGAGACTCGACCGACGGACGACAGACCGCCAAAGAGTTGATTTAGATCAGTGCCGGTGAGAGGATGATGTGGTCAATTTCCAAGATGCTGAACACGGATTGGATTTCGTCGATATGGGCCGCGTAAGCATCATAAGGCTGTTCTTGGTATTCGCCGTCGCGTTCAATCAGCTGGCAGCAGGTTTGGCTCATGCTGGGATGCTGGCCGGGCACGACCATATGGAGCACGGCCATGTGACGGTCGCCTCCGCCCATGACCACAGCACGGTCGGCAAAAGTGGCGGGCATCAGCATCACCAAGCCCTGGAGCAAGGCGCTAAAAATGAGCCGGCGTCCGGCATCCCGGACGATCCACCAACTAACGGTGAGCATAAGAGCCACGCATGTTGTGCCGCTGGCTTCGGCCCATGTGGCGTGATCCTGCCTCTCCCAGTTCGAGTTCCTGAACCGGCGGAGCTGACGCTCGCGAGCGGTCTTTGGCGGCCTGTCAGCCCAACATCCTGGCGCAACGCACCACTTCTGCGTCCCCCCATTTTCCTCTCCTAATCGCCGTTTGTGTGCGCACCCTAGGGCTGCCCCCTTTCGAAGGCTTGTCAGAAGACATCGGATTGAGGGTGGAGCAGCCAAGTGAATGGCAATTGGCTCCAGGCTGAGCACGCTCGAACAACACCGGCATTTTCGGATCTCTGCACTTAGTGTGCATCCGGATCAGGAGCCATCGGTCTGTTCGAAGCGGCGGTCCGATCGTGCCCCACCCGGCTTATGTCCGGGTTCACAGCAAAATCGAAATGACAGCCCCTGCCTTGCGGTCACCTTGCTTCCCGCCGGTGGGCGGCCCCCGCTGAGGAGCATTCAAATGAACATCGCCGAGAATCATTTGCCGAATGGGCAGCCAACTTTCACGCGGGCCTCTGCCGCGCATCGTCACACAGATCATGTGGCGCCGCTCGATGCGGCCCTGATCAGGCTGCTCACAAAGAGCCGCGAGAGCTTCCTGCGCTATCTGCAGAACCGACTTGGTGATCGTGATGAGGCCGAGGATGTCCTCCAGGACTTCTGCATTCGCGTGATCAGGAAGGCCGGTCAGATCAGGGATGGCAACGCGGCGGAGGGCTGGCTTCGTATCGTCCTGAAGTCAACATTGATGGATCACTTCAGGAGCAGGTCATCCCAGAGGCAAGCCCACCAGAAAATGGTCGCCGAATGGTCGGTTACATCAGAGCAACTCGAACCACCAATCTATGATGGCCTAGCCATAGAAAACGACGACTGCACTTGTTTCTACGGTCTACTTCCGAAACTCAAGCCCGAGTACGCGGACGCGATTGCGCGGGTCGATCTCGCGGAGAGAACTCCTTCGGACGCCGCCCATGATCTTGGAATTGCCGCAGGTACGATGCGCGTTCGACTCCACCGGGCCCGAATTGCCCTGAGAAAAGAGCTTGAGCAATCTTGCGGCGGATGTCGGGAGCATGGTTGTTCCGCGCCGTCAGAGCATCCTGGCCATTCTGCGGGCCAAGAGCAATTCGGGGGCTGCCGAACCAATGATTGAGCAGAAATCGTCGGGCTTGGCCGGTATGCGGATACGTGATCGCGGGCTGTAACGCCAACGCCAGTCTTGCGTCTGTTGGAGTATCACCGGTTGCGTGGCGAAACCGGTGATCTTCGCGGCCCCATTCCGGTTGGAGGGCAGCGATTTGACCGCCAAGGGGTCCACGGGATTTCTGGGTCTCATTGAGGGGAGCACATGAAAGGTTCGAGCATAACAAATCTTGTCTTTGCAATCGCCTTGGTTGTCCTGGCGGGCATGCTTATGGCGCATTTCGGCGTCTTCGGACGAGCCAATACATCGTCAAACGGCGTCTTAGCTCCAACGCTGTCTGGGGAGGCGCTCGCCGGTCAGGCCGTCTTCGAAGCGAATTGTGCCTCGTGCCACGGAGTGAATGGGGTGGGCACGAACAAAGGACCGCCACTCGTTCACGATATCTACAATCCCGGCCACCACAGCGATGCCGCTTTTCACCGGGCCGTCCGCAATGGTGTCCAACAGCATCATTGGCCTTACGGCAACATGCCCGCGCAGACGCAAGTATCTGAGGCTGATGTGGCTAAGATCTTGAGCTACGTGCGCGACCTGCAGGAGGTCAACGGCATTCGCTACCGACCGCATCGGATGTAGGTGCGCGAACAGACGGAAAAGCACGCCTCCTTTCTATCTCTGGCCGGCTCGACGGCTACGAGGACGTCAACGATGCCAACCGGCTGCCGTTTGATCCGGTGGTGCGCCAAGCTGCTGACTGGAGAACTTGGACGATGCGGGGTTCCATTCCGTTTCAAGGCAACCCGGAAGAGCTGGATGTCGCGGTCGAGTTGAAGGACGGGACGCCGGCAAGGCTGCGCGCAATCCGCCGCAACGACAAGGCGGGGTTGGTGGAGGCATTCCGAAACCTCGAGCCCTCTACCATCTACACGCGCTTTTTCGGTTTCAAGAAGATGCTGAGCGAGAACGAGCTTGATCTTGCGACGACATTTGATCCGGACAAACTGGTTTCCATCGTCGTCACGATCGGCCATGGCCTGGACGAGACGATCATCGGGAATGGCGTTTATGTCGTGAGCACAAGCGTTGCAGGAGCGCGTGGCGATGAACCGGCTGCCGAGGTCGCGTTCGTTGTCGAGGAGGATTATCAGGGTCGCGGCATCGCGGGGTTGTTGCTGCGCGCGCTTTCTGCGATCGCCCGCGGCCGGGGCCTCAAGCGATTTGAGGCCGATGTCCTTCCCGCCAATGGGGCCATGTTGCACGTTTTTGCCAACAGCGGACTGCCAATGGTCGACTCGATGGAAGACGGGGATATTCATGTCAGTCTGATGTTGTGATCTTTCGATCGTCGCTCATTTGACTGCGACAGCGTCAAGCCACCAGCCGCACGCTCACAGAATCAGACTCGATAGAGCGAAAGTCGAGCTTAGCCTAGGTGAATGCATCAACTGAAGCGGAAGGCATCTAAAATGATCCCCAGCGATTAATTGGCAGTTGGCTACAGGAGGCAACTCACAAGGAGAAACGTCATGCACGGCAACGATTTTTTCCACAGTTGGGGTAATATTTTTTCCGGCCCGATCATCGTGATTGTGCTTGTGTTTATTCTCTTCGTCATTTGGGCAGGAGGTAAGAACAGGGCCCAGCGAGGGAGCGACACTACGACCGGCGATCCGCGAGAAATCTTGGATCAGCGGTTTGCACGCGGCGAGATTGATGAGGACGAGTATCTGCGCAAGCGCGCCACTCTCGACTCCTAGTTGCTAGACAAGTCAGACCAACCTAACAAGTGATGTCCTACCTCGTCGCAAGTCATCAACGAACGGCTCACGAGGGTTGTGCGCTACGTCCGTCTGCCAGGACGGTCCACGAATTCACGTATCCGTCACTTTGAATATAAACGCCTTCGAAGTCACGGAGTCCTCGCACGCGTCCGATGCTGTAACGCTCGAACCATGAGCGCGTCTATTGATGTGTAAGACGTGAGGCGCTTGGGATGCGTGTACGAGCGCACGCCACGCCTGAGCGGGGCAGACCAAGACTGCGTAAGGGATGACAACTATGGGCAAAGTGGTCGAGATTTCCGGTGATGCCAAAAGATCGGTTGAAGCCGTGAAACAAGCGGCTCAACCTGGCGTTACGCATATCGATCTGGTTGTTGGAGGCATGACCTGCAGGCATTGTCCGCCAAAGGTCGAAAAGACAATTCAGGATATCAAGGGCGTTAAGGCGGCGCAGGTGAATTCGTCGACCGGGACTGCACGTATCGACTACGACCCGAATGAAACGTCGGCCAGCCAGTTGGCGGGCGCGATCCGTTCGGCCGGTTATAGCCCAGGCACTGCGAAAACCCGTTTTCTGATCAAGAACATGCACTGCTCTTCGTGCGTTGTTCGCATCGAAACTGCTCTTCAAATGACACCTGGCGTCGTATCAGCGCGCGCCAATCTCGGGCCAAATGCTGTCGACGTGGAGTACCAACCCGCAGTCGTGGATTTCGATGGTATTCGTCGCGCGATCGAGTCGGCTGGCCACAAGATTATAGAGCCCGAACCATCGCAGATTAAAGCTGCGGTCGAAGACGACGTCGACCCCGAAGAGGCTGCGCGGGAGGAGGAATACCGTGGCTTGATGCGGAAATTCTGGTTCGCAGCCGCCGTCTCCGTCCCTGTCATGGCGCTAAGCTATCCTGACTTGATCCCAGGCCTTCGCGACTGGATGCCGATGGGTAGCGAAACCCGGCGGATCGTTTGGGCACTTCTCGGCGTTCTCACGTTCCCGGTTCTTGTCTGGTCGGGATCGCAGTTCTTTACGGGCATGTGGGATGGGCTGAAGCATCGTTCTGCGAATATGCATACGTTGATTGCCCTCGGCGTGACGGCCGCGTTCCTCTATTCGGTGGTGGCAGTCGCGTATCCAGGCATGTTCCCGAAGATCGAACTTGCCGAGGTTTTCTGGGACGTTACGACTGTCGTCATCGCGCTGGTCGTCCTGGGCCTGGCTCTTGAACTTAAGGCGAAGGGACGGACCTCGGAGGCGATCAAGAAGCTGATGGGGCTGCAGGCCAAGACGGCCAGGGTCATCCGCGACGGTAAGGAGATCGAACTGCCCGTCGAAGAGGTCATCGCCGGCGATATCGTCCAAGTGCGTCCGGGCGAGAAAATCCCTGTCGACGGTGTGTTGACTGACGGTTCGAGCGCGGTCGACGAATCCATGATCACGGGCGAATCCATTCCGATCGAAAAGCAGGTCGGTGACGAAGCGATCGGCGGCACGCTCAACAAAACAGGAAGCTTCAAGTTTCGCGCCACCAGGGTCGGCAAGGATACCGCACTCGCAAGCATCATACGCATGGTCAAGGACGCCCAAGGGTCCAAGGCGCCGATCCAGCGTGTTGTGGACCTCGTGTCTGGCTACTTCGTCCCGACCGTGATGATCCTCGGCGTTCTCGCCTTTGTCGCCTGGTACCTTTTCGGTCCAGAACCACGCATCGTTTATGCCACGATTGTCCTGGTCACGACTCTCATCATTGCCTGCCCCTGCGCGCTAGGTTTGGCGACACCCACCTCTCTCACCGTTGGAATTGGTAAGGGCGCCGAAAACGGCATCTTGATCCGCTCCGGCGATGCGCTTCAAACCTCTGAAAAACTCAATTCCCTCATTTTGGACAAGACGGGGACAATCACGCGCGGCGAGCCAGCCTTGACCGACGTCGTGCCCAATGGCGGTTTTGATGAGGCCGAGGTCTTGCGATTGGCCGCCTCTCTCGAGCGCGGTTCAGAGCACCCCTTGGGTGAGGCGATTGTAAACGGCGCACAAGAGCGCCAGATCGAGCTAACTGACGCCAAGAAGTTCTCGGCCATTCCAGGTCATGGCGTTCGCGGCCTCATCGATGGCAAGGAAGTCCTTCTCGGCAATGCCAAGCTTATGCGCGACCGTGGCATAACCATTGAGGAACTCAATACAAACTGGGAGCGGCTTGCCGGCGAAGGCAAGACCCCGATGTACATCGCTGTTGACGGCAAATCCGCCGGACTCGTGGCAGTGGCTGATACGGTCAAGCCTGACTCAAAAGAGGCTATCAAGCTCCTCAAGGGCATGGGCATCGAAGTCATCATGCTCACGGGCGACAACCAGCGGACCGCCGATGCGATTGCACGCGAAGTTGGCGTCGATCGTGTGCTGGCGGAAGTGCTTCCTGATGAAAAAGCCCACGAGGTTCAAAAACTTCAACTCGAGGGCAAGAAAGTCGGCATGGTGGGCGATGGGATCAACGATGCTCCCGCGCTCGCCCAGGCCGACGTTGGCTTCGCCATCGGCACCGGAACAGACGTGGCGATCGAGGCCAGCGATGTGACCCTGATCAAGGGCTCGCTAATAGGTGTCGTGACGGCGATTGAAATCAGCCGCGCCACCATGACGAACGTTCGCCAGAACCTGGTTGGTGCCTTCGGATACAACGCGGCCGGTCTGCCGGTGGCAATGGGCCTTCTCTATCCATTCTTTGGTTTGCTTCTCTCACCGTTGGTCGCAGCGGCTGCCATGGCCTTCAGCTCCGTCACCGTGGTCACCAATGCCAACCGCCTGCGCTACTTTGAACCTAAGAGGTCTGTAAAATGACACCTGATCGTTGGTTGGTCCTGATTGGCGGGCTGTCGTTGGTTGCCTTCATCGTTTGGTTCTTCTGGATGAACCGCGCCAAAGGTGTGAAAGCCTCCGAAACGTCAAGTGGCCATCAAGAAGTAATGGTCCTAGTTAAGGGCGGCTATACGCCAGACACAATTATCGTGCGGCATGGCAAGCCGGTACGTCTCAACTTCCGGCGCGAGGAAACGGCTTCGTGTTCCGAGAAAGTCATCTTTGCTGACTTCAAGAAGAGCGCGGATCTTCCAACCGGGGAGACCGTGCCCGTTGAATTCCTGCCCGATAAACCTGGCGAATATGAATTCGGCTGCGCCATGGGCATGTTCCGCGGCAAGCTGATCGTCGAGTAGGAATTGGCGATGTTGACGTCCGCCCTTGAGATGATGGTCACGTGGACGATTCTGGGCCTGGAGTTCGCTGCACTCCTGACCGTCATCGTGGGCTTTGGCTGGAGTTTGGCGCATTCCATTTCTTCTGGTTCAAAAAGCGTGCAGCACAATGGCTATGAATTGTTTAGGCGGGATCTGGGTCGCAGCACGCTTATCGCTCTTGAGCTTCTCGTGGCTGCGGACATATTGCGTTCACTCGTCCTTGAATTGTCGCTGCCGAATGTTTCGGTTCTGGCTGCGCTTGTCGCGATACGCACGTTTTTGAGTTTCTCTATCAACGTCGAACTTTATGGATGTTGGCCCTGGGATAGAACCAAGCTGAAAGGCGCCGAAAATACAACATAGTTTGATCAACCGACAGAAAAACTGAAACACACCGCGATGGGAAAAGTTCAGGATTTATCGAGCAGAGGAATGACATGAGCGTTCACAGGCATGCAAAAGACAAAGGGTTTTCGTTTGGCGCCTTGTTGAGGTCACCGCTAGGTTTTGTGCTGATGACAATTGCAGCACTCGGCGCCACGATTTTAACGTATCTACATTTGCACCATATTCCGCGAGAATATCTTCTCATCGGTGCTCTTTTGGCAGTTTGCGTTGGCGTTCATGGGTTTGCTCACGGTGGGCGCGGCTCGCATGGCCCCGACCATCGAGACGAAAACTAGGGAGCTGGAAAAATGCAAGATCCTTCATCCTCGTACGGTCTTTGGCTTCTGGTTGTTGTAAACTCGACCATCTTCATTCTCTTTGCGTTCAGCTTCTTCAAGCCTCAGAGCGCGCGGGACTGGCGGTCGTTCGGTGCGTTCAGCGCATTCCTCGTTGCATTATTCACGGAAATGTATGGCTTTCCACTCACGATCTTTTTCCTGTCGGGGTGGTTGCAAGAAAACTATCCCAACGTCGATTGGTTCGCTCACGACTCAGGCCATTTCTTGGAAATGCTGTTCGGCTGGGAGGCCAACCCGCACTTTGGGCCATTCCACATCCTGAGTTTCCTTTTCATTGGGGGAGGCTTCTGGCTCTTGTCTGACGCTTGGCGCATTCTGTATCAGGCACAAAAAACAGCGACTCTGGCCCAAGACGGACCTTACGCCTATGTGCGCCACCCTCAATACGTCGGCTTCGTCCTCATTCTGATCGGGTTCCTGTTCCAATGGCCGACCATTCTCACCTTGCTGATGTTTCCCATTCTCCTGGTCATGTACTGGCGTTTGGCGCTGGCCGAAGAACGCGAGGTGGAGGCGGAACTGGGCGATGTCTACCGGCGCTACGCAGCCCGCGTACCCCGCTTCATTCCACGTCTGCGCGATCTCATCTCGGGCCCGGGTAAGGCGGGGGAGGGCCAGCTTTGAAGAGTTTATCAAACTGATCGCGCATGATGCGGATCCCGGTTGACCGTCCATGCACCGGCGGAGCCTTCGGAGACGAACGATGCCCTGTATTCAGAACCTAACGTTCGATGAGATCGAGCTTGGACAAAGCGCGGCGCTGACGCGGACACTTTCGCGGGCCGACATCGATATGTTCGCTGCTATGTCTGGAGACGTCAATCCGGCTCATATGGATGAAGAATTTGCCAGCAGCGACATCTTTCACAAGTTCATCGCGCATGGGATGTGGGGCGGCGCGCTGATCTCCGCTGTGCTCGGAACGGAGCTCCCTGGTCCTGGAACGATCTACCTCGGCCAGTCGCTTCGTTTCCTGCGCCCGATATTTCTCGGTGACACGGTCACTGTTCGCGTCACGGTCAGGGGCAAGAACGGAAACAGACACCGTGTGGAACTTGATTGCGAGCTCAAGAACCAAGATGGGAATGTCGTGATCGAGGGGACCGCTGAGGTTGTCGCACCGACGGAAAAAATTTGTGTTGAACGCCCTACCCTACCGACCGTCGAGGTTCGCAGGGCCGAGACAGAAGTGAAGCCAAATTCGCCCGACGATCAGCTTCCGGAAGCTTGGCAAAGGGAAGGAGCATGACGATGGGCAGTGCGGAAAATCGCGTATCGCGATCCTCGTCCAGCGGCAAGCTGGGCCGACGCCTTGTTACGTTCCTGGCACGCCACGGCACACCACTTGTGTTCACCGGCGCGTTGGTCTGGGTGCTCTGGTGGGGACATGTGCCAAACGTCACGACTGTCGATGAGGCCATGCAGCATGTCTCATGGGTCGGCGTCTTGGCATTGGTCTACGTGGCGCTGCAGGCACGCGCGGTCTTGGCACAGCCACGCAGCGGTGTGATGCACTCAGTCATTGAGATTGTGGTCTCCTTGTTACCGCTGTTCGTCGTTGGCTACGCAATGGTCGACTGGCTGCGAGGAGCAAATCCGCTATCCGTGTTCCAGGTCATTGTGATGGTTCAAGCTGCGCTGGCGAGCCTGATCGATGTTGTAATCTTCACCTGGTTCTCGCTGCGCCTGAACAAGCTGTCGATTCAATCGATCGCCACTCATACAGGGTGAGGCTAGCGGCTTTGTTATCATTAATCGAAATGTCAGGGTCGGCAACCAGGACAAAGAATTTCGGACAGATTAGAGGAGGCAGGAAATGAAGAGTAGCGTCGTTCCCTCTCCCTTTTCGGATGACGGCGAGGATGCGAAGAGGCGTGATTTCCTAGTCGTTGCAGGAAATGCTTTTGCAGCGGTGGGTGCCGCAGCTGTACTTTGGCCCTTTATCGACAGCATGAACCCTTCAGCCGATATGACTGCGCTCGCTTCGACAGAAGTCAACCTGGATCCAATCGCGTTGGGGCAACGCATCACGGTCATTTGGCAGGGCAAACCGATCTTTATAGATCACCGCACGTCCGAACAGATTAGCCGCGCAAGAGCCGACGACACCAACAAAAATCTGATTGATCCAGCAACCGATACGTCCCGCGTTGAGCAGGAGAAGTGGTTGATCGTCATCGGTATCTGCACCCATCTGGGGTGTGTTCCTTTGGGACAGAAATCCGGGGATCCACTCGGAGACTGGGGCGGCTGGTTCTGCCCCTGCCACGGCTCGCACTACGATACGTCGGGTCGGATACGGAAGGGCCCTGCACCTCGCAATCTGGATGTGCCGCCATACACTTTCGTATCGGACAATGTCGTAAGAATCGGCTGAGCATCGCTGATGCGAAGAACGGTTTCGTAAAATGCACAAGTCGAACCGAGACAAGTCATCGCCGGTTGAAAAACTTCACTACAAAGAAATGTTGCGGGTGCTCGCAATTCGTTTTCCATGACCCCAGCCCGAGACAGAGCGTTCTTTGGTTCTGGGCCATGTTCGTCGTATCGTTGTGGTCAATATTGGACGGTCAATGAACCGTCGAAAGCAAGGAGAGGTGGATGAGCAGGTCCGTCAAAGCCTGGGATCTGCAACAGGTTTCAGGGGTGTTTATTATTGCGGCAATTGCACTTGGTATGATTGCAGCCAACTCACCCTTATCCAGCATGTACTGGACCATCCATCACACGCCAATTCAGGTCCAATTCGGTCCATACGGCATTGAAGAGCCGCTCATCAGTTGGATTAACGACGGCCTCATGGTCTTCTTTTTCTTGCTTGTCGGGCTTGAAATCAAGAGAGAGATATTGGAGGGCCGGTTATCGACACCGGCCAAGGTAGCGCTACCGATATTTTCGGCAGTGGGTGGAATGCTTTTCCCCGCACTGATCTATGCGAGTCTAACTTGGAACGATGCTATTGCGATCAATGGCTGGGCGATTTCAACCGCAACCGATATCGTCCTTGCATTGGGCATACTGTCCCTCCTCGGGGCCAAGGTGCCGATAAGTCTGAAGGTGTTCTTGACCGCCGTGGCGATATTCGATGACATCGGCGCTGTTCTGATTATAGGCCTTTTCTACAGCGACGAGCTATCTTCGATCCCGCTACTGATTTCCCTGATTGCAACGGGGACCTTGTTGCTTACCAATTCCTACAGGATCGACCGGGTGTGGGTTTACATCGTAGTCGGATCGCTCCTGTGGATCGCAATGCTTAAGGCCGGTGTAGAAGCAGCGCTTGCAGGCGTCATTATTGCCTTTGCCGTTCCCATGCGAGTTGCAAAACAAGACAACTCTCCGTCACCTGTCCGTATTTTGGAGGAGCGGCTGGAAGTATGGGTGCCGTTTGCAATTGTCCCGCTCTTTGCTTTCTTCAACGCTGGCGTCAAGATCGAGCCAGGCCTTTTGGCGTCTCTGACAGAACCAATATCGCTTGGAATAATACTGGGACTTGTTGTTGGAAAGCCTATTGGTATTTTCGGATCTGCTATCGTTGCAGTCCAGTTGGGTTTCGGGCGGCTTCCTTCCGGAGTGAATTGGGGTCAGATGTTCGGCGTAGCAATGCTGGCAGGAATAGGCTTCACTATGAGTCTGTTCGTAGCGTCTCTTGCGTTTTCCGACGTCAGCGTCATGGCATCGGCCAAGATTGCAGTTCTTTCGGCCTCCTTCTTCGCTGCTATTTCAGGGCTAACCGTTCTGTACGTGGCCTTGCCTGGGCCAGCGAGAGCCTCATGAGGCCGTCAGATCGGATTAGCAGCGCAAACCATCAACCATCAACCATCGACCGTCGCCCGAGGGCCGGCAGTGACTGGGAATGTCGTGGCCACGAAATACCATTGACCACCCTTCCATGTCCAAAGGACTTGATATGTGCTTTTCCCAAACGGCAAGTTTTGCGGCAGCGACCGTGTTGATCTCTGGCGGGGGCTACGCTGCCTGGAAAGCGCAAGCTATCAACCTGCGGTATGTCCCGATCGCAATGATGCCGGTCCTTGCGGGTCTCCAGCAGTTCATGGAAGGCCATGTGTGGATGGGGCTCGACCTGGCGGATTCAAGTATGGTCTGGTGGGGAGCAATGGGGTTCATCCTGTTTTCATGGCTGATGTGGCCAACGTGGATTCCTTTCAGCATGTATGTCCTTGAACCACCGGACAGCCGCCGAAAGAAAACGCTGTTGGTGTTTGCGCTCGCAGGTCTCGTCTTTGGTCTTCTGTTATATATTCCACACCTGATCAACCCGGACTGGGTCAAGGTTGCTATCAATAGGCAATCCATTGCATACGAGGATACAATGTTCTTGGACTACGTCATGCCAAGGGAGCTGACCTACATCATATATCTATTTTTGATCATAACTCCGCCAATGTTATCGACGTATTTCCATATGAGGCTTTTTGGCGTGACCTTGATTTCTGTCGTTCTGGTTGTCTGGTCATTTCTAAGTTATGCCTACATTTCGTTCTTCTGCCTTCTCGCCGGTTTAGGCACAGTTCATATCATCTACATTATCATAAACAATAAATGCAGGCGGGAGTGTCCGGAATTGTTTCGGTAGGAATACGGCCCCGTGCTCATGGAGAATACTGACTTTTAGGCTTCAGTTTCGGGCGCTTTGCTTAGAGGCAGCATCTGTTTCCAACGCAGGTTGCGATGTCATTGGCGGAAGGATTCGCGACCTCAAACGTCTGAGTTACACAATGGGCACTCTCTTGGGCGAGCCCCTAGCCACCCTTTGCCCTGGGTGACAGATGTTAAAATTAGAAATAAGGAGAACGGATTTGCGAACTTGGAGTGCTAGATCGAAAGATACTTCAAGGCTGGCACAGTGTTTTCCAGGACTTTCGGCTACTGCGGGAACGGGATCGTCAGGCTAGCTGCCCACGCCTGCCCAATTCAGCTCGGTTGAACGCAACAAATGATTTTCACTGCTTCCAAATAGCTGGCACCTAATTTCGGCGATCACGAAGTCATGATAGACTCGCCATAGTAGCGACAAACTTTTTGAGTAAATGATTTTTGATCCAGATCAGAATCCGGATCAAGTCAAAAGTTAACAAGGAGAATAAAAATGATGAGATCTTATCTAGCTATTCTCATGCTTGCCGGAGTT
>LOEV01000059.1 GCA_001516065.1 Alphaproteobacteria bacterium BRH_c36
GGAAGACGCCGTCCGCGCAGCAGGCGGCACCCGCATCTACGTCGATACGTCCTCCCAGGAAAGTTACGCCCCGACCCGCGCGTTCTACCGCAAGACCGGGTTCCGCAAGATCGCGGAAATTCCCGACTTCTATCGCGTCGGCGACAACAAGATCATCTATGAGAAGGCAGTCTGAAGATGTCTGAGGTATTCAGGAAAGCTTGCAATCAGAATGAAGCATGCGTTCCCCTCGATTGGGGAGTCCGTACTCAGAAGGCGGTGCCCGGCTCCTCGCCGGGACGCGGTCGCGGGCTGTTCGCGGGCGGACACATCGCTCGCGGCGAGATCGTAGACCGTGCCTGCACGGTCTTCATTTCCGCCGAACAGGCGAAGGCGCTCGACGCGATGCAGCCGCTTGGCGACTTTTACTTCGAGCACCCGCGCGCGAAAGAGGAAGGACTTATGGTTCTCGGCATGGCGAGCCTGTGCAATCACGCCGATCAGCCGAATGCCCATGTACGCTTCGTCGACGGTGGCCCGTGCGGCTGGGTCGCCGAACTATACGCCCTCGACGACATTCCAGCGGGCGCCGAGATCACCTACAAGTACCGCTGCGCGCTCTGGTTCCAAGAGGTCAAATAAGCCCAAGAAGTTGAAGCTGGGACCGTCCGGGGTCTCCTCGCCAACGTCTTCGTCTTCATCACCATTTGACTCGCGCCGCGCTTTGTTTTGTTCCGCCTTTGCAATCGCACAGCCGTTTGCAGCGATGGCTGGTGGAGCGCTGGTTCCGAAAACGTGATCCACACCAAGCTGGACACTAAGGCCGATAAGAACTAACAGTCGCTACGACGGTATTGTATCAGGCAATCTTATCGGGCGATCTGATGATAAACATTACCTTGAAACAATTGAGATACTTCGATGCACTGGCTCGCGAACTGCACTTCGGTCGCGCTGCGGAGGCCTGTTCGGTAACTCAGCCGGCGCTCTCCATGCAGATCCAGGAGTTCGAGCAGAACCTGCAGATGCATCTGATTGAGCGCACGCGCTCCGGCGTCCAGTTGACCCCGCAGGGTGCCGAGGTCGCCGCCCGCGCAGCAAGGATACTGAGCGAAACCCGCGACCTTATCGACCTTGCCCGTGCCGGCCAGTCGGTCCTGTCCGGCGCGCTCCGCTTCGGCGTTATCCCATCGATCGCGCCCTATATGCTGCCGCCGCTGCTGCCGATTTTACGCCGCGAACACCCTGATCTCGAACTGTCGCTGCGAGAAACGCAGACCCACGCACTGGTACAGGAACTCGCCGACGGCAAGCTCGACGTGCTGCTTCTCGCATTGCCGATCAAGCACTCCGACGTCGAGGTCGAACCGTTGTTTGAGGATCGTTTCGTATTGGCGCTTCCAGGTGACCGCGAAATGACCGAGGACGTGCGTGCGACTCCCGAATTTGTCGAACACGAACGGCTCTTGCTGCTGGAAGAGGGGCACTGCCTGCGCGATCAGGCCCTGTCGTATTGCGAGTTGCAGCAGGTCAAGAACCTGAACACTTTCGGTGCGTCGAGCTTGTCGACGATCGTCGAACTCGTAGCGGCGGGACACGGGATCACGCTGTTGCCGGAGATTTCACTTGGAGTCGAATCGCGCGGGCGCTCGCTTAATCTGATGCGCTTCGCAGAACCCGAGCCCGAGCGCCAGCTGGGTCTCGTCTGGCGCGCCACCTCGCCACGAAAATCCGATTTCCTGGAACTGGCCCGCATTGTCCGCGAAGCTGCCGAGCCGCTGGTAAGAGCCGCTCGCGAGGACATCCCCCCGGCGGCTGCAAACGGCCCCAAAACATCAAGACGCAAGAAGACCGTTTGAAGCCGATGCACCGCGCCGGATGCTGCCAGCCCCACACGACTTCAGGAAGTGTGGGCCGACAGAAGTCCACACGACTTCAGGAAGTGTGGGCCAACAGAAGTCCACACGACTTCAGGAAGTGTGGGCCAACAGAAGTCCACACGACTTCAGGAAGTGTGCGCCAAGAAGCGGTGGGCATCCGAGGAAGCAAGTAGCTTCAGCGCATCGAAGTTCGCACGCTGCGGCTGGAAAGCCCGCTATCGCCTTTGCCTGACTCTTGCGCGTTGCCCTGTAACGCGGCCGGATTGATTGCTGAACCCTTGAACTGTTGCGTAAAGAGCATTTCGGCGACCTGCTGTGTGGCGGTGAAGCGCATCGGCAGCGTGATGCTTTCTTCATCCAGAAGATCAAGCGTCGCCAGCACGTCGGGATGCTGCATCGTTGCAAGCGCCGGATCGTCCGGCGAAGAAGAAGACGTCATTAGGGGCGCCAGTGGGAACGGACGATAGAACAGTTCGTCGGGATGCTCTTCGTCGAAGGCTGGCGCGGATGCGAAGCCATTCGACCAGCCAGCCATCTCGGCTTCTGCGATGAGCTTTCGAATCGACGGCTCATCGTCGCCGTGACTTCGCACGCCGAGCCTGGACTCTGTGGACGCTTCGAACATTGCGGATTCGGTTGTCCGAGCAACGGTCTCCCCGTTGATTTCGGGTGCGGATCGTGGTGCGTCCGTTGCCGCTGTAGAACCGACCAGCCAGGAACCGCCAAGGGAAGCCAGCGCGAACAGGCTTGCGAGCTGCTGGCGGTCGTCGTTCGAGGCCATGGCAACAGCCGGCTTTTCTGGGCGCGTCACGGGTTGCGGCGAAGGCGGCGCCATCGGCGTGAGGGAAGCCACCCGCAGTTCAGCCCGCTCAGGCGCACGCGCAACTGGCTGCGGAAGCTTCGGCATGAAATCGTCGTTCGGGCGGACTTGCGCGCCCCAACCGCTGGCAACCAGCGTCGGCTTCGGCGCAGTGGGACCGTTGCGGAATTCGTGGAATTGCGCAATTTGCACGGCAAGTTCGGTGTACTTTGCCCGTGCCGTCTTAACGTCGGAATAGGTTATCGGCCGGCCGTCGGAGGGTACGTGGCGTGACTTGCCGTCAGGGAACAACAGCGCCAATTCATAGCGCGGCATACGCGGCCAGTGGCGCGTGCGGCCGGTATCGATGTGAACGAACGGCAGCGCCGACGTCGGGTAGTAGCCAACTCCGCCGCGCTCGCGGATCAGCGCCGAGTAGCGCAGCCGTTTCAGCGGCACGTCGGGGAACTGGATATCCATCGCCTTGCCGAGAATGTGCTGGCTCTTCGTGGCCTGGCCGCCGCGGGTCTTGCGCAGCATGCTGTTGGTCTTTGGCGAGCGGAACCCTGAAATTACGTGCGTTGGCACTTGTGTGCCAAGTTCGGCACGGATCTCCCATAGGAGATCGACAAGTTCGGGGTCCATCGTTGTCGGCTCGTTCTCTCGCCAGTCGCGCAGCAGCCAGTTGATCTTCTGCATGGCGTCGGGCAGCCGCTTGCCGTCGCGCATATAGACGATATCGAGTGTTTCCTTGGTGTGGATGTTATAGAGCGCGATCCGGCGCTCGCCATCGCGGCCCGCGCTCAGGTGCTCGACGCCGAAAGCAGCGAGGAATCCCACCCCGAGCACCAGAAGGCTTAACAGCCCGGCGGCCCTATGGAAGAGTCCGATTTTCAAAATCCACCCGTCGAAAGCGCTTGGCTTTGCCCGCCACCCCGGAACTCCCGATTCTGGTTCGATTCCGAACCGCGATCCGGCCCCCTCCGGGAGGGCGATGCACCCATTCACAAACCGTTAGGCATACCAGAAAGCCATTAACGTCCAGTGAGACGTCTTTTCTGCCAGTGCTATTGGGCGCGAACGTGGCGGAGAATTGCTCACGGCGGGCCTATCGGCAAGCCGCCCCCGGCACATGTTCAGCAAATGCGTACGCGGTGTCTTGCCGAAGGCGAGGTACTCCACGAAAAGTGGACGCGCTCTAGACCATCATGTCCGCTGGGGACACGGGTGACCTGGATGGTGACCCGCCCCGACGTGTCGACTAAGGCGCATGGAGCGCAACGGGGGTTGCTTCGCTTGAGCGAGGCCTATCCCCAGACACGAGGAGCGGATCAGGATGGAGACTACCATTTTCGTGGGCCTCGACGTCCACAAAAAGACGATCGCGGTGGCGACGGCTGCAGCGGAGGCTTCGGCGTCGGTTCATTTTTACGGCACGATCCCGAACACGCCCGAGGCGATCCGGTCGATGCTGAGGAAGCTCGCCAAGGGCGGGCAGAAGCTGCATCTCACCTACGAGGCGGGGCCCCTGGGCTACAACCTCTATCGGCTGTCGACGGGGCTCGGCCATCGCTGCGACGTGGTGGCGCCGTCGCTGATCCCGCGCAAGGCCGGCGACAAGGTCAAGACCGACCGGCGCGACGCGATGATGCTCGCCCAGCTGCTGAGAGCCGGACAGTTGACTGAGGTGTGGGTTCCCGACGAAGCGCATGAGGCGATGCGCGATCTCGTACGCATGCGGGCTCAAGCGATGAAGGATCTGCGTAAATCGCGCCAGCAGTTGCACAGTTTCCTCTTGCGGCACGCCCGCGTGTTCCCTGGCAAGCACTGGACCAAAGCGCACCGGCGCTGGCTCGGCGAGTTGAAGTTCGCCCATCCCGCGCAGCATCTCGTTCTCGAGGAGTTGCTGGCCCGGATCGAGCGCGCCGAGGAGCTTTGCGACCGGTTGAAGAAGTCCATCGTCGATCTGGTACCGCAATGGACGCTGGCGCCGGTGGTCGCAGCCGTGCAGGCGCTGCGCGGCGTCTCGATCCTGGTCGCCGCGACGGTGGTGGCCGAGGTCGGCAACTTCAGCCGGTTCACGAGCCCGCGCCAACTGATGGCCTACCTCGGTCTCAACCCCTCGGAGCATTCGAGCGGAGCAACCATCAAGCGCGGGGCCATCACCAAGACCGGCAACAGCCTGGCGCGCACGTGCCTGGTCGAGGCCGCCTGGACCTATCGGCCTCCCGCGCGCGTCACGAAGATCATACGCGACAGGCTTGAAGGGCTGCCGGAGCCGATCCGGGCCATCGCGTGGAAGGCGCAGGTTCGATTGTCGGCGCGCTATCGCAAGCTGGTTGCTGCCGGCAAGCCGGCGCCGAAGGCGATCGTCGCGGTCGCCCGCGAGTTGGTCGGTTTCATCTGGGCGATCGCACGGCTCGTCGAGCCGAAGGCCGCTAACATGAGTGCGCCGAAGGCCGCGACCATCGTCGAGCCCAAGGCGGCATGAGACCGAAGTGGATCAACACGAGAAAAGGAGGCCAGCCAGCAGCCGAGATATCGGTGCCCAAAGCGGGCGGCAGGGCAAGAGAGGGTGGGGAGCCCTCGCATACACGGGTTTGAGCAGGCAACGCGTTTGCACCTGCGGCCGACACGGATTGCCCACGCTCGTTTTCTAGACAGAGGAAGCCCCGCGACGAACCCTGGTCATGCGGTAGCCAACCCGCGGATAAGAGCCGGATCAACCGTCGTTCCTTCGCCCTGTCGCCTGCCTTGGGCATCGATCAACTGCTTGTGCCGCGAAAGCGGATCGAAGACGCGCGCCTCGACGTTGACAAAGCAGACATAAGAGCCTGAATTTCTCCCAGCTGTCAGGAGCATCGGGGCTCCGACTCAGTGAAAGTGCTTCTGCGACAAAGACTTGAACCTCGCAGGAGATGATC
>LOEV01000060.1 GCA_001516065.1 Alphaproteobacteria bacterium BRH_c36
ATTTGCTCCGAACCTAGCAGCCGGGGGGAAGCAAATGTCAGAACCGGAACACTAGCGGCAGGCGATAATGAATAGGCCGCGGGGCCAGCGATTACGGCGGGTCGGACGGGGGCTTGAGACCAACATGTTCTGGAAAACGGTCGGCAGGATGATCCTGGTGCCGCTCGCCTTTATGATCGGCGCTGCGATGGCCGCGTTCGTCCTCTTCACTTTGGGGCTTGAGCGTTTCACGCAGTCCATCCACGCCGATGAGGTCGCAGGTGGGGATATCGACCAGGTATTCGCGCTGATCGACCAGGCGAGCCTGATTTTCGCGACGTTCACGATTATTCCAGCGATCGTCTTCGCGATTGTCGGCGAGGTCGCGCGGATACGGTCGCTTCTCTACTACGTCATCGGAGGCGGGGTCTCGATGGCGGTAACGCCACTTCTTGCGCAAGGCGTCGACGGCGGACCGGCGGTAGTCTGGCAGGTGTTTGCGGTCTCCGGCTTTGCCGGGGGCTTCGTCTACTGGCTTCTTGCGGGGCGGTCTGCTGGATAATCGCACACAGTATTTGCGGCATCGGCGTTGGTGCGTGTAACGTCCTTCAGCCGCGGGCGAATGGCGCATTCGCGGATATCCAGGTGACCGCTCAATGGCGAAGCTTGTCCGCATTCTTTTCGGTTTCGTGCTGGCGTGCCTGGCGGCGGCACTGACGCAGGTTCTATTTGTCATCACGCCGGTGGACCTTTACGCCCTCGATGGCGACGCGCGAATGGAGCAGGCCGGACGCGCGCTTGCCGTGGCGCTTTCGGCGGCGACCCAATTCGCGATTTTTGCGGCGCCTTTCGCCGCAGCCGCGATCCTTCTCGGCATCGTAATGGAGTTGCGCGGCTGGGCCTATTTCGTCTTCGTCGGGCTGGCGATCGCGCTGTTGGGGTTTGCTGCGCTCTATGCCGGGGAGCCGAGCGGCAATTTCACGATCGCCAACAGCTACGCGGTTGCCGCGTTCGCATTCTCGGGCATCATCGCCGGTTACGTTTATTGGCTTGTTGCGGGGCGAGGGCGCGGCGGAGTGCGGGAATTCGCCGCTCCACCGCGTGAGACCTTGGAGCCTCGAACAGCTTCGCGCGGGCACCTCAAGGCGAAGGACTACGGCGGCGCCGACGAAACGACGGGCGAACCGGCCATCGCCGTACCCGACCGGGGATTGCGCAAGACGCATTAGAGTATGTTCAGTGCATTATTGCGTCGCAGAAAATTCTTGTTGCGCTGCAAAACGTCAACTATTGTGAGATAAATTGCAGCACGGGGAACGGCGATAGGCGCCTGGCCCATCGGCGCACGAATTGAATTACACCTCTTGCCTGCGCCAGGTTCAATTATTCCGATAGTCAAGGTCCACGCCAATGCTAGACTTCGATACGCAGGCGCGCTTCAACCAGAGCTGCACCAAAGCCGTCGTCAACTACCTCAATGCCAGCGGGGCCGCCTATCAGGCGATGGCCGATCAGATGCTGCGCGTGTGGGGGCAGTCGATCGACGCGTTCGTCGAGAACGCCAAGCCGCCGCGGTCCTCGAGCCCGATGCAGATCTTTCAACCCGGCCACACCGGTCAATCGGGCGGGCTCGATTGCATGATGCCGTGGGCGGCGGTTCCCAACGCGATCATGCGCGCTAACCCTCTGGCTTCGTTGACGCCGTTCGGCACCGGGTCCGGCTATGGAATTTTTTCGCCGATGGCGCCATGGATGGAGATGATGATGCCGCGCAATGCGACGGCGTGGCCGATGGCGGTCGGCATGATCTCTTTTGGAGTGCCCGAGCAGGTGGCGTGGCCGACGGCCCGTGGAAACGCAGCCGCGATGGATGCCTACAGCGTTGCAGCGAAATCGGTGGAAAAGGCGCTGACGGCCTTCGGGGCGGCTGCGAAAGCAGATAGGGCACCAGCTGTGTCCAGGATCGAAGCGCAGGCTCCGGATCCGTTCTCGGTCACATTCGCCATCATGCCGTTCCAGCCGGCGATGCTGATGGAGTTCTTCAAACCATTCCGGCCGCGCTGAGACAGCGGCGGCCGGTACGGCATATCATCATTGGACCCAGGTCCGACTTGACTTCTACTTTGCCGCTCTGCGGCAGAACGGCTTGCGCGGCTTGCCTTTGCGATTGACCGCATCGGTGATCCACTTGCAGTTCTTGTCGGCGGCCGCGGTGCAGGCCGCTTCGTCGAGACGAACGCACGGATTGCCCCGAACGACACGGCAATGGGCCTTGCGTTCCTTTCCGTTCACCGTCCGTGCCGCGATCCATTTGCAGTTCTTGTCGGCGCTGGCTGAGCATGCTGCTTCGTCAAGCCCCTTGCAGGCGCTCGGCGCCTTGGCTGCCGCGGCCGCAGGTTTTGACTCCTGTGCGCTGACCACCGCCGTGGCACTGAATGCTACGGCCATTGAAAGTGCCGCGCCCATGATGAGTTTCGTTACGGTATTTGCCTTCACTGATTATCCCCTTGTTGGCTGCCACTAGCATTTGGTTGGCGCATGTAAAGACCGAATGGCCGGTTCGACAAGTGCACTGTCGTCGCGAAGACCCAGCCGCCGGAAGCCTGTCAATACTTGGCCAAAGATTTCTTCGGCCGTAGTCGCGCCTTGCCGCTGGATGCGGTTTGCCTATAGTGCCGCGCCAATCGCACATGAATAAGACGGGAGCCTGAGAACGAGTATGGCAGCTGAAAATGACGCAGGCGGTGGTCTTTCTAAAATGGGTCAGGTGAAGAAGGTCGTGCTCGCCTATTCGGGTGGTCTCGACACATCTATCATTTTGAAATGGCTACAAGAATCCTATGGGGCCGAGGTGGTGACTTTCACCGCTGACCTCGGTCAGGGCGAGGAGCTGGAACCGGCCCGCAAGAAAGCCGAACTGCTTGGTATCAAAGACGAAAATATCTTTATCGAGGACCTGCGAGAGGAATTCGTCGCCGATTATGTCTTTCCCATGATGCGTGCGAATGCCCTCTATGAAGGGGTCTACCTGCTCGGCACCTCGATCGCGCGGCCGTTGATCGCCAAGCGCCAAATCGAGATTGCAAGGGCAACCGGGGCAGATGCCGTTTGCCACGGGGCGACCGGCAAGGGCAACGACCAGATCCGCTTCGAACTCGGCTACTATGCGCTGGAGCCGTCGATCAAAATTATTGCGCCGTGGCGTGAGTGGCAATTCAAGAGCCGCGAACATCTCATCGATTTCGCCGAGAAGCATCAGATCCCGGTACCGAAGGACAAGCGCGGGGAAGCACCGTTCTCGGTTGACGCAAACCTCCTGCACTCCTCATCGGAAGGCAAGGTTCTCGAAGATCCCGACGTGGAGGCCCCGCCTTACGTCTACATGCGCACGGTCTCGCCGGAGGAGGCTCCCGACAGCCCGACGGTGATCACGATCGGCTTCAAGAAGGGTGATGCTGTTTCCATTGACGGCAAGCCGTTGTCGCCGGCTACACTGCTTGCAAAGCTCAATGATCTGGGCCGCGACAACGGCATCGGCCGCATCGACCTTGTCGAGAACCGCTTCGTGGGCATGAAATCGCGCGGCGTCTATGAAACGCCCGGCGGCACGATCTTGATCGCGGCGCACCGGGCGATGGAAAGCCTGACGCTCGATCGTGGCGCGGCGCACCTCAAGGACGATCTGATGCCGCGCTACGCGGAGCTCATCTACAACGGTTTCTGGTTCTCGCCCGAGCGCGAGATGCTGCAGGCGCTGATCGACAAGAGCCAGGAACATGTCGAGGGCGAAGTGCGGCTCAAGCTCTACAAGGGCAACGTCATCGTTGTGGGCAGAAAAAGCGGAAAATCGCTTTACTCGGATCGCCTTGTGACCTTCGAGGACGATCAGGGCGCCTACGACCAGAAGGACGCCGAAGGCTTCATCAAGCTGCAGGCCTTGCGCCTTCGCACGCTGGGTGCGCGCGACCGGCAATAGTTACTCGATCAACTGCGCTGATAGATGGGTTCGATCCTGGCGCGGTTCATCTCGCGAGCCTTTTGGGCGGGTTCTTCGAGGGCGGCGAAAGCGGCGTTAATTCGCCGTGACATGGCGTCGATGTAGCCGGCGACTTCCTCGGGGAGGTCGGTGGTGGCGTAGCGGTCGGGGTGATAAAGCTTCGACAGGCGATGGTAGGCCTCGCGGATGACTTCCAGGGACGCGCCGCGGTGGACGCTGAGGACGGCGTAAGGGTCGAAGTCGTCGTTCGCGGTGCGGGCGGAAAGGCTGGTGGGCCTGGGGACTTCGGCTACCCGGACGGAGCGCAGGCAGGTCTTGGAGATCAGTTCGCGGGGTCCTTCGTAAGGCTCGAAATCGAGGAAGCTGCCGCCGCCATTCAACTCCTCATAGACGTGGCGTGTCGCGGTCAGGAAGAACTTGCCCTTGAGCACTCGTCCATCGTCGAGAGCCAGTTCCACCGGTACGGCCTTGTCGCGCTTGGTCGATGGGGTGTCTACGCGATTTCGTTCGAACATGGGTCTGGCCTTCACGATTGGTGGTGAGTGTCCCAGATCGGAACACGATTTCGGTTTCGATTGAGAAATTGCAAATCGCAGGCCGCAAGTGCCGCCTTATCCGTCGGGCCGGCGGTCGTCGTGCTGTCGACACGAAACTGTGCTGACCTAGCGAGTTATTGTCGCGCGGAGCGGGCGTTTCAAAAGGGGAGTTCTCACGACATGGCCAAGGCGGATCAGCCAAGATCCCTGCAGTTCGAAGATGCCGAGGACGTGCATTCGAACGACAGCGCCAACCCGACGTTTGCCGACATTCTGGCCGAGCGGTTTTCGCGGCGCGACCTGATGGGGGGAATGCTCGCGACGACAGCGATGGCTGCGGTGGCGTCGCCTGCGGCTCTGTTGACGGGCTGCGCGGATGACGCTTCTTCGATGCCGAATTTCAACTTCCCGGAGGTCGCCGCCGGCGCGAACGAGGCCCATTACGTCGCGGAAGGCTACAACGCCCAGATCCTGATCCGCTGGGGCGACAAGGTCGTGGACGGCGCGCCGGCGTTCGATGCTGCAAAGCTGAGCGCCGACGCCCAGGCCATGCAGTTCGGCTACAATAATGATTTCCTCGGTTTCATCCCCATTGGCGGGCGGGCCGACCATGGGCTGCTTGTGGTCAACCACGAGTACACCAACGAAGAGCTGATGTTTGCGGACGCCGATTCCAAGGCCAAATCGGGCAAGCGCTTTGCCGAGATGACGCCGGAGCGGATTGCGGTGGAGATGATGGCGCACGGCGGCTCGGTGATCGAGATCAAGCGCGAGGGCGAGAGTTGGAAGGTGGTGGCCGATTCAAAGTATTCGCGGCGAATCACGGCGCTCACCGAAATGGAAATAACGGGACCGGCGGCAGGTCATGACAAGATGAAGACCAGCGCCGATCCGGGCGGCCGAAAGGTACTCGGGATGATCAACAACTGCTCTGGGGCAACAACGCCCTGGGGCACTTGGTTGTCGTGTGAAGAGAACTTCACCGGCTATTTCTGGAACAAGAAGGCGTCGGATAACTCCCCGCATGCGGTGGCGCTGCAACGTTATGGCGCGCCGGCCGAGTGGTACGGCTGGGGCAAGTTCCACGAACGCTTCGATATCGCCAAGGAGCCCAACGAGATCAACCGTTTCGGCTGGGTCGTGGAAATCGACCCGTTCGATCCGGCGTCGATGCCGAAGAAGCGGACCGCACTCGGTCGCTTCAAGCATGAGGGAGCCGGAAACGTCGTCAACAAGGACGGGCGCTTCGTAATCTATCAGGGCGACGATCAGGCCTTCGACTATATCTACCGGTTCGTCACCAGGGGTAAGGTTGACGAAGCCCGCCGCGAGGGGAACAAAGACCTGCTTGATGAGGGCACGCTTTATGTTGCCCGCTTCGATGCCGATGGCAGCGGCGTCTGGCTACCGCTCGTCTTTGGAACCGGGCCGCTGAGCCATGCAAGCGGATTTACCGACCAGGGCGACGTCCTGATCCACACCCGCATTGCCGCAGACCTCCTTGGCGCGACCAAGATGGACCGCCCGGAAGATATCGAGGTCAACGGGAAGACCGGCAAGGTCTACTGCATGTTGTCGAAGAACACGGGGCGCAGCGCGCTTTCAGCCGATGCGGCCAATCCCAGGGCCGATAACGCATTCGGCCACATCATCGAGTTGATACCGGACGGCGGCGATCATGCAGGACCGACTTTCCGTTGGGAGATTCTGGTCAAATGCGGCGATCCAAGCAGTGGCAACATCGGGGCGACGTTCAATCCCGCGACGAGTTCGAACGGCTGGTTTGCCAATCCCGACAACTGCGTCGTCGATGCCGAGGGCCGGTTGTGGGTCGCCACCGACGGCAACTCAATCGATTCCACGGGCAGGGCCGACGGCCTGTGGGGCTTGGAGACGGACGGCAAGGCGCGTGGCACGGGGCGGCTGTTCTTTCGCTGCCCGGTCGGAGCGGAGATGTGCGGACCCTGCATCACCCCTGACAGCCGGACTGTTTTTGTCGCCGTGCAGCATCCCGGGCAAAGCACCGGTGGCAGGGTGTCGACGTTCGAGAGCCCTTCGACGCGGTGGCCGGACTTCGACCCCAGTACCCCGCCGAGACCCTCGGTCGTCGTCATTACCCGAACCGGCGGCGGAAAAATCGGGGTTTAGGCAGGCCTTTCATGGCCGAGTGACGAGGTGCGTTGACCGCGGCGCCGGGCGCTGTAGTGTGCGCCTTCGACGAACGCCCGGTTGCGCGGCGCCGGCGCCGCGGGTTTGATGCGCGCCGTCCATTTAATCTAGGACGAGTGCGTGTGGCCGACGCAGGTCAGGAGAAAAATATCACCATGCTCGACAATTCCATCAGCGAAGCTTCCGGTCATGAGCAGCAGCAGGGGCGCGGCGTCGGCTGCCAGCGGCACGACTGGTCAATCGATGAGGCGCGGGCAATCTACGAGCTGCCGTTCAACGACCTCCTGTTCCGGGCGCAGACAGTTCACCGGCGCGCGTTCGACCCCAACACCGTGCAAAAGTGCCAGCTCCTGTCGATTAAAACCGGCGGCTGCGCGGAGGATTGCTCCTACTGCAGCCAGTCGTCGCGCTATGACACCGGACTCAAGGCCTCAAAGCTGATGGCGATCGAAGAAGTCGTGAAGGGCGCGCGGGCGGCGAAAGCCAATGGGGCGACGCGCTATTGCATGGGAGCTGCGTGGCGCGAACCCAAACAGCGCGACATCGAGGCCGTCACCGCCATGGTGCGCGAAGTCAAGGCGATGGGACTTGAGACCTGCATGACGCTCGGCATGCTCAGCAACGAGGATGTATCGGAGCTGAAAGGCGCCGGGCTCGACTACTACAACCATAACGTCGACACCTCGGAGCGTTTCTATCGGGAGGTTATCACGACGCGCACGTTCGCGGACCGGCTTGAGACGCTGGCGCGTGTGCGGGAGGCCGGCATCAAGGTCTGTTCAGGGGGAATTCTCGGGCTCGGCGAGACCGCGGCCGACCGCGTCGACATGCTGGTGACGCTGGCCAACCTCCCCGAGCACCCAGAGAGCGTGCCAATCAACATGCTGATGGCTATCGAGGGAACGCCGCTCGAAGGGGCGGCCAAGGTCGATGGAATCGCGTTTGTGCGGGCCATCGCATTGGCGCGGATCATGATGCCGACATCGTATGTCCGGCTGTCGGCGGGGCGCAGCGAGATGAGCGACGAACTGCAGGCGTTGTGCTTCTTTGCCGGCGCCAATTCGATCTTCTGCGGCGACCAGCTGTTGACGGCGGACAATCCCGGCGAAGACGCGGATGCCGCGTTATTCGCAAAGCTGGGACTCAAGGCCGAGACGAGTGCTTCTTCGGGACACATCGATTGAACGCAAACGACGATACAGGTGGATTCTATTGCGCGCATCAGCGCTCGCTTGAAGCGCTGGGGCGACGCAACCGGTTGCGCTCGCTCATGCCGCGGCAGGGGTGGGATTTCTCTTCCAACGATTATCTCGGTCTTTCGGTTTCGGACGAACTGCGCGCGGCGGTGGGCGAGGCCCTGGCG
>LOEV01000061.1 GCA_001516065.1 Alphaproteobacteria bacterium BRH_c36
CTGGCCGACCGGGCCGCCGGGTGATAGCCACCGGTTCGGCAGCGGCACGGCGCGCCTCGTTGCGCTGAACGCGCGGCTCCGCAACTAGCGACCCTCAAAGTACCGATGGACCGCCGTTCGCCTGAATGGCGGCGTTTGGCTTTGCCCGCGTGCGAATGGCGGCGAGCCCGGACAAGCTTTGAGGACGCCAAAAATGAAGATTGCCCAATTTGTTTCGTCGCCCGCCTCGGCCATTCTCGCTGCCGTGCTGACGCTCATATCGCTCACCGTCCTGGTACCGGCGGGGGCACAGACGCAGTCGATCGCCAAACAGGACGGTGCCGAAAAGGGCGAGGTCAAATGGACGTGCCCGATGCACCTGCACTACATCGCCGATGACTTTGGAACCTGCCCCATCTGCGGCATGGATCTTGTCAAGGTCGATCCCGGCGCCAGTGAATCAGCGCCAGCGGATGCAGCGCAGCGCACAACAATCGTTATTGCTCCGGAGACGATGCAGACCATGGGGGTGCGTATTGCCAAGGCCGAGAAGTCGAACTTCGGGCGAATTATCCGCAGCTATGGCCGGATCGCCGAGAACGAGCGCCTGCAAACGGAAATGTCGGCGCGTACCGAAGGATGGATCGAGGATCTGAAAATCCGTGCGGTAGGCGACCAGGTCAAGGAAGGCGACCTTCTGTTCTCGATGTACGCACCCGAGTTCATCGTGTCCCAGAGGGACTATCTCGATGCCCTGAAGGGCAACAGCCGGCAGCGGATCCAATCGATCAAGACACGGCTGAAGGCGTTCGGCATGCAGGAGCGCGCCATTGAGGAACTTGAAAAGAAGCGCGAGGAACTCGAGTTCGTTCCCTTCTATGCCGACCGCGACGGAACGGTTGCCATGATCGAACTCAGGCCCGGAAGCTACGTCAGGCGCGGCACGATGCTGACGCGCATCCAGGACTATTCGCAGGTCTGGCTGATGGTGAGCGTGTCGGAAAAAGACCTGACGTTCATCGAGCCAGGAACGGCGGCCCGCGTGACCTTTCCAAACATCCCCGGCCGCGAGGTCTACGGCAAGGTCGAGTACGTCTATCCGACGGTCGATGCGAAGACGCGGACGGGTCAAGTGCGCCTCGTGCTCGAAAACGCGGACGGAGAGCTTCGCCCTGGAGCCTTTGCGGACGTCGCCTTCGAAGTCGGGGCCGAGATGCGGCTGGCTGTTCCCTCGGAGGCGATTTTGAACAGCGGCGGCGCGCGCTACGTCGTCGCCTCGCTTGGCGGGGGACGATTCGAACCGCGCGCGGTCAGCACGGGCGTCACTTCGGGACCATGGACGGAAATCTCCGGCGAAATCGAAGCAGGCGACGACATCGTCGTCTCGGGACAGTTCCTGATCGATTCGGAAAGCGCGCTGCGCGAGAGCTTCCGCAAGCTGGAGCGGCTGCAACTGCCGCTGTCGCTCATCAAGCTCGATGCGACGCAGCTTGCCATGTTCGATCACATGGTCGATGCGGCGCTCTACATGCATGAAGCATTGATCGACGGCTATGAAGTCGAACCCAAATTCCTTGATCCGGCATTGGAGGTCAAGACGCTGCTGTGGCCGAAGTTCCAGCACACGCAACTGGCGTTCGTGATGGAGGACGCGGCCAAGGCAATCGAAAAAGCCAAGGCGGCGCAGACCGACAGCGAGACCCGCGCTGCCCTTGCCGAACTGGTCGCCGCACTCGAACCTTGGCTGCGGGAAGGCGCACCCCAGCACTACGCGGAAAAAAAGCTCCTGCTGCTCCACGATGCCGAGAGCGACCGCAAGTGGCTGCAAATGGCTGGCAAACCGGTCAATCCTTATGGAGACGGGGCCGCCGAGGCGATGCCGTGGCCAGAGCCGAGGCCTGAAACCGCGGAGAGCGCGGCAGCAAGCGCAGCTACCCCAGCGGCGGACCCGACCCCGCAACCGTCCATACCCGGCCACCAGCATTGACCGTCATCGCCAAGGGGATGAAACATGTCCAGAATCGAACTCGGCAATGACCCGACAAAATCCGGCGTTGCCAGGATCATCGACTGGTCGGTGAGAAACCAGCTACTCGTGCTGGTCGGTGCACTGGCGCTCGTCGTCATGGGCTGGTTGGCGATCAAAAAGACGCCGCTGGACGCTATTCCCGACCTGACCGACACGCAGGTGATCATCCGTACCGAATTTGCCGGACAGTCGCCGCAGATCGTCGAGGATCTCGTCACCTACCCGTTGTCGACGACGCTTCTCGGGCTGCCCAAGACCAAGGCCGTGCGCGGGTTCTCGTTGTTCGGGACGAGCTTCGTCTACGTCATTTTCGAAGACCACGTGGATCAATACTGGGCTCGCTCGCGGGTGATCGAAGCCTTGTCTTCGACATCCGGTTCCTTGCCCCCCAATGCTGTTCCCCAGATCGGACCGGACGCGACAGGTGTCGGCTGGATCTATCAATACGCGCTGGTCGACAAAAGCGGGAAGCACGATCTCGCCCAATTGCGTTCGCTACAGGACTGGTTCCTGAAATTCGAGCTGGCGACAGTGCGCGGAGTTTCGGAAGTCGCCTCCGTCGGCGGGTTCGTCAAAGAATACCAGGTGCTTGTCGACCCCAACCGGCTGCGCGCCTACGACATCCCACTGTCACGGATCAACGAGGCGGTTCGGGCCGCTTCCAGCGAAGTCGGCGGGCGCGTTCTCGAGCAGGCGGAGACTGAACTCATCATCCGCTCGACGGGCTACATCCAGAACCTGCAACAGCTCAAGGATGTCGTCGTGTCGTCGGATAGCGGCACGCCGGTCGTCCTGTCCGATATTGCCAACGTGATCGAGGGACCGGAGCTGCGCCGCGGTGTCACCGAGCTCAATGGCGAGGGTGAGGTCGTCAGCGGCATCATCGTGATGCGCTCGGGCGAAAATGCGCTGACCGTCATCGATGCGGTGAAGAAGAAGATCGACTCGCTGCGCACGAGCCTGCCGGAGGGCGTCGAGATCGTAACGGTCTACGACCGCGCACCCTTGATCGAAGGCGCGGTCGATTACCTCACGCACAAGCTGATCGAGGAGGGTATCGTCGTCGCCCTTGTCTGCTTCGTCTTCCTGCTCCACGTGCGTTCGGCCTTCGTGGCGATCATCACGCTGCCGCTCGGGGTCATGGCCGCGTTTATCGTCATGGCCGAACAGGGGATCACGGCCAACATCATGTCGCTTGGCGGCATCGCGATCGCCATCGGCGCGATGGTTGATGCGTCGATCGTGATGGTCGAAAACGCGCACCGCAAGCTGTCGATGATGCCGGCTGCAGCTACGGCGGATGAGCGGCGGGATGCGGTGATCCTGGCGGCCAAAGAAGTCGGGCCGGGCCTGTTTTTTTCGCTACTCATCATCACCGTCTCGTTCCTGCCGGTGTTCGCGCTGACGGGGCAGAGCTTCCGGCTGTTCGCGCCGCTCGCCTACACCAAGACCTATGCGATGGCGTTCGCGGCCCTGCTGTCGGTGACGCTCGTTCCGGTGCTGATGATCTGGCTGATACGCGGGCGCGTGCTCAAGGAGATGCAAAATCCGGTCAACTGGATCTTCGTTGCCGGATACAAGCCGCTCCTGTGGATGGCGATGAAGGCACGGTGGCCCGTGCTTGTTGCAACGCTTGCCGCCGTGGCATCCATCGCCATTCCGATTTCGAAGACGGGCAGCGAATTCATGCCGGCGCTTTACGAAGGAGAGCTTCTCTACATGCCGACGACGCTTCCCGGCGTCTCCATCACCAAGGCCAAGGAAATCCTGGCGCAGACCAACCGGCTGATCACGACGGTGCCGGAAGTCGAACGCGTGTTTGGCAAGCTGGGGCGTGCCGACAGCGCCACGGACCCGGCGCCGATCTCGATGATCGAGACCTGGATCAAGCTGAAGCCGCGCGACACCTGGCGGGCAGGCCTGACAAAAAAGACGCTGATCGAAGAACTCGACAGCCGCACAAAAATCCCCGGCCTCGTCAACTCCTGGGGGTATCCGATCAAGATCCGAATGGACATGATCTCTACCGGCATCCGGACGCCGATCGGCATCAAGATCTCGGGCGACAACCTGGCGACGATCGAGCGGGTGGCGCTGTCCGTGGAGGCGGCGGTGAAAGACGTTCCCGGAACGCGCTCGGCCTTCGCCGACCGGGTCCAGGGCGGCAAGTACATCGAGATCCAGCCGAACCGGCGCGAACTTGCCCGCCGCAACATCGACCTAGCCGTTTTCCAGACGGTCATTCAGACGGCTCTCGGCGGGATGAAGCTTGCCGAAAGCGTGCAAGGGCGCGAGCGCTACGACATCATCCTGCGCTACGATCGGTCCTACCGGGAGTCGGCGGGTCAGATTGGTGAGATCCTTGTGCCGACACCTGAGGGCCAGCACATCCCGCTGGCCGAACTTTCCGACATCGTCTTCACCGACGGGCCGCCGATGATCCGCTCGGAGAACGCACGCCTGTCGGGTTGGGTGTTCGTCGATATCGCCGATCGCGACATCGGCGGCTATGTCGCGGAGGCGCAGCACGCGATTTTGCAGTCCGTCGATTTGCCGCCGGGCTACGCGATTTCCTGGTCGGGGCAGTTCGAGCAGCTCGAGGAGGCGAACCAGCGCCTGCAAGTTGCCGTGCCGAGCGTCGTCCTCGTCATATTCATGCTGCTGATGTTGCATTTCGGCAGGCTCGACCGCACGCTCATCATCATGCTGTCGCTGCCCTTCGGGCTGATCGGCGGCCTTTGGGCGGTTTATCTTGCGGGCTACAACATGTCGGTCGCGGTCGCCGTCGGCTTCATCGCGCTGGGCGGAATCGCGGTTGAAACGGCGGTCGTCATGCTCCTCTATATCGACAGCCAAGTGCGCGAACATCCACCGGAGTCGTTTGCCGAGCTGGAGGAGGCTGTCATGGCCGGAGCGGCAATGCGCGTGCGCCCGAAGCTGATGACGGTGCTGACCATCGTTGCCGGCCTCGCGCCGATCTTCTTCACCGAGGGCCTCGGATCGGACGTGATGCGCCGCATCGCGCTGCCGATGCTGGGCGGCATGGCCTCGACGACGGTGCTGACGCTGTTTGTCATTCCTGTCGTCTATCTCATCTGGGAGGGGCGACGGTATCGGGGGCAACAGGGTGCAAGCCGCGAGACAGCGAACGAAAGAATTGCAGCACAATGACCAAAGAGCGAGGCGGCAACCGCTGTCAAACGGCCTTGAACTGGCGATTGGCCTCGCCCTTCTGGTCCTGACCGGTTGGATCACGATGAGATCACCAGGGGCTGACCTTTAATCGCCACGCAAACGTCGACATGATTTCGACAACGCAACCAGAAGGGAGATCACAGATGAGAAGAATGCTTTCAATGACGTTGGTGCTTGCAGCCAGCTTCGCCGGGGCTGCCGTGGCGCAAGAAAAAGCGATGGATCACGCAGAGATGAAGTCAGTCGAGACGGTGCCTGGGGAAACGGAAGCGGACGGCGTTGGCGTCATCAATTCCGTCGATGCCGACAAGGGCACGGTCAACATCACCCACGAGCCGATGCCAAAACTCGGCTGGCCGACGATGACGATGGATCTTCCGGTCACGAAGAAAGTGGACCTCGGCGACATCAAGGCTGGTGAGAAGGTCGATTTCCGCATCAAACTCGGGCGCGACAAGCAGTATCGCGTCATCGAAATGAAGGCGGCCAAGTAGGCGCGGACGACAGTCAGCACGTGAGCCGAGCGCAGGGGCAAGTCACGTTCCCTGGACAACGAGACAACCGCGCCGGCTCACGCCGCCGACTGCGCGTT
>LOEV01000062.1 GCA_001516065.1 Alphaproteobacteria bacterium BRH_c36
GTGTCTTGTCGTCAAGGCTCGAATGCGGGCGGCGGCGATTATAGAGATCGAGATAGCGTCCGATCCCGCCCCGCGCCTCCGACACGCTGTCGTAGGCGTGCAGATAGACCTCCTCGTATTTGACGCTTCGCCAAAGCCGCTCGACGAAGACATTGTCCCGCCAGGCACCGTTGCCGTCCATGCTGATCTTGATGTCGTTCGCCGCCAGCACGCCGGTGAATGCTTCGCACGTGAACTGCGAACCCAGATCCGCTGTCAGGCAGACAATCCACCTACCCTACCGTCCGAAATTGTGGAGCCACTTCTGCTCGGTCAATTTCAATGCGCTCACTGCCAGATCCGGAAAAAGGCGGTCCGCCGAAATATGCGGTGTCCCAGGTGGTGGGCTTCATCAAGGGCAAGAGTGCCATTCATCTGGCGCGCGTCTACGGCGAGCGCAAACGCAACTTCGTCGGACAACACTTCTGGGCCAGGGGATACTTCGTCTCAACCGTTGGTCGTGACGAAGAGGGGATCCGCCAGTACATCCGCAACCAGGAGAAGAAGTATCAGGGGGTCTGGAGCAGTTGAACCTCTGGCGCTGACCTGCCACCTTCAGGTGGCACACGAATAGGAGGCCGCGTCAGCGACCCCGCAAGCCGCCCCGGGCGGCCCCAACCTTAAAGCCCCCGGCTTTGCCGGGGGATACTTACTAGACCGCCTGCCGCTTGCAGCTCGAATTTGAGTTGATATCGCAAATATCGCCGATGGTGGAGGCTGCCGGCAAGACGAGGCCGGGATCGTCGAGCGCCAGACGGGCGCGGATCTTCTTGGGGCCGAAGCGCGGGAAACGCTGGCGCAGGGCGATGACAGCCGCGATCACGTCAGCCCACGTCGCATGCGGGCAGTGCCCCGGCGCACGGCTCTTCTCTTCGAACCAGCGCTCGTCGCTGGCATCGCGGCGGCGCTTCCAGACGTAGAACGTCTCCCGGCTGATCGCGTAGCGTTCGCACAGATCAACGACCGTGAACGGCCCGCTCTCGTAGGCCCGCAACAACGCGATACGCTCTTCCACAGGATTGCTCTCCCTGAAAGCAATCGCCCGATTCTCCCCAGTTGGAAATCCGAGCCTGGACTGTCAGGAATGCTCCCGGTCTATTCTGTCAGGGATGTCCCCGGTTCATACCTCACGACAGCGGCCAGCGCGGCAGAAGCCGTCTAAGCAAGGATGAGCACCTAATCACCCAGTCTCAAGGTGCCATAACAAACGTGCAATCTATTCGCAACGACTTCCCCGACGACAGACCGTCATCGGTTATTGGGTTCGCCAGGACAACCACTTCCGCTCCTACCATGCCATCATAATATATCCATCGTCGCACGAAATGACGGCCTCCCAGTCCTTGCCTCCAGAAGGATCAGCCAACCGCCATAACCGCAGAATCAAGCTAGCCGATTTGTACGTCACATTGCGAGACGCACAATCGCGTTCTTTCACGTTGGAGAAGAAGCCGCTGTGGTCTTGCTTCACTGGCCTGGGCGGGCCGAATCAATTTAAGAAGCTCTATCGAGGAGATAATCGCGCGGCCGAATGCTAGCGCGAGGGGGGATAAGGCTATCCAGGGCATACCGCGGGGTTGCAGCCTTGATATGCGTGCTTGGGAGCATTACTGAACTGGGCTTACATGGAACAGAAAAACAACACGCTTTGGATTGTTAGCGGGCCTTCCTCTTCAGGAAAGAGCACCTTCATGAAGAGTGAGCAGTTCGAAAAGTTCGTGAATTCCAATCATGAAGACTGTGAAGTCGTCTTTGGTTATCAGTCGTCTGCTGAGATGTGGCAGCTGGGTGAAAAGAGTTCCAATATCCTGTTTCATTACAATATCGCTAGGCACTTGGCGTCCTATTACTCAGCCAAAAATATGAGACTGCTGTCCAGAATAGTGCCCGAGAATCTCTGTTCGGCGGTCCTGTCTGGGGTGAATAAACTGTGGCCGGCTAATTTCCACTCGGATCTGGAGAATAGGAGTGGAGCTTGGTATACGCTGCAGCAGTTAGACCACACCAAAAAGGCGATTATACTGGTCGCAGATCGGCCAACCCTGCTAGAGCGCGTCGACGGTCGCGACCTCGTGGAGCCGCTGTGGACCGACGAGACCAGCCAATACAGTAGGACTTTATGGAGAAAAATATACGAACAGGCCGATCTGTTATCTTTGTACCAAGGCTGGTGTGACTTTCTGGAAGCGCAGAATATTCCCTACCGCTTGGTAGATAGCAGGATGGCTGACTATCAGCCCATTGAGAATCGGGAGCGGTTGTCCGCGTTATTGGCTTGAGGTCGGAAGCAAGATGATTGTATCAGTTCACATCCGCAAAGCCGCAGGATCATCTTTCAGGACGGCGCTGAAAGAATATTATGGTGATTATCTGTTGCTCGATTATGGGGATGAGATTGGTTCGAGTAGTGTGTCTTCCCGCATCAAGCGTTTCAAAAGAAAGCTTGCGATGCGCGCTGATAGCGACGGGATCGTGGAGAGATACAAGATAGTCCACGGTCATTTTTTTGCAGATAAATATCGCAGTCTCAAAACGCCGCTCGAATACGCGACCTTTCTTCGTGATCCCGTTGATCGGGTTCTTTCAAATTACTACTATTTAAAAAGAAACCCTGGCAGAAAGCATGGTGATGCAGTCGTCATTAAAAAATATCAATTTACTTTGGAGCAGTATGTTGCGTTTCCCGATGCAAGGGATGTTCAGTGTCAGTTTCTTTCAGGCATACCACTCAGCAGTTTCGCCTTTGTCGGTTTGGCCGAGGCGTACGATGAGAGCATCAAGATATTTAATCAGATTTTCTCTGCTGACCTAGGCTTTGCGCACAACGAGAACAGAAATCCCGAAAGAGAGCGCCAGTATGATGTCGATGACGGTGTGGCCGAGCTGATCAGGAAGCATAATAGGCGAGATTTGGAACTCTATGAAGAAGCAAAGGGAATATTCCACCGGCAGCGCAACCGATATTTGTTCACCTGATGACCTGAGCCCCGACTTCCATCCGGTTAGAGTGAGAGTCCTGGGGTGAATTGGTCTGCTCCCCAATGCGCCCTCATAATTTGTGGGTAATTGAAAGGCTCACCAGATGCTTACCACCGTGTCGGCATCGGGGATCATTTCCTGCGCACTTCAAGTCTTTGTCGCAGAAGCACTTCTCTGAGTCGGAGCCCCGATGCTCCCTATAGCTGTGAGAAAGTCAGGGTTCCGATTTCGCGGAAGTGCGCAAAAATTGAATAATCTCACGCGCCGCCGCGATATCTTTGTTGGAGTATGACTTTTTTGCGCGGACTTGAAATTTGATCTCCGGCGGTATCCCGACAGCTTCCCAACTCTCCTTTTCACTGTCGAGATAGATTTCGTTCGATAAGCTCAGCCGCCAGCCATTTGGCAGTGGCTTTAGAAGCTCATCGGATAGAATGCCCTCAGTTCTCTGACCTACATGGGTAACATTGGGTAGCGCGCGCATCGATATGACAAAAATCTCTGCGGCGCTGGCTGTTCGATGGCTCGTAATGACGTATACAGGGGTGTCTGTATCCAACGATGGGCCGCTCGGCCGGATATAGATTGGTTGCTTCTGGCTGGTGTCACCATCACCTGCAAACTTGTAGTAGGCCAGTGTTTCCTTACCGGCGAAGCGACTCGCCAACTGAGTACCGATTGTATCCAAGCCGCCCGGGTTGCGGCTCACGTCAACGATTACAGCGCTAAGCCCCGTGAAAACGTTAGCAACTTCGCCCATTGACTTTTCAACATCCTGCGTCGACATGCCTTCCATTTCTTTGATCTCAAGATAGCCGATATCACCGTCTATAACTCCAAATCGAATTTTCCCGTTTGCAGTTGCCTTTTTGGTGCCCCCCACGAGAGCGGCACCGATGCCGCTTGTCCAGTAGCCGTTCACCGCAGTCGTATTGAATTGGTCGCCGAAAGCGAAATTGGTGAACCTTGAAAGAAAACCTACGATGTCAGTTGAAGGGGGTCTCTTCGAACTGCTGGCAAACTTCCGACCGAGTGACTTGGCCCGCAACGATACGTGTCCATCACCGATTTCCAAAAGCATGCGGCTGATGACTTTGAATAGCTGCTTTTCGGATGTCTTAGGGCTGATCTCTCGTTTGTATCTTGCAGACAACCGTGGCCAATCTACTCGGCGCTGTTCAAAGAATGGGTAGTGCGTCGAAAAGATATCGACGACAGCATCAAATGTAGCAACGACGCCCTTGTCGGGATTGCCTCGGCAGGTGTCAGGAAGCTGTTCGATGCGGTCAAAGATATAAAAATACGATGGGTCATCGATTGTTACCCGCAGTACGCGCCCGTTGCTGCCATCGACGACCTTCGCCTCAATGTCCCCGCGGCTAAACTCTGGATTTGTGTCCTTGATGCAAAATTTTTTGCTGGCGTGGTATAATGTCAAGCTCTTGTTCTTTATAGATAAAACCCAGCCATAACCTCTAGAGCGCCAGACGCCATCTTGTTTAAGTACACTCATGCCACCACCCAGTGGATCGGATGCCAAAGTTAAACTCAGATACAGTGTAATTGAGACAAGGAATAAAGAGAGGGCCAGTGCGCCTCTGCTCGTCTTGTACCGCATCTGAATGAATGTCCCTGATACTCTGGTTGCCGTCGCGAGCGGATTTCCACACCGGCTCTTCCCTGGGGCCTTTATCCTGTGCGGAATGACGGCATCCATCCGGTGCTTTTCTTTTTTCGGGCTTCGAAGAACCGTACTCTTGGTTCTGCTCCCTGACGGACCACCGATGCGACACTAAGGCTATAGGCATTCCCATCAAGCCTAATCTTGCGTGCCGCCAGGACGAGATTTTTTCCAACGTTTGGAAGGTCTGGACCTAACCTCAAGGTCATAGTCTCCAAATCGACCTCAAGCTGTCTGAAATCCAAGGAGACGCCTAGGCCAAGCGCCTTTGCACAAGCTTCTTTCGCAGTCCAAAGCCGAATGAATTCGGCCCACCTTTCTGTCTCCGACAGACGTGACAAAGACGCTTGCTCAGCGTCGGTCAGGGCCTCACGTATCGGTTTGGAGATACCTAAAATCTGAAGAGATTCAAGGTCAACCCCAGTTTCGCTGCCCTTGCTCAGCGCCACGGCGACGCCCTGAACAGAGTGGGATATGTTGAACGCGATATCCGGCATGCCTGCGATTATAGCCGGTTTGCCGTGGCGGTTGATTGTAAATTTCCAGCTGCAAGGAGGGATCTCATCGTCAACGGACCATGACAGTGCCGTGCGCAGGAGTATGCGCCCAGCCAGAAAGCGAGCACAGCCGGCGGGATCGTTCAGCGAACCCACCCGTTCGAGCTCTTCTTTCGAAAGCAACTCGCTTGGATCAGTCAATCGGATGATTTCGGAGACAGTACCATAACAAACATAAGTTGTTGCCGTTTCCTCTTGGGTTGGCTCGGAGAGCGCGCCACCAACAGTCGACGTGGGACCAACATCGTTTCCAATTGAAGTCGGCGGGCCGACACCGGCCTCGATAAACTCAATTTGTGACTCAGCTAAATCAATGCCTGCTTTCGATCCGTCGTTCTCTTTGCGAAACTGGACTGGGCCGTGCTGGTCATGGCCACAGTCCAATGTCGCTGCGTCGCAGAAGGGATCGGGTTGCCCGCATCTGGAGTTTTCGTCATTCCCCGACCTGTCTAAGCTGAAAGTATGCTGCGGTATGGTTGGGACCCGGCCCGACGTACTAGAAGTGGGCGCAAGTTTCGTCGTAAGTTCCTTGGCGGGGTTGCCTTGCCAGATCGAGCAAGGTTCAACCCTCTCACCTTTCATCAAGAAGGCGTTGCCTTCGATTATGGAATTCTCACCTGCTTCGACTCCATAATGAATGAACGCAAGTGTACCTACGGTGCAACCCTGACCGATCTTGATGTAATCAGATTTGTAAACGCCCTCTTCCAGCGAATGCGATTGGAGCACACATTCGTTGTTGAGCGTGGCGTAGTCACCTATTTCGACCAACATCTTATCGGTTATCGTGGCGCCGTCATCGAAGACTTTACGCCCCACGCGTGCTCCAAGCATGCGAAGTATGAGAGTCTTGTATGGCGTGCCTTGAAACAAGTTTTCAAGCAACGGGTTGCAAAGTTTCCAGTACTGCTCAACGCGCCAGAAATAGGGTTCATACACGGATACAATTCGCGGGCACATCCTTTTGAAACCCCAAGACAACCGTTCAAAGAACACATTGTAGAGCACGGTGAAGGCTAAGAAGCCTGCGGCAGCACCGGTCAATGTGAAGTAGCTAACTGTGCTCTCCAATGTCCAAGCCCAATAGAAATAGAGAGCGGAAAGATTTATGAACAAGAGTTTTACGAACAAGAACGCCAACATCGTGCCGAGATTGAACCGGCCCTTCTTTTTCAGGCGCTGCAGACGCAGTGTCTCATCGATCTGTGAGTAGTCCTTATCGCGGCTTGTGGCGCGTGGAATCTCAAACGCTGGCGAACCAAGAAGACCTGTATTTTCTCGAAGCGATCCATCAAGCGGAATCAGAACTTTTGTGGCGAGAAGACAGTTTCTTCCAACCATGGCTCGAGGCGGAAAATGAATGTCGTTACCCAGGTAATTCTCAGCGCCGATTTCCGCCTTAGTTTGTCTGAATGTGCAGCTCGATAATTCCGTGTTCACCATGTTGATGCCGTCCGAAACCATTGTAGCGTCGCCGACCTCGCAAAGAGCGGGTGAATTATGACGCTGGTTTGTTCCGAAATTAGTTCCTGTTTGATGCACCTTGTTCAAATTCCAACCGATAGCGGTCAGGTAGGTCGTGATAAAGGGGCTGTCGCCGAAAAGCGTGTTGTAGAATTCTGAGTTACTCCACTTGTCGATAAACTGGGCGACACCGTGGTGGAACCCGTACAGGACGTAGTCCTTGCCATCCTCAATCAAGAGTGCGAGCAGTCGCGGAACGCTGACAATAAATATAAGCCCGATAATGAGGGAGAGAACGGCCAGGATATTTGTCGCCACCAAGAAGTTTGCCAATGGCGATGCAAACCTCGCTGCCCACGATGGCGAGAAACCATAAATATTCAACAGGTAGAGACCTGTCACTGGAATCGGGACAGCGAACAAAAGGATATTTGTAAGCTGTGAAATTGAATAAAGGACACGTCTTGTCGTGCTGCAGTTCCGCTCCGGCAACGGACAGTAGTCGATGTCGGTTTTCTCTGCCGGCGTTCCGTGAAACCGTGCCCCATCAGGGATCACCTGGCAGGCCTGCAAGGTCGAGGAGTGTCCAAGCTGCGCTCCGTTGCCGATGCGCGTTTCGATGTCGACAAGCGAGCCGATGCCGACAAAGGAGTCGTTGCCAATTTTCACTGATCCAATCTGGATGATGCCGCGCTCGGCCCTGTAACCCTGGACGATCGCCTCACTGCTTACGACGGCATTTGCACCAATCTCGATAAGATCGGTGCATAGAGGAAGTGACTTACAGTTGACGACTGCGTGCCGGCCGATCCTTGCCCCCAACATTCTCAGGTAGAGATTGAAGAGCGGACTGCCGCGGAAATATGCCAATGGACTTAGAGATATAAGATTATGGACTAGCCAGAACCTGAAATAGTTCAGACTCCATATTCGAATTGTTCCCCGTTGCCACCGCCCGATCAACAGCCATTTCGACGCCACGGCCACAAATGTGAGCGCAGTAGAAATGGCGATCACCGCAGCGATGCCCCATAAGTTGGCGTAGAGAATATTCTCAGCCGCGAAGACGTAAAAGAGCCCAGCCCGGAGAAGCCAGGTCGTAGCGGCAATCAACGCCAAATAGTAAACGGTCTGCAGCGCCCAGGTTCCGTAGTACTCAAGGTTGCTGGCGATCCAGTATGGCTGCTGGTTCTTCTTCGCGACGCTTGGTGACGAATCAACATCAAGTTTGGCAGCAAGTTTGCGGATGGTTGGGTTTTGGTAGATGTCCCGCATCGATATTTCAACGCCAGAGACCTTTTCACGTACCCGTGCGCAAAATTGAGCCATGAGGAGCGAGTGAGCATTCAAATCCTCGAAAAAGTCGTCCTCGACGGAGACACTTTCCAGCTCCAAGATTTCCGACAAGGCTGCCGCCAGCGCTTCTTCAATTTCGCTCTCGGCTTCGACGATATTTTCTGAACCAGACGTAAGGCGCGGCCCAACCGGTGGTGGTAGGTTCTTGCGATCCGCCTTGTCGCTCGACGTCATGGGAATTACACTGAGTGCTTCATAGTACGCCGGGACCATGTATTTGGGCAGCCGGCCACGAAGCTTCTTCGCCATCTCGGCGTGCGAAACTTTTTCTACGCCAGGTACAAGTGAGTAATAGGCGACAAGCTCTTTGGTGCCACTATCGAATTCATAGGTATCGACGACCGCTTGGGCTATTTCCGGCAGTTCGAGAAGGACAGATTCAATCTCCGTAAGCTCAATCCGATAACCGCGAATCTTGACCTGGGTATCGATCCGGCCAAGACATTCGATCTCGCCGTCCGCATTGATGCGGCCTAGATCACCCGAGCGATAAATGCGGCCTGACGGGTTGTGACTCAGGTTCAAGAAGTCTGGGATGAAGACCTTCGCTGTCAGATCATCCCGATTGAGGTAACCTTCGGCCAGCCCAATGCCGGCGATACCTATTTCACCTGTTTCACCATCAGCGAGCTGCTTATTCTCGTGCTCATCGAGAATGACGACTTGGTATGTCGGCAGCGGCACGCCAATGGTGACGGGCTTATTTGGATACAATCTAGTGACCGTTGCGGTTACGGTCGCTTCCGTCGGACCATAGGCATTTAGAATTGTGCGGCCCGGACGGTCCCAACGATCCACAAGCCCGTGGGGACAGGCTTCGCCAGACAGCAGCAGTAGTCTCAGGTCAGGAAGGTCTCGCTCGATGGTTGCCAGAAGCGTCGGCACGCAGCACATCGCCGTGATGCGCTTTTCTTGGAGAAAGTCGGCCAAGTCCTCTGCAACCAACCGCACACCGGGCTTTGCCGGTACTAGCGTGCAACCTGCGGCAAAAGGAACCCAGATTTCTTCGACGGAAAAGTCGAATGCGATCGTAAGTCCTTGGTAAACGCGGTCCCCAGGCTCATAGCCGTAAACTTCCGCAGCAACGCGCACGAAGTTTACAATGCTGGGGTGATTGATGACGACGCCCTTAGGGTTTCCCGTCGTACCGGAGGTGTAGATTATGTAGGCAAGCTGGTTTTCATCAGAGCCTTTTTCTTCCGGAGTTAAGCGGGCGGCGTCCTGCTGGTCGATTGCATTACTGTCTTCGTCCAGAAAAACCTGAGTTTGTGAAAATGGCCCAAGGATTGATTTGAAGACTGACTCGGAAACGAGCGCAGAGACATTTGCATCCTTCAGTATGAAGGCAATTCTTTCCGTTGGGAAACTACAGTCCAGGGGTACATACGCGGCGTTGATTTTAAGAACGGCAATCAACGCCACATACGTTTCGGGTGACTTATCGAACATAAGCGCCACCCTGTCGCCCGGACCTATACCGCGCGCCTTAAGGTGCCGTGCCACCTGATTAGCGCGGTTGTCCAGTTCGCGGTAAGTGTACGTAACGTTTGCGGTGACTACCGCCTCGACGGGGCCGCCAGTCTCAAGTTCATCGCAACATTGCTCGAACACATGATCGAGTCGTTCGCCCTCTATCCAACGAAGACGGCTTGCGTACTCATTGATGGGCATGTCCAACTGAGCGGTCCCCGCATTCTTATTCGGCGGCAAAGATCATAGCTGGATCGCCGTTGATGCTCCTTACGTTTTGTGCTGAGCAAACCGTTTCAAATGCGCTCCCTAGAATGTCGAGGCCTTCATCGAACTGTTCGTTCTCGATGGTGAGGGGCATCAAGCACTTGATGACCTCGTCATGAGGCCCTGAGCGCTCGATGATAAGCCCGTTCTCATAGGCCTTTGCTGAGATCATTGCCGCCTTGGCCGGGTCGATACAACGGATACCGCGCATCATTCCCCGACCGCGAACCTCGCAGAGGTCCGATGGGAAACGATCAACGAGACGTTGCAGGCGTTCACCGAGGTGTCTGCTTTTTTGAGCAATGGATTCTGTGAAGCTTGCCGAAGACCAGTAGTGCTCTATCGCTGTAGCAGCTGTCACGAAGGCATGGTTGTTGCCCCGGAAGGTACCATTGTGTTCGCCCGGCTTCCAACAGTCGATTGAGCGGTTTATCAACACAATGGCCATGGGCAGACCGAAGGCGGAAAGCGATTTCGACAGGGTTACTATGTCTGGCACTATACCTGCTGGTTCGAAACTGAAGAACGACCCCGTTCGGCCGCATCCGGCCTGAATGTCGTCAACAATCAGCAGGATATTCCGGGCACGACAGAGAGCTTGGAGGCGGCGCAGCCATTCCGTGCGTGCTGCTCTGAGCCCGCCTTCTCCCTGAACCGTTTCAAGGATAACGGCGGCTGGATCGGAGACTCCACTGGACGGGTCCGAAAGCATCATCTCCAGGTACGCAATGGTATCCACGCCATCGCCGAAGTAGCCGTCATATGGCATCGACGTAGCGTTCTGCATCGGAACGCCCGACGCATCGCGGAAGTATTTGTTGCCCGTCAATGCCACCGATCCAAGTGTGCAGCCGTGGAACCCATTAGTGAAGCTAATTATGTTTGTTCGGCCGGTGACCTTGCGGGCAAGCTTGATGGCGGCCTCAACCGCATTGGTGCCCGTCGGACCGGTGAACTGAACCACGTAGTCAAGGCCTCGTGGCTTCAAGATGAAATCATTCAGCGTGTTGAGAAAGTGTTCTTTCGCACCGGTATGAAGATCCAGACTGTGCGTAATACCATCGCCCTCAATGTACGATATCAACGCTTCCTTAAAAATTGGGTTATTATGACCGTAATTCAGCGAGCCGGCGCCAGCCAAAAAGTCCACAAATCGTCTACCTTCGGCATCCCATACTTCTGCACCGCGTGCTCGCACGAAGGTCGTTGGAAAACAGCGAGCGTAAGACTGAACTCCCGATTCGAGCCGATCAAATATAGTTGCCTGGTATGCGAGAACGGATTTACTCTTCTCTAACATCGGTGGCTTCCGCTTTGTGGTGATTCAGTGAACCTTGTAAAGGCTCAAGATGGTATGGAGACCGGTGAAATATTGTGTCTAGGTGGCACACATTCGAACCTTTTGCCGACGGTTGCAAATTGCAAACCACAACGTCCTCTCCGATATCTTTTCTTATGAATGTGAGCGCTGATTTTTCATCCCGGAATACGCCACCACGTTGCAGGTTATCGTCGGAGACGACCCAGCATGTATCGCTCACCCTGCTCACGAACACAGACCGCATCTTGACCTGACCACTGAGCTGTGACGTTGACTTTGCAGTCGATTCGACTTGGGGAATCGGAGGTTTCGCCTGAACTTTCATTTCTCCTCCCAGCACTTTTCTCCTCCCAGCACTTTTTTGTTCGGTACGAATTAAAGCCTTTTTCTTCATTCATCGGAGGCGAACAATTCGATGGATATTTTGTTGCGAGCAGACCTTCTCCGTTTGCGGCCTATCAATGCTGGGTCGCACGGTGCAGTCAACCATATTATTATCTTTGCTGTATAACATCGCAAGCTTTTTTTTCGATTCCTTCGGCTCCGAAATAGACCTTCTCGGATCAATATAGAGGTTGCCCCCACCTCGTCAGAGGGTCAAGCGTAGGGTTAGAAAAGAGTAAACGGGTGTCCAGAAACACGTTAGCCCGATCTATTCACGGTGACGCTTGAAGCATTTGTGATTACGGCAACGCACGTGGCATCTGCCGGGTTGACGGCGGGGGGATCGGGGACGCTTTTGTTACGCGTTGGCGGTTGTCGGATGAGGGTTCGCGCGGCGCGTTGGCCGCATCGCTCAAGGCGCCTGCGGGCAGAGTTGGCGGGCGATGAGGGCCAGCGCATCGGCGTGCGGCAGATGGGCCGGGAACGACAGCTTAATCCTGGTTAGCAGTTCCTCGACGCGGCAGGCGATCTTCACCAGCATTGAGCGGATCGTGGCGAACGTCGCTCCGCGCCAGCGTGATCGTTTCGGCGCTGCCATCCGCACGGAGTGCAGCAACCAGTAGGACCCTTGATGCAGAAAGAGGCGGAACTGGTTGGCCTGCCAGCGGTGGCAGGCAGTCTTGTCGGATCGCGTGTAGAGCTTGAGGTCCTTGATCAGGTTCTCCATCCGCCCGCGCGCGCAGTAGACCTTCTCGTAAAGCACCTTGCCCCGGCCGGGCAGGTTGGTGACGATGAAGCGCACGTCGGTACCGAGCGCGGTCGCCTCCACATGGGCGATGACCTTCTCGCAGGCTGACCAGGAGCCTGCCGCGTACGCAAACTGATGGAACCGGCGCACGCGCGCGAGCCCCGGCTTCCAGCGCCAGCGGCATTGCTGGTGCCAATGTGCGGCGCGCGCCTCCAGCGTGCGGTTCGTCGGAAGCCCGAGGATGTAGTCGCAGCGCATTGTGCGCAGAAGGTCGAGCACCTCGGGCGCGCAGTAGTGGCCGTCACCACGGATGAGAATGGCGACGTCAGGCCAGTGCTTGCGGATGCGGCGGATCGCAGGTCGCAACACACGAGCGATTTCGGCGCCAGCCGGTCTCTTGCCCGGCCGGATCAGCGACAGGATCGGCTTGCCCGAGTTCGCTTCGAAGATATGGATGGGCTGGAAGCAATACCCGCCGGCGTGCGTGTTGAACAAGGCGAGCTGCTGCCCGCCGTGGACCCTGTCGTCGGTATCGTCGATGTCTAGTACGATGGAGGCCGGCGGGGCTGCGTAGGTCTTGCAGAACAGGTGGATGAGCCCCATGCCGATCGAAAAGAGAGAGCGCGTATCGCCGAGGTTCTCCAGCCGCGAGATGGTCGGCTGGCTCGGCAGTCCGGCACCGCTTTCAGGCGCACGCTCGCAGGTGTCAATGGGCCATGAACTTTCCTCGTATGTGGGCTTTCAATTTTCCCTAGGTGGCGGTTGAGCGTTATCGGGGATCATCCGTTTTCAAGATCCGCGGGCTTCTTTCCTGTTGGGCGCGCGCGCCGTTTGGTTTGCTGCGGCGGGTTGATGGACGGTCTTGCGCGGATGTTTTCCGGCACGAGATCGGCGTGTTGGCGAAGGCGATAGCTGGAGCCTTCGATCTGGATGACGATCGCGTGGTGGAGGAGGCGGTCGAGAAGGGCCGTGGCGACAACATGGTCGCCGAACACTTCTCCCCATTCGGCGAAGCCGCGGTTCGATGTCAGGATCATGGCGCCTTTTTCGTAGCGGGCGTTGACGAGTTGGAAGAACAGGTTGCCGCCACCCGGCGTCACTGGAAGATAACCGATCTCGTCGACGACGAGGAGCGAAGCGCGCGCCAGGAAGCGAATGCGCTCCTTGAGCTGTCCTTCGCGTTCGGCCTTGACGAGTGAGGCGATGATGTCGGCCAGCGTCGAGAACGCGACGCTTTTTCCGGCCTTCACGGCTTCGACCGCGAGCGCGGTTGCGAGGTGGCTCTTGCCGGTGCCGGGCGGCCCTAACAGGTGCACGACCTCGGCGCATTCGGTGAGCTTGAGCTCTGCCAGAGCCAGGATGCGATTACGGTCGAGCGAGGGCTGGAAGGTGAAGTCGAAGCCGGCCAGCAGTATTGACTGCGGAGAGCCGTGCCATCATGAGCGATGTCTTGATGCGGCGGTTGTCGCGCAGCGTCAGTTCTTCGATGAGCAACTGATCGAGGGCCTCGATTGCATCGATCTCACCCTGCTCGATCCGCCGCACGGTGGTGTCTTGTCACTGATCACGTCAGAGCCCACATAACAGGGGTCTACGTGGACGAACATCCACGCTGGCATTGCGCAATCGGGCTGCACTTGCAGCAACACATACTTCGCCAGCCGACCAATCGGGCAGTAGTGATCCCGACCGTTCTTCATCACACCCGCATGCCTCCTGCAAGGAGCATTCGCGATGTCACAAACACCACGTTTGATCAGTATGAAGGTCGTGCAACAGCTGACGTCATACAGCAGAACTCATATCAGTCGACTGGAAGCCGTAGGTAAGTTCCCAAAGCGGGTTCGCTTATCACGCCATCCCCGAGGCCGAATGGGCGTTCAGAATGTTTTACCATCACATTTTGCAAAAAAAAAGTTGTCGGCTACGTCGACTAGAAATTCTGGATTTTTGCTATTGGGCTGGTCTGTCTAGGAGCAATGGGTGTTTGGGGGAGTTTCAAGGTACCGCCGCCCAGGCGGTTATGAGAGGGTGACGTCGAAAGGGGATCAAGACTAGGGTTCACGAATTGATAAAGGCGTGAAGTCGGAGGGTGGTCTTGTTCGGGATTAAGTCGGTTAGACGACTGAGGCGTGGTCGGTTTTGAGATCGACTAGGTCTGGGTTTTAAGTTCTCGGGGTCGATCCCGTGTTTAAGGACGGGGGTTCAGTTCAACGGAGAACTTGACGGGGTTGGTCTCAATGTAGAACCAGCCGTGGCGCACTAGCGCCAACCGGTAGTTTGGCTTGAGATCTTTGACGTTGCCGCGCCGGAGGAGCTGCCACGGGCCACGGTGGCGGATCTCCGTTGGGACGAACGTGTAGAAGGCGCCTTCACGACAGAGGATGTGACGGTCTTTGTGGATTGATCCGCGAGAGAGTTCGTAGCGCATGAAAGTGGCGGTCGCAGCGACCGGTAAGCGGTCCGATCGCTCGTCAGAAGCAAAGAGAATAAATAAAGAACAGCCTTCTGGGATCAGCTGCCAAAAAGCTGCCAAATTCAAATCAGCATGGAGAGTAAATGCGATAATCTATTGAAAAGATTGGTGACCCCGGCGCGATTCGAACGCACGACCCTCAGATTAGGAATCTGATGCTCTATCCTGCTGAGCTACGGG
>LOEV01000063.1 GCA_001516065.1 Alphaproteobacteria bacterium BRH_c36
CGAACGAGGTTGCGGCTATGATGCGATTTAGGCGCGACGGGACACTAGGTTCCGACGCTGACACTTGGTGTTTCAGCTTCAGCCCGGAACCCCTCGGCTACTCCTTTGTTCGTGCTCTAGATTGCCGCAGCACACTGACCATGACGTAGCCGCGTTACATCAGTCTGCTGGATTTCAGCCCCTCGGTTCGCCTTCGACTTGGTGAACGAGAGATTCACTGTAGGTTGCCACAGTGGTATCGTCCTGGTTTCCTCATTGGATGTGGCCGTCCCGACAACAGCTGGGAACGGGAGCCGATCTCGACATGAACTCGACCAATGCTGCCATCGTCGTCAATGGAGGCTCACCTGTTCCCGCCTACACGCCCCTCCCGGGCGTGTTCGACGAGATGGCAGGTCCCGGCGGGACTATCGGACCGGCATGGCGGGCTTGCGCCGAATGGTTCGCGCAATCAAGTCCGGAAGCGCAGCTGGCCGACGCCCAGAAAGTAGACCGCCTCGTTTTCGAGAATTTTTTTGATCCGCAGCGCGGGCGGCAGGCTTGGCGGCTCGATCTCGTTCCGCTGATTCTCGATCAAAAGACGTGGACGCAGATCGCGCGCGCCGCTGTGCAGCGCGCGCGCCTTTACAACCATCTTCTTGCCGACATCTACGGCACCCAGAACGTTTTCGCCGAGGGGCTTCTCCCGGCGGCTCTGGTGCAAAGCGACGAAAGCTTCCTGAGGCCCGTGCACGGCATCCTGCCAACACGCGGGCATCTGACTTTCCTGGCGCTCGATTTCGCACGCGACCCGCTTGGCAACTGGCGGATCATCGATACCCATACGGAAACGCCTGCAGGACATGGCTTCGCGCTCGCCAACCGGATGGTCGTTTCGGAAGTTTCGGGGAACCTTTTCCGACGATCGAATGCACTGCGCATCGCACCCTTCTATCAAAGTCTCATCGATGATCTTTTGAGCCTGCCCGGCGTCGACGACCCGATGCTGGCCGTGCTGGCGCCAAGCCCCGATCAGTCGAGCTTTGTCGGCCATTCATTCATGGCGCGGTACATGCGCCAGAAGCGTATCGAGGGTTCGGATCTGCGGGTTGTCGGCAACCGCGTCTATCTGAAGACGGTCGATGGACTGCAGAAGATCGACCTCCTGGTGCGTGCCATCGAAGGGCACAAGGCGGACCCGCTCGAGCTTGCCGGCGTAGGCTTCGATGGGCCGGTCGGGCTGGTGGAAGCCTGCCGTCAGAACCCGGACTTGATGGTCAATGCGCTGGGAACGGCGGTTGTCGAAAACCGTGGGCTTTCTGGCTATCTGGCATCGTTGTCGAATAAGTTCCTCGGCGAGGATCTCGTCATTCCCGATACCGCCAGGCTTTGGCTCGGCGATCAGCAGGCACGCAGCGACGTTCTCGCCAACCTCGACCAGTACATCATCCACAATGCGCAGGAAGGCACCGGAAGTCCCGGGGAAGCAGCTCCGGGACGCAGTGTGCGGACCATGACCGAGGCGGAGCGGGCTGGGCTCGAAGCCGATATCCGCTTCAACGGTCCGCGCCTTGTCGCCGAGCGGCCAATCGGGTTTGCGACCGCGCCGGCGTGGACGCCAGATGGCTTGAGGCCGGAGCATTATGCGCTGAGAATCTATGTCAGCTTGATCGGCGACAGCTTTGCCGTCATGCCGGGCGGGCTCGCCTTGTCGGTCGATGACGGTTCGACGGTCGCCTTGACCTCGACGCAGGCGCGTTCGCGCGACGTGTGGGTGGTCGGTGAAGAACGCGTACCTCCCAATATCAGCCTGAAGCGGCTCGCCTCACGCGAAATGACGGTGCAGCGCAAGTCTCAGGCCCTGCAAAGCCGGGCGGCCGACAATCTTTACTGGCTCGGCCGCTACGGCGAGCGAGCCGACGGCACGCTCAGGGTCATGCGGCAGGCGCTGCAACGCAGTGCCGCCGACCTTTTGGCAATTTCATCAAGCCAGCGGCCGATCAAGACGCTGCGCGCCATCCTGGACAAAGAGGGAGGGACACCAAAGGCCGGAGCCGTGGTCGACGGCGAACCGGAAATGCTTTGGGAAATCGTCAACGAACTTTGCACCGATCCGGACAAGTTCCAGGCGCTTCCAAAAACTTTCGAGAACATCCGCAACATAGCAGTGCGGTGCCGGGACCGCCTTTCGGAAGACAGCTGGCGGATACTGACAGGACTTTCAGCCGAGCCGATCGCGCGGGAATTGCCGCCGACCTCGCTTGGCAAAGACGCTTTGCCAGCTGCACTTGCTGCCCAATCCCTCGATATTATCGAGGCGGCGGAAAGCCTGTTGGACAGGCTTGCGGCGTTCGCTGGCATGTCGCACGAGAACATGACACGCAACCGGGGCTGGGTGTTCATGGACCTTGGCCGGCGCATCGAGCGGGCGTTGCAGATGTCGACGCTGTTGTTGACACTGTTCGAGGCCTCGGAAGGCGACGACCTCGACAGCGACGATATGGTCTTTGCACTGCAGACGGCGGATAGCTTCATCACATTCCGCTCACGCTACCGCTTCGCACCGCAAATGCATCTCGTGCTTGATCTCCTGGTCATTGATGAGATGAACCCGCGCAGCCTTGCCTACCAACTGGCAACGATCTCCGATCACATCGGGGAATTACCGAAGTCGTCGGATGACGCAGTGCGGGCACCCGACCAACGATTGGCATTGGAGCTTTTGACGAAGGTGCGGCTCGCCGACGTCATGGAGCTGTCGGAGGTTGGCCCGGACGGCCAGCGCGTTGCGCTGCAGAAGCTTTTTTCCGATGTCATCCGGGAACTGCCGCGGCTATCGGAGCTTGTCTCGCGCCATTACTTCAGTCTCGCAGACGAGCAGCCGCAACGGCTCCATCTCAACCCGCAGCGATAACAAGATGCCCCGCTACCAGATCAGCCATCGGACGTCGTATGAATACAGTTCGCCGGTCATCCAGTCGAACCACCTTTTGCATCTGGCTCCCCGCGTGATCGAATCCCAGAAGATCCTCCGGCACAACTTCATGATTGAGCCGGCGCCGGCGTGGCAAAGCGACCGTATCGATTATTTCGGTAATCCCATGACGCTCATCTCGGTGGAAGAAGAGCACTCGAAACTGTCGGTCAACTCGTTTTGCGAAATCGAGGTTCTGGAGGTCCCGAAACCGGATTTCAAGGCTTCCGTACCATGGGAGACGGTCGCCGGCAGTCGCCAGACACTGCCAGCAGATATCGCCCAGTACGTGTGTGCTTCGCCGTATGCGGCGGCGACGCAGCAGCTGTTCGATTTCGCGCGGGACTCGTTCACCGATGCGGCGCCGCTCCTGGAAGGAGCGCGTCGTCTCATGGAGCGGATTCACAAGGAATTCCGCTTCGACAATACAACGACGGACGTGTCGACGCCGGTGAAGCAGGTGCTCGAACAGAAATCCGGCGTCTGCCAGGATTTCGGACACGTGATGATCGCTGCAATGCGTTCGCTGGGTCTGCCGGCGCGCTACGTCAGTGGCTACATCCTTACCCATCCTCCCGAAGGGCAGGTCAAGCTCGAGGGGACGGATGCTTCGCACGCCTGGGTCTCGGTGTGGGATCCGCAATCCGGCTGGGTGGACTTCGATCCGACCAATAATCTCGTCAATTCACCTGAACATATCACCATTGCCTATGGTCGCGATTTCGACGACGTCAGTCCGATAAGCGGCGTGCTGCTCGGCGGAGGCCAGCATACAGTCGGCGTAGCGGTGACGGTGAAGCCGCTCTGAAGGGACCATCGGCCTCGAACTAAAGATCGTGGGCGCAGGCCCAGCCGCTGGCCCAGGCCCATTGGAAATTGTAGCCGCCAAGCCAGCCGGTGACATCGACGGCTTCGCCGATGAAGTAAAGGCCGGGAACCTCCTTGGCCTGCATGGTTTGCGAAGACAGGTCTCTTGTCGAGACGCCGCCGGCGGTGACTTCCGCCTTGGCGAAACCTTCGGTGCCGGTCGGCATGAAGCGCCAGGCCGACAGACGTCGTTCGATATCCTTGAGGCTGGTGTCTGAAACGTTTGCCAGAACGCCGCCCGGATCACCTTGTGTGGAGACCCTTTGTGCCAGCAGTTGCGCCAGGCGAGCTGGCAGAACTTGCGTCAGAGCCGATGCTAGTGACGATTTCGGCTTTGCGCGCTTGGCGGTTGTCAGCCAGCCCGCAGGCCGGTCGGGAAGAAGGTCGAGGTCAACCGGCATGCCGCTGGACCAGTAGGATGAAACCTGAAGGATTGCCGGGCCGGATAGGCCTTTATGTGTGAAGAGAGCCGCTTCGCGGAATGCGGCCTTGCCGCAGCGGGCGACGACGTCGGCGGCAAGCCCGGTCAGTTGGCCGAAATCCTTCTCGCTTTCTGCAAGCGTCAATGGAACGAGGGCCGGGCGCGGAGCGATCACCTCAAGCCGAAAACGGCGCGCGACGTCGTAGGCGAAGCCCGTTGCCCCCATTTTCGGAATGGCAGGACCGCCGGTTGCTATAACGAGGGCCGCGGCAGCTGCCGTCCGGTCGTCGAACGCCACGCGGAACTGACCGTGTGCGTGGGCGATGTCGCGCACCGGACAACGCAAGCCGATTTCAACATCGCCTTTGGCACATTCGCTTAGCAGAAGTTCGACGATCTGGCGGGCGGAATAATCGCAGAAAAGCTGGCCGAGGGTCTTTTCGTGCCAGGCAATTTTGTAGCTGTCGACAAGCTCTATGAAATCGGAAGGCTGGTATCTTTTCAGCGCCGATTTGGCAAAATGCGGATTCTGCGATAAGTAGCATTCCGGCCGCGTGTGGATATTGGTGAAATTGCAGCGTCCACCACCCGAGATCAGGATTTTCTTGCCTGCACGGCCGGCGTGATCAACCAGAAGCACCTTGCGACCGCGCTGACCGGCGATGGCAGCGCACATCATCCCGGCGGCGCCGGCACCGAGAATAATCGCATCATATGAAGTCGGACTTTGGCTCATTGGCACTTTAGAAAGTGTTTTGCCGGCATTGGGCAACCTCTTCAACATTTCGTCGGTCTATTGACGTTGTCTTGCCGACAGTTCAGCTGGTCAGGCTGGATGGAAGAATCCGGCTTGGCGCGAAACGAAGGCTTCGTCGATGAATTCAAGAAAGGCAAGCGCCCGGTTATCGTTTTGCTTGAGGTCCGCCCTCAGGTTTGCGGTCGCTTTGGGAGTTGCCGTTGCCGCCGTCGGTAGCCACGCCGAACTGGCAACGGCTCAACAGCCTGCCGCAACGGCGGCCGTCGAAGTTCCGCAAGCGCCGCCCGCCAATCCGCTCAGGGCTGCGATCCTTAACATGCTCGCTGAGCCCGATTGGCTGATCCTGCCCGTGCGACAGAGGCGCGAAGCATTGCTGGCCTACTACAAAGATCCGGAAAGTCGGGTTTTGTGGCAGGACGACGCACTCGCCGCCCCCTTCCTGCGTCGGCTTTCAAACGCACAGGCGGACGGGCTCGAATCCCATGCCAATCTTGTCGAGCAGCTTGGGCGGGTAGCCCGTGTGAACCGTTTCGCGTTGTCGCGCGAGGCTCACTTGCATCAGGCGGCGTTGCGGGAACTTTATTGGTCGGCGGCTTTCCTGAAGTATGCGGGCGAAATCAAGAAGGGCCGCATTCTGCCAACGAAGATGGACGACAAGCTCTTTTGGCAGGAAAAAACCATCGACATGGGTGCCGCGCTTCAGCTGATCGCGGAGATTGGCCAGATCGACGTGTTTTTCGATGCCTGGGAGCCGCAAATTCCGCTCTACAAGGCTCTGAAGCGCGCTTTGGGTGAATACCGCGCGATCGAGGCCAATGGCGGATGGCCGGCGGTTCCCGTCATCGATGTCCTGAAACCCGGCGAGACGAACGCGATCGTTGGCGACCTGCGCCGCAGGCTCGCCGTGACGGAAGGGGTTGCGGCCACCGCTCCGGCAGGCGAGGAGACCATTTACGGGGGCGATCTCGTCGAGGCCATGATGCGTTTCCAGCGCCGACACGGTCTGGACGACGACGGGGTCGTGGGTAAGAAGTCGTTGTTCCAGCTCAATATCCCCATCGATTACCGCATCCGCCAGATCGTTCTTTCGATGGAGCGCGTGCGCTGGATGCCCGAGGAACTCGGCAAGCACTACATCATGGTCAACATCGCCGGCTACCAGTTGCGTCGCGTGCAGGATCGCCAGGTGAAGGACGTTATGCGGGTGGTGGTCGGTCAGCCGTATCACCAGACTCCGGTGTTCTCGGAGACGATGCAATACGTCGAGATCAACCCCTACTGGAACGTGCCGCGTTCGATTGCGATCAATGAAGAGTTGCCAAAGCTGCAAAAATCGGCGGCGGCACGTTCAGACAGAGGGTTCGAGGCTGTTATCGGCGACAAGCCGGTGCCGCTTACCGCGATCAACTGGAGCCGATATTCGGCGGGGAATTTTCCTGTCCAGCTGCGCCAGAAGCCGGGGCCGAACAATGCGCTGGGGCAAGTGAAGTTCATGTTCCCCAACCGCTTTAACGTCTATATGCACGACACGCCGGCGCGCGCGCTGTTCGCGAACGCGAGCCGGGCGTACTCGCATGGCTGTATCCGCCTTGCCCGGCCGATCGACATGGCCGAGCAGGTGTTGACGACATCGGTGCCCGGCTGGGATCGCAAGCGCATCGAAGCAGTGGTCGCGAGTGGAGCGCGCACGGTGGTTTCGCTGAAAGCGCCGATCGAGGTGCACATTACCTACTCGACAGCGTGGCGGGACGAATACGGAGACATTCAGTTCCGACCCGATGTCTACCGTCGCGATGCCAAGCTCTACGCGGCGCTGTTCGGCAAGCCATACCCTTACTGAGTTTGGCCGGCGGGTTCGGCGCCGGGCATATAATATTTCAGCATCCATTCGAGTCCTTTGGTCCACGACGTGTCGGTGTTGCCACGGATGTCGACGCTCTTGATGTAAGTCATCTGGCCGGTTTCGACGCTGCCCATATAGACGTTCAAGTTGAGGATGAGGTTGGAAACTTTCTGGACCGTGCCCCAGGCGATGAGATCGGCCCCGAGCTTGCGGCCGTAGTCGACCTCGCAACCGTTGCATTCCCCGATGAAGGGACCTGATGCGATCTCGTCGCGTACCGCTTCGGGTATGCCGACGAACTTGAAGCGGCCGGTGGCTTCGAGCTTCTGCTTGAACAGGGCGTCGAGCAGCCTCGCGCGATTTTTCTCTGCTTCGCTGAGCGGTTCCATCGAGTCGTTGATGATGCGGAAACCGACGAAAGCGACTTTTTGAGGCTCGGTCGCGGCTTGAACAGGGCCGGCAAGGTGCGCCATTGCGCCGAGCGCGTATAGGACGGTCATCATCAGGGTGATGGTTGGGCTGGCATGGATCATTGTTCTTCCCCATATGGGCAGCTTACACAATCTTTGGCAAAGTTGCCTTGCGCACAATTTATCCGTGTTTCCGGCGAAACTGCTGCCTGCTCGACGCGATGTCAACATACCCCCCCCCGCGCGGACTTGAATTATGCTCGCCGGGCGTGCATGGCGGATGGTTAATTGCAATCAACGGCATAGCCGAGGGGCTCAGTTGTCGCAACGGCGTTACAGGGTGCGGCCAATTGGAGATTGGTCAAGACTTGCGGATTGCTGATGTTCCGGGCAGAAAGCGCAGGCTTGAGAATAATACCTCAGCGTGATCGTCAGAAAAACAACAAGGTAATCATGGCTCGCTCGCTGAATATACTCGGGTTGATTTCCCGCACTCACGACACGGGTCTCGCACTTCTGCGCGATGGCGTTCCTGACGTGATTTTCGAGGAAGAGCGGTTCAACCGTCAGAAGCATACACAGGCGTTTCCCGACCGTTCGTTTGAGGCCTTCTTCGACGACACAGGGCTGTCACTTGCCGATGTCGATTATCTGACGATGCCGTGGGACACCAAGGTCTTGGCAACGTCCTTCTACCGCATCGTGACGCGGGAGCTGCCGGCCAGCCTTAATCTTCTGCGGCCCGCCGCGCATGCAACCCAGGATCCCCGCGTCGTCAATTTGTGGATGCGATTGCAAATCGCCCTCAGGCGCAAGTACAAGACGCTGAAGCTGCCGCCGATCGTGCAGGTCGGCCATCACGATGCGCATGCCGCGATCTACTTTGTTTCTCCCTTCGAGGAAGCCAGCGTAATCGTGATGGATGGACACGGCGACCGTTCGGCAACCAGCGCGTATGCCGGTCGCGGCAATCGCCTGGAGCAGCAGTGGCAGCTCGGCTTTTTCGACAGCCTCGGGATGCTCTACACCTGCGCGAGCCAGCACCTCGGTTTCAAGCCGTTCGAGGAGGGGACCGTCATGGCGCTGGCTGCGTGCGGTGAGCCTACCTACGTGGACCGTTTCCGCGAAGTCGTCGTTCTGGAGGACGAGGGCCGTTTCCACCTCAATCGCGATTACGTCAGTGTCGATACATACGGGCTGCTCCGGCCCTTCACCCAGAAGTTCCTCGATACATTCGGACCGGCGCGGGAACCGGGCAGCGAACTGAAGGATCGCCACCGAGACCTCGCCTTCGCAGTGCAAGCGATCACCGAGGAGGCGGTGCTTCACATCGTGCGCCAGGTCGAAAAGACGCAAGCCTCCAGGAACCTCGTCATCTCCGGCGGTGTCGGGCTCAATTGCGTCGCCAACGCGCGCATACTCCGGGATACAAGTTTCGAACGGGTCTGGGTGCCGCCGTGCGCCTCCGATACAGGTGCGCCGCTCGGCAGCGCCCTGTGGCATCACCATCAGACACTTGGCCATGAGCGTGGCTTCGAGCTGACGCATCCATTCTACGGCAAGGCTTACAGCGAGGGGGAGGTGATCGCGGCTCTCGATGCCGCCGGGTTGAACTATGAACGGATCGAAGACGACGAGGAATTGTTGAAGCGGGTCGCACACGACCTGGCCGACCAGAAGATCGTCGGCTGGTTCCAGGGCCGCTACGAGATCGGGCCACGGGCCCTCGGCAACCGTTCGATCCTTGCCGATCCGCGCAGCCTGAAGATCAAGGAACTGATCAACGCCCGCATCAAGTACCGCGAACCGTTCCGGCCGTTCGCGCCGGCCGTGCTTGTGGAACGTGCAGGGGAGTTCTTCGAGGTTGATCAGCCCGACCCCTACATGACAATGGCGCCGCGGGTGCGCCCCGACAAGGTCGATGTCATTCCGGCGGCGGTGCACGTCGATGGCACGGGGCGAATCCAGACCGTGCGGCGGGAAGACAACCCGCGCTACTACGCCGTCATCGAAGCGTTCGGGAATCTGACGGGTGTGCCTGTCGTCATCAACACCAGCTTCAACCGCCACGAGCCCATCGTCACGACGCCGGCGGAGGCGGTCTCGTGTTATCTGCGCACCGAAATGGACAGGCTGGTGATGGGTAACGTGTATGTGAAAGACCGCAACCGCCATGCGGAAGAGCTGGCCCGCATCGCATTCGAGCGAGTTCGCGGCTGACCACCGGGACGGGGAGTTGAGGCGGGGAAGCCGACTTATGGCTGGTGCGCCTCGCGAAGTTCTTGTAACGACCCGGCTGCCCCGCCATAAAAGCTGTCCCGAGTTGGCCGCCCTCGCGCTGCCTGCAGGAATTCAAGGCGATAATCACAGGTCCAGCGCATGTCGACCCGACAAAATACCGAGCCAAGCGCTCCCATCACTTCGCGCGACGAACTTGTTGCCTGGTTCGAAGAGGGCGGAACACCAAGGGCCGAATGGCGGATCGGTACTGAGCACGAGAAGTTCGTGTTTCGCCAGGACACCTTCGAGCCGGTTGCCTATGGCGGCGACAAGGGCATTGCCGCGTTGATGCGCGGCTTCATGGAATGCTGTGGGTGGGAGCCGATTTTCGAAGGCGAAAACATCATCGCGTTGAAGCGTGCGCTGGGGGAACCTGGTGCGAACGTATCGCTGGAGCCGGGCGGGCAGTTCGAATTGTCGGGTGCGCCGCTGATGTCGGTGCATGAGACCGCGGCGGAAACCGAACAGCATCTACGGCAGTGCCATAAGGCGGGTGGACCTCTGGGTTTGTCGTTCATGGCGACTGGCTTCGCGCCGCTATGGTCACGCTCGGTCATAACCACAATGCCGAAGCCGCGCTACGCCGTCATGTCGCGCTATATGCCGACGGTCGGGACGATGGGGCTCGATATGATGTACCGCACCACGACCATCCAAACCAACCTCGACTTCGCCGACGAGGCGGACATGACGCAAAAGCTGCGGATCGCGCTGGCGCTGCAGCCGGTAGCGACAGCGCTGTTTGCGTCCTCGCCGTTCACGGACGGCAAGCCCAACGGGTTCAAGTCAATGCGCAGCGAAGTCTGGCGCAACACCGATGCGCAACGCACCGGCATGCTGCCTTTCGCGTTTGAGGATGGCATGGGCTATGAACGACTCGTCGATTACGCACTCGATGTGCCGATGTACTTCGTCTACCGGGACGGCAACTATATCGATACGGCCGGGGCTTCGTTTCGCGACTTCTTGGCCGGAAGACTCGAGGGTTTCGAAGGTCAACGGCCGAATTTCGACGATTGGGCGGATCACATGACGACGCAGTTTCCCGAGGTTCGCGTCAAGCGCTACATGGAAATGCGTGGCGCCGACGGCGGTCGCGCCGAGATGATCAACGCGCTGCCGGCGTTGTGGGCGGGGCTGCTTTACGACGAGACGGCGCGCGCGGCAGCATGGGACCTGGTCAAGGGCTGGAGCGCCGAAGAACGGCAGGCGTTGCGCGATGAAGTGCCGCGTCTGGCCCTGCAGACCCCGTTTAGAGGGGGGAGCGTTCAGGATCTAGCGCAACGGGTGCTTGACATTGCCGCCGAGGGATTGAAGGCGCGGAGCCTGAAGGATGCGGCAGGCGAGGATGAACGGGTCTACCTTTCACCTCTCGAAGAAATCGCTGAGAGCGGAATGACCAATGCCGACCAATACCTGGAGAAATTCCATGGAGCGTGGCGGGGACGGGTCGAGCCGCTATTTGCGGAAGCTGCTCTCTAGATCGTGTCCGCAGATCGTGTCCGCTTTAGGCGGCAACAATCTTGCTTTTTCGCTAACGGGCCAATCGGCCTTTCGGACCTGGCGGTGCGCGGGGCAGCGCTCCTGTGGTCAACACTCAGCAAGCTGTTGTTGAGCAGCCGGTCCAACAGTCGTGGCCCTGGAGTGCTTCCACCGCTTTAGTCTGCGGCTCCGCGTCCCCGCTTCCGGGCCACTCGTTCAATCAGCCAGTATCCTATTTGGTGCCGAGCTTGCGTGCGAACACGAGTGCGGAAATGCCGCGCTTCCAGCCTTTCCACGGCACGCTCGGTGGGGCCATCGGCGGGAACCCATTGCCGGTGTTTGGCGTTCAGACCGCCACCAGTGCATCAGCCGGTTAATCCATGGCGTGCTTGATGCGCTGGGATGCATGGCCGTCGACGGTTACGTTCCGCCTTTGAAACAAAGGCTAAACTAACGATGGAGGTTAATTATGTGGACCAAGTTGCTAACAGGGACGGCCTTGGCGATTACGCTTGGCATGGCGCCGGCTATCGCACAGCAGTCTCCAGAAAAGCAGTCGCCGACTGAGCAGACTCCAGCAGAGCAGGGGCAGCAAATGCAGCAGCCTTCAGCTGCTGAATCGCCCGCCGCTGAAAAGGCTCCCACCACCGAGCCAAGCAATGCCGCCATGATCGGCTGGCCCGTCTATACCTTTGACGGCAAGAACGTCGGATATGTGACTGCAGTCGATATGGGCAGCGATGGGAAGCTCACGTCGGTGAACGCCGACATCGGTGGGTTCCTCGGAATTGGTGCTCGGAGCGTCAAGATTAACGCCGACAAGTTCTCGAAGGGACAGGATCGACTGAACCTGTCCATGAGCGAAAAAGAACTCGAAACGCTGCCAGACGCGGAAGCCAACTGATCGCTCTGGCGCGATGGATCAGGCCGCGCATCATCGATGCCCCCCCGTCCGTGCGGCCTGATCCTACCTCCTCCGCGCTGCCGGCTATCGCCGTGGCTTTGATTGGATCGGATCGAAGGGCGCGCCTCCCCCCTCATTGCAAGGTTGTGAGCCCCGGGAAATGGGCGCCCTGACAATTCAGCGGGTGTTCATCGAGGTGGCACTATCTTTCCAGCTGGCGAAATCTGGTTCTATATCGTTCTGCCGAGGTAAGGAGTTTTGGCGCTGTAGCGGGCGACCTCCCGGCGGGCCGAATCCGTGGAGGGATTAAATTGAGACGCCGATTATTCATATTCGCGGGCGCGATGCTGGCTTTTTCGGCCGGTGTGGTGGCGGCTGATAGTTTTGTGATGCAGCCTAGTCTGGTGGCTAATTCGTGTGCCGCCCAATGCCGTGCGGCCCACAGCCAGTGCCGCGTTAAGACGCAAGGCAGCCCGAGTTGCGATCGACAGTTGCAGGCCTGCATGCAGCGCTGCCTGCGGCGTTAAGGCTAGCCTTTTTACGAATCCGGACGGGCTTGGCTAATGATCACCGGTAATGATCGCCAGAAGGCGGCGGGGGCCGTGCGCTCCGATGACGATGCGGCCACCTATGTCGGCTGTGCGCGAGGGGCCTGAGATGAGGTTCAGCGTGCGCGGCATCGGCGTGTGTCCGCGTTCTTGGCGAAGCCGCGCGAATGCGTCCTCGAAGGTTGCGACAATGCGGCTTTGGGGCACCACGATGATGTGCGTGTCCGGCAGGAAACCCAATGTGACGGGGTTGTCGGCCCCTGAGGTGAGCGCCATCGTGCCGGTTTCGGCAATCCCCGCGAAGGCTGCTGACAAACCGGTCGTATCGTCCGGCGCGGCGCGGCCTTGAAAGGTTTTGAAGCCGGGAGTTTCGGCAAAATCCAATGACGAGAGATAGGGGTCGTTGCCATGGCGTAGGCGCAGGGGTTGATTGTTGGCGCGCAGATACTCAGCGATCACCGCTGGGATCTCTGGGGCGCCGGCAGTCTCGACGACGGTTGCGAGCTGGCGCTGCAACTCCTCCTTGAAGCGGGCGACAAGGTCGGTTCCTGCTGCTGCAACGCGCTGGGGGGGAGCTGCGCGCGGCTTTGCAATGAGACGCTTCTCGGCGGCAGCAAGCCGGGCCGGGTCGTTCTGCGTTGCACCAAGGGACGCGCGGATTTTTGACAGAATCGAATCACGGGATGTCTTTGCACCACCAGGATGGCTCATCGGCCCGACCTCTTTTTTGCCGCCTGCTTCTGACGCGCGGCCCAAAGTTCCTGAAAGGTGCTGCCCTGCGGGGCAGGGAAATCACGCCCGCCCGTCCAGCCAGCCGCGAATGGCAGCCAGCGGAAGGCGCCGTTGCGCCCACTGGCAATCTTCATGGCACGGCTCGTCAGGCGGGCGAGGAAATGATAGGCCCAGGGCCGGCGCGCGAGTGCCGCCCAGGACTTCAAGGCAATCCGCGTCGAGAACGGCGTGCCGCCGCCTGCAAATTCGCGCTCGCGCCAATGGCGCATCAGCTTGGGCAGCGGGATGCGCATCGGGCAGACGGCTTCGCAACGGCCACAAAAGGTCGAGGCGTTTGGCAGGTTGCCGGCCTCCTCGATGCCGATAAAGCCGGGGTTGAGTACGGCGCCGATGGGGCCGGGATAGACCCAGCCGTAGGCATGGCCGCCGACAGCGTTGTAAACGGGGCAGTGGTTCATGCAGGCGCCGCAACGGATGCAGCGCAGGACTTCCCTGAACTCCGATCCGAGCAGTTCCGTGCGGCCGTTGTCGAGCAGGACGACGTGGTAGGCCTCGGGGCCGTCAGGGTCGCCATCGTGGCGGGGGCCGGTCGAGAAAGTCGTGTAGGAGGTGATCTCCTGGCCGGTCGCCGAGCGCGCGAGGAGTCTCAGCAAAGCAGATGCGTCGTCGAGCGTCGGCACGACCTTGTCGATTGACGTTATCACGACATGCACCTTGGCCAATGATTGCGTGAGATCGCCGTTGCCCTCGTTGGTAACGATGATCGAGGATCCGGTTTCCGCGATCAGGAAATTCGCGCCCGTGATGCCGACATCGGCTCCGGTGAACTTTTCGCGCAGTATCTGGCGGGCTTCATCGACCAGCTCGGCTGGATCGACGAGGCGGCGGTTCGCCGGCAAGTGGGCATGCTCGCGGCGGAAGTCGGCCTCGACCTGTCCCTGTGTCAGATGGATTGCCGGCGCGATAATGTGGCTTGGGGTTTCGTGGCGGATCTGCAGGATATATTCGCCAAGATCGGTTTCGACGACTTCGAGGCCGGCGCCTTCAAGGCGGGCGTTGAGACCGATCTCCTCGGAGACCATCGACTTGCCCTTGGTGACGAGCTTTGCGCCAGCTTCCTGGCAGATGCGCAGGATGGCCGCACAGGCTTCCTCGCCGTTTGCCGCCCAATGGACGTGGCCGCCGGCCTTGATCAGGGCTGTCTCGTAGCGCTCGAGGTATACGTCGAGGTGCTCGAGGGTGTGATTGCGGAGATCGCGGCCGTAATCGCGCAAGCCGTCGAATTCGGGCAGGCGGGCGCGGGCGGCGGCGCGCTGGGCGACAAGTCCGCCAGGGAGCCCGGAGAGGGCGTCCTGGAGCTGCTTGTCGGCCAGAGCTGCACGGGCGTTCGATTTGAAGTCATGGGCGGTTGGCTGCATGTCACCAAGCTGGCGCACGGCCCGCCCGGCTGCAAGGCCAATCTGTCATGAGGCAATCGTCAATTGGTCATGGTCAACCGCCGTTGAGCATGGCGAAAACCTCGTCTTTCAGCGCCAGGCGCTGCTTCTTGAGGTCTTCGTAGGTCGGGTCGTCGACGTTGATACCGGCGGCCTCGATGCGGTGAATTTCGCGGTTCAGCGTGTGGTATTCGTCGGCGAGCCTGGCGAAGTGCGCATTGTTCATCTTGAGGTCGTGGATGCGGTCCTTATGGTCGGGAAATTCTTCGGCGAGTTCGTGGGGAACGTGAGACATGCGCGTGCGGGCTCCTTGGTGTTTTCCTCATTGCTGACCGGTCCGCGAAATTCCTCAACCCTAGTGTTCCGGTTCCGACATTTGCATCCCATTGCAGTAGGTCTAAGAGCAAATGTCTGAACCATAAGGAACACTAGCAAGCCTATGATGCTATTGTAGCTTTTACATATAACGTTTGGTCGACGCCAGCCGCAAGTGGGTACCAAACGTTAGATGCGCTACACTAGTCGAGGGCAGCGGCGATCGGAGGATCGTCGAGTTCGCCCGCGAGGATTTCGGCGACGTGCCGGCAGGCAGTCGAGCTTTTCTGTCGTCTCAGTTTCCCGGCCATGTTCATCAGGCAACCGAGGTCGCCGGCCAGGATAACGTCAACGTCTGCTGCGGCAATGTTGGCGGACTTCTTCTCGACCATGGCATTCGAGATGTCCGGGAACTTGACTGAGAAGGCGCCGCCGAAGCCGCAACAGATTTCACTATCTGCCATCTCCTTCAGTTCCAAGCCATTGATCGATGTCAACAATTGGCGCGGCTGGGTCTTGATCCCAAGTTCGCGGAGGCCTGAACAACTGTCGTGGTAGGTGACGGTGCCCGTGAAATTGCCGGGTACGTTGCGGAGGCCGCGGACGTCGACCAGAAAGGAGACAAGTTCGTGGACGCGTTCGGAGAAGGCTGCCGCGCGGGCGTAGTCGGTTGTGCCCGCATCCATCAGGCGGGGGTAATGCGCCTTCAGCATTCCCGCGCACGAACCCGATGGGGCGACGACGTAGTTGCAGCCGTCAAAGGCGGCAATGGTTTGCAGGGCCAGCGCCTTGGCGTCGGGGCGGTCGCCGGAATTATAGGCGGGCTGGCCGCAGCAGGTCTGGGCGCGGGGCACAACCACGTCGCAGCCGGCGTGTTCGATGAGTTTGGCTGCCGCCATTGCGACCGACGGCCTGAACAGGTCGACGAGGCAGGTGACGAAAAGTCCTACGCGCGGGCGATTGCTGGCGGTGTCGCTCATCGGGGTCCTGGAGTGGCGGTTGGCGGCTCTCGCCGACAATCATGTTTTGGCTCTCCTTGAACGTACGTTGTTCAACGCAGGCCCTCAAGGCATGCGAAAGGAGTGAGCCGGGTCATGGGTATTTCGGCTTTGGAGGCGGGGGAGACGTGGCGGACTTGCGAGGTGATGGGGTGGGGCAAATCCTGCCGTCCCGAGACACGGATGATCAACGTCGTGTGCTTTTCATCTGTCTGCCGATGGAGGGGCAACGCTAGACTTGCTGCTCCGCATTCGGCATGCCGCCTCGCAACTGCATCTAAGGTCCTCTGCCTTGTTGATTGCGGATGTGACCACAGCCCATAGCGCGTTCGTTCGCCTGACGCATAGTCGGAGCGGTCGATCCCCGCTCTTGGTCTGTCCACGACACTGATGGCAACTGCAAGCGCAAGCCCTGATTTGCCTGCAGAGCATTAATTATATTGGCTTACGATCTATCCGACGACTGCGCAACGCCTCGCACGGGGACCTCTACCTTGACGACTGGTGTATTCACCGTGCTCGCGATCGGTGCATTTTTCGCTGCGGTAATGGGCTTGACCGTCGCAACTCCAAATCTATGGCGACGCGAGCAGTCCTCCGAAGCGCTTAAAAAACGAGTTGCCGATGTCTCGAAACCCTCGCCTGCCAGATGAGAAACCGGGGCCGACTGTCGTCCGACTGCCATGGCGCTCCTTGGCCGTGGTCGGGCTGATCTTGATCGGCTTCACCATCTGGCGCAGTCCAGTCTACAGTTTTCATCCGACCTGCACCTATACGGTGAATGCACGCGTAATTGCGGACGTCGATATCGAAGGGGAGAAACTCTCAGCGGCCGTCGTGCATCAAAATTCCCGCTCGCGGCGATGGATCGCAATGATGAACAGTGCCGGCTGTCAGCAGCAGTACGGCGATGCACTGACCTACAGGTTGAGCGATGACCGCGTTCTTATAATTCCATCCCGGCTTTGTCGCGCGGGGGAGCGGGCGCTGGCGCAGGATGGGCAAGTCGACATTTTGCGTGTGTGCACCGGAAAGGAGGCAGTCCAGGGTTCAGCCTTTATGGTGGATTTCGCAACGCGACCGGGCAAATGGCGAACGGTCACCAATGGGGTCGACTTTCGGATCATCAGAATGACCGCGGCTTCCACGTGGAGCAACCCAACCGACGACATCGCATCAATTGCACCAAATTTGCTGAAATCGGCATTCACATACGATCGCAATCAGTGGTGGTATAGTCCTGAACGCATCATCAATTTTCAGAGGCGATATAATGAAGTTCGACACAGACCAGGCAATTCATTTGAGTTCGAGGTGCAATATGAAAAGTTTTAAGCTGAGGACTCCTTCTAACAATTGCCGTCCAACAGGCGCGACAATGCGGAAAATCGCACTGCGCGTCACGTGCCAAATCGCGTAGTTTCTATCGAAGCAACACGAGTGTTGCGCATCGGCACTTCGTCTAAGTGGGTCAAAACCGCCTGCCCCCTTGAATGTCCGCTCTTCGCTAAGAGCCGCGGAACCGGGTCAAGCGCTTCCGAAAAACTGCCGCGCCGGGGGCTGTGCCGGCTTAGCGGAGAATAGGGCTTCTGGCCGGCAGGGGGATATCGGCGCGGGACTGGTTGCGGAACAGCCAAGGGGCGGTCTTGGGCGCCTTGAAGGTCGCCAGATAGGCGATGATGTCGGCACGGTCGGCTTCGGCTTCAAGGCCAACGAAGGCCATCGTGCCCTCGGGCAGGAACTTCGAGGGGGCTTCGAGATATTCGTTGAGGAATTCACGGGTCCAGATCAGGCCCTCGCTGCCGGCCTGCGCGAGTGCGCCGGAGTAATCGTAATCCTTGTAGGCTGCAGCCGGCCGGCCGATGATGCCCGTCAGGGCCGGGCCGACGCGGTGGCCGGCGCCC
>LOEV01000064.1 GCA_001516065.1 Alphaproteobacteria bacterium BRH_c36
GGCAACGATGGCGCTCGGCCTGTCCTCCGACACCAAAAACCCTGCCGCCAACTTCAGGCGAAACGCCGTTCATATGGCGCCCCGTGAGAAAGCCAGGCTAGAGCGCGTTCAGTATTCATGGACTCGCAGCCGCGCTTCTGAAATCATTGTCGCATGTTCGAACCGCAGCTTTGTAGATAGCCTTCGGTAAGACGCTGCCTGCCATTTTGCTGAACATGCTCCAAAGTCCGCTCACATGTCGTCCCGGTATCTGCGGCGGTAGTGATCGAGTATGAAGACGCGGATGGCGCCGGAAAGGCCGGAGGCCGTTGCGTTTCGCTTGGCGTCGATTTCGGCGACGAGGCCGGCGAGGGTTTTGTTCTCGCTGTCGGCGATTTCGCGCAGGGCTTCCCAGAACGGTTCTTCGAGCGATAGCGACGTGCGGTGCCCGCGAATCCGAAACGACCGCTTCAGTGGCCGGTTCATTCCGGCACGTCTTCGGGCACAGAAGCTTCAATTTTCTTACCGTCGAGTTCGCGGGCGCGCTTCGCGTCCTCCAGATCTTGCATTTCCCGCTGTGTCTTGCTGCGGCCGAAGGCGGTGCGGTTTTCGGCTGCGCGTGCCTCCTTCTGCGATCTGGCCCGGGCCTTTCGGGCTTTGCGGAAGTTGATGATTTCTGCGGTCATATAATCGTGCTCGTAAGGTCGACTGCGGACTTCGGGATATCAGATCTTCTTCGTCCGGCGAAATCAAGTGACCGGCCGGGGGCGGGTCGCTGCGGTAACGATCCTGGCCCGCGTTACCTTTGGAAGTAACCGAGACCCAAAGAAGTTGGCATCTTGGGTCCGCGACGGTTGGTTCGACGAGATTTTTGGGTCAAATGCGATTGACCGTGGCCTGTTTTTGGCATATTGTATGCCAATAGGCCGGGTCCCGTCTCTCTCCTCCCTGGACCAGTGCACGCCGCCTTTCCATCTTCTCCTTGGGGCGGTGAACTTGGGGTGGCCCCCTAGCATCGTCGGGGCCACCCCCACTTTTTTCCGCAAGTGTCCGGCGGGGTGTTGCCGGCGCGATGCTCCAATGGGTGTGAACTGAGGGGCCGTTTGCAAGAACACGTCGGTGTCAGCTGGTAGCGAACGTCCTTGACACTGACGTTCGTCATCGCGTTGAATCTTCCAGGATGTTCCACGCTGCAACGTCGCTCGCGCGGCTGATGGCCGGCGGGCACCAATCCGCGCGGCTTGGCTCTTCGCCTCTTGCGCGGCAATCAATAACGAGAAGCCGCACCCTGGAGGGAGCCCATGAACGATCAACCCAAGACCAAGGAATTCTTTGGCGGCTGTCCGCACGACTGTCCGGACACGTGCGCGATGCTGTTTGAAATCGAGGACGGCAAGGTCAAGGGCGTGCGCGGCAATCCCGATCACCCGATGACGAGGGGTGGGCTTTGCGTGAAGCTGAAGGACTATGAAGCCCGTCACTATCATCCCGACCGCGTGCTCTATCCTCTGCGCCGGACGGGCCCGAAGGGTTCGAAGCAGTTCGAGCGTATCAGCTGGGACGAGGCGCTTGATGAGATCGTCACGCGCTGGAAGGCGATCATTGCAGAGCACGGTCCGCAGGCCATCGCTCCCTACAGCTATCTCGGCCACCAGGGGCTGGTTCACGGCCTCAATGGCGGGGACGCATTCTTCAACCGGCTTGGCGCAACCGTAATGGAGCGCACATTCTGCGGCGAAGGTTCCTGCACGGCGTGGCTTCTGACGGTCGGGCCTACGGCGGGTGTCGACCCGGAAAGCTACATTCACTCGAAGTATATCGTGATCTGGGCGTGCAACTCGGTTTCGACTAACCTGCACCACTGGGCGATCGTCAGGGAAGCGCAGAAGGCGGGGGCCAAGGTCGTCGTAATCGACGCCTACCGGTCGCGCACCGCCAAGGAAGCCGACTGGCACATCTGCCCGAAGCCCGGTACCGACGGCGCGCTGGCGATGGCGCTGATCAACTCGATCATCGATCAGGGGCTGGTCGATCAGGATTACGTCGACAAATACACCTCCGGCTTCGAAGGCCTGAAAGAGCGGGCGGCGACGCGCACGCCGGAGTGGGCGTCGGAAATCACAGGTGTTCCAGCCGACGATATCCGCAAACTGGCTCGCGAACTTGCGACCGAGCAGCCGGCGGCAATCCGCATCGGAGTGGCACTCGAGCGCCATCACGGCGGCGGCCAGACGATCCGGGCCGTGACCTGCATTCCAGCACTGACGGGAGCCTGGCGCCATGTCGGCGGCGGCATTACGCAGTTCCCGGTTTGGGAGCATCCCTACAAGTTCGACGTGATCTGCCGTCCCGATCTCATTCCGGAAGGCACGCAGGTCGTCAACAACCTGCAGATCGGGCGTGCACTGACCGGAGAAATGGATCTCAAGGTTCCGATCAAGTCGATGATGTGCTGGAACTCGAATCCGGTGACGCAAGCGCCCGAGACCGACAAGATCGTCGAAGGGCTGAAGCGTGAGGATCTGTTCCTGGTTTCAGCCGAGCACTTCATCTCGGACACTGCCTCTTATGCCGACATCGTGCTGCCGGCCTCGATGGGCGCCGAGATGGAGGACATGATCCTGTCGTGGGGTCACCTCTATCTGACGTACAATGCGAAGTCGGCTGAGTCGCCGGGCGAGGCCATTCCCAACAACGAGATCTTCCGGCGGTTGGCAGCCCGACTCGGATTTGAAGAAGACAACTTCAAATGGACCGATTCGGAATGTCTCGAACATTACGTCGACTGGAATTCTGCGGCGTGCGAGGGCATCGATCTCGACTACATGCGCGAAAACGGCTTTGCGCGGCTGACGGTCGGGACAAAGGACGACCGGGCGCCGCACAAAGAAGGCAATTTCCCGACCGAGTCCGGCAAGTGCATGTTCGAGGTACCTGGTGCGAAGAACTTCGTCGCCGGGCCGTTCCGGCAGATGTATGAGGACTTTCAGCCGGGCGAGGATCTCGACCCCTTGCCCGACTTCACGCCACCCAGGGAATCGCCGGCGAGCAATCCGCTGCTCGCCGAGAAGTTCCCGCTCAACATCGTTTCACCGAAGAGCCACGGCTTCCTCAATTCCTGCTATGCCAACATGGATCACAAGATCAAAGGTCAGGGTGAGCAGTTCGTGCTGATCAATGACGCAGACGCGAAGCCGCGCGGTATCGTGGAGGGCGACCGGGTGCAGGTGTCCAACATGCGTGGCGCATTCAAAGGCGTTGCGCGGATTTCCGAGGACGTCAACAAGGGAGTGGTCGTGGCGACGCTGGGCTACTGGCGCCAGCTGAATCAGGGCACCGTCAACTCGATCAGCTCGGCCGAGTTCACCGACATGGGACATGCCCCGTCGTTCTCCGACAACCTCGTCGAAGTGACGCGGAGCAACTAAGCGCAATTTGAAACGCAGAAGGCCGGGGCATGCGTGCCCTGGCCTTTCGTTTGTCCGGGCCACGTTTCAGGGTGACTGCTCGGCCTTCGATGTCTTGGATTTCTTGTGCTTTGGCTTGCCGGTACGGGGCCCAAAAGTCGGCTTTCCGGAGCCGGTTTTGTCCGACTTGAATTTGGGTTGCCTTTTGCCTTCGAAGCGCTTCTCGCCTTGGGGCTTTGTCGTCGCGAGGGGGGCATTATCGTGCGGTCCGCTCTCTGCGCCGCGAGAACCAGAGTCCGATCGTCCATTCCACTTCTTCGCACCAAACTTTGGCTTTTTTCCCTCGAAGGACGGCTTTCCGGTCGATGGGCGACTCGTGCCCGCGATGCCGCCGAACTGTGGCGGGGTATCGAGCCGCTTCACTCGGATCGTCTTCTGCAGGGTGTTGTTGGGGCCGATGGCCGCCAGGAAACGGTCCACGCATTCGGCACTGAGCTGGACGAAGGTTTCCTCGGGCTGAATTTTTATCGCGCCGATGTCCTGCTTCGTCAGATCACCGCCGTTGCAAAGCAAGGGCAGCAACCATGCAGGCTCGGCATTCTGCTTGCGGCCGACGGAAATCGAGAACCAGACGCTCTCGGCGAAGTCGTCCTTGCGCTTGTTGGGGCGGGGCGGCTCGTCGCGATTTGGTGCACCGGTTCGCGCGGTGCTTGCCCTGTCGGGTCTATCTCCTCGCTCGAAGCGCGCGGGTTCTGGCTCTGCGGTCTCCTGGAGTTCTTCGGGTGCGGATTGATCGACACGGATCGCGCGGATGAACGCTGCGGCGATGACTTCGGGGCCGTGGCGCGCCAGGAGGTCGTTTATGAGTGGGAGTTCCTTTTCTTCAAGCGGGGCAGCAAGAGATGGGTGGGCGAGCAGGCGTTCGTTGTCGCGTTTGGTGATGTCCTCGATCGAGGGCGGCACGCCCCAGGATGCGTAAATCTGCGCGTTGCGAAGCAGCCGCTCGGCAACGCGGCGCTTGTTGCGCGGCACGATCAGGACGCTTACGCCTTTGCGTCCGGCCCTGCCTGTTCGGCCGCTGCGGTGAAGCAGGGTCTCGGCGTTGGTCGGCAAGTCGGCGTGGATGACGAGTTCGAGGTTCGGCAGGTCGATACCGCGGGCGGCGACGTCGGTTGCGATGCAGACGCGGGCGCGGCCATCGCGCATCGACTGCAGCGCGTGGGTGCGCTCGCTTTGGCTCAATTCGCCCGACAGGGCGACGACGGAAAAGCCGCGATTGCGGAAGCGCGACATCATGTGGTTGACCGTGACGCGCGTGGTGCAGAAGACAAGCGCGTTCTTTGCTTCGTAGTAGCGCAGCACGTTGTGAATCGCGTTTTCGCTTTCGTTGGCGGCAACGGTCAGCGCGCGGTATTCGATATCGACATGCTGTCTGGTTTCTTCCTTGGTCGAGATGCGAACGGCATCGCGCTGGTACTGCTTGGCGAGGTTGGCGATCGTGCGGGGTACGGTTGCCGAGAAGAGCATGGTGCGCCGCTCTTGCGGTGTCGCGCCGAGAATGAATTCCAGATCCTCGCGGAAGCCAAGGTCGAGCATTTCGTCGGCTTCGTCGAGTACGACCGCTTTCAGGCCTGTCGTCACGAACGAGCCGCGCTCAATGTGGTCGCGCAGGCGTCCCGGCGTGCCGACAACAATGTGGGCGCCGCGACCCAGCGCGCGCCGTTCATTGCGCATGTCCATGCCACCGACGCAGGAGGCGATCTCGGCGCCGGTTTCGGCATAAAGCCAGTCGAATTCGCGCTTGATCTGGAGGGCGAGCTCGCGCGTCGGGGCGACGATGAGGGCGAGCGGCGCGGTTGCCGCAGCAAAGCGGTCGCCGCCTTGGAGCAGGTCGGGAGCAATGGCCAAGCCGAAGGCGACGGTCTTGCCGGACCCGGTCTGGGCGGAAACGACGGCGTCCTGGCCGGTAACGTCGGGCGCCAGTACGGCCTTCTGCACGGGCGTGAGTTCGACGTACTCGCGCTTGGTCAAGGCGTCACGGAGGGCGGGGACAACGCCTTCGAAGTCGGTCATGTCGGGGCCTTTCGGGCAGGTATGGCAGCGTCAGCCGGGGAGATGGCGCCAATCGGATACCGATGGCGCGGGGCACATCGCGGGCGCGCTCTTCTGTAAGCCGGCAGTCTTACGTTGGTTTGGGGGATCTTGCCAAGTTTTGCTGTGTCGCAGACTTAAACCGCTTTCCGGAGCGGCAAGGCGGGGGCTGCCGGAACGAAAAAGCGGGGCAGGCGCCTTGGCGGGCCTGCCCCAGTTGGCCGGGGAAAGGAGCGGTATTGGTGTGGCCGGTTCAGTTTTTGAGGCGGCTTGGCGCACGTGGCGTCGCGGCCTCGTGTTTACTCCTCATCAGCCTCAGTTGAAGGGCGAGAGCGAGTGAAGAAAACAGGAGTAGGAGCGGCCAGGTCGGGACGGTGGCAAGTTGAAGAGCGAAGTTCGACATTTTTCATTGTCCTGGGCTCATCGTCCTGGGCTCGCCATGCTGGCCGCTCGGGTTTCGTGTGTCGGCGTGATCGTCAGTTCATGATCAGCGGGCCGGTCGGGATCCTTGGCATCACGTTCTTCATGCCGATGCCATCTGCGTCGGAGTTGATGTAGAGCTGTCCATTGCCTTCCATGTGGAAGGTCGCAGCGACCATGGTCCAGAACTTGGCTTCCTGATTGACTTCACCGTTGCCGCCGATGGAGACCTGCCAGGTCGGCGTGTAGAGCACGCCTTCCAGTTTGACGTGGCCGCCGCCCTGGATGTTGACCACCGCACCGGGGTTCGACGTCTTGTCCTGAATGAACACGAAGCTTTCGTATGAACCGCTGGTCGGGGCGCGCAGGACCAGATCGGAGCCGCTCTTGATATCGATGCCGGTGTTGGCGCCGGTGAAGTAGAAGGTCACGCCGTCACCTGTGGCAGACGACAGGGCGTCCATGTCGAGGGTGCCGTCCTTGATGACGTAGGTGCCCGGCATGAACACGACTTCCGCATGGACGCCGATGTTGATGCCGCCGCAGTAGGTGCCCGGGGACAGCACGCGATATTGGTTCTTGACCTTGAGGTTGGTCTGCGTGCACGCGCCGACGAACGGGGCGTTCGTTGCGAATTTCT
>LOEV01000065.1 GCA_001516065.1 Alphaproteobacteria bacterium BRH_c36
ACGATATAGCGGTCGCCCTCGGCAGGCGAAGCAGGCGGCGCCGACAGGTCCCTGTCGAGCGTGCCGAGCTGGACGATGGCGTCGAGCGCGCGGATCGCCTCGTTGTGGGTGACGTGCTTTTGCGCTTGCGCCGCCATGATGTAGGGCAGCTTGAGATTGGGTGTCTGGTCCAAGGTCGTACCGACTCCGGCTGGATTTTCTTTCCAGTGAGAGTAGGCAGGTTGTCGAACGGGGGGATAAGTTGGGGTGGCAAGGAAGGGGACGGAGACGCTAAAACGGCTTCACGAAGCTTCTTCCAAAACGATCAAATCTGCAAAGGAAAACATTTTTGTCTGCTATGAAATTCTCAACCGCCAAGGCGCAGCCCTTATTGAACCCATAATCATCTATTATCACGACTCCACCTGGAGATACCTTATCGTAAAGCTGCTCAAGTTCAAACTTCGTAGTCTCATAGGTATCAGTATCCAACCGCAATACAGCGATGCTTGTCATTGTATGCCGAGGCAATGTCGTAAAAATATCACCCTTAACAATCTCAAGATACTCGTAACCCGCATCGCGCATATTTGCGACTGCCTTGTCTTCGAACTCGTACTCGGGCTTGTTAGGGTTACAAACAACCTTCCCGTCATAATTACGATCAAGTTCCGGATTATTTTCCGTAAAGCCATAGAAAGAGTCGAAAACCCGCAACGGACGAGTGGAATTCAACTCATTCATATACTTAGCCGCAAACATCGCAGAGCCGCCCAGGAAAACACCGCACTCAACAATATCACCACCAATTTTTTGTGATTCAACGTAGCGAATTGCAGAGTAGTAATTGTAAAGCGCATGAAGACCACAGACAGTGAATGGCCACGCATAACGAAGATGTAGCCAGAATGATTCTTCGGTAACGTCCTTTTCAAACTCTCGAAGCTTAGCCTCATCGAGAGGATGCCGCCGTCCAGGCTGCATTTCATTTACTGTAGTCAGTTTTCCCGACGACACGATCCCATCCTTTCGACACAGCCACATACAAGGCCCACCGGCGCGTTGCTTGTTTTGAATTGAAACTTACGTCCTATGTTGAATCAAATTATTCGTCAAATAGGGCTGTCCCCCGAAATCCGGCAATCGAACAGCGGCGGTTTCCTTACGGAAAAACGCCGTTTTTAAGTAAATAATCTCTTCGAGAACCCAGCCAGGCTGGTGTTTCAAGAGCATGTACAGGGCCGTGCACGGATACAGAGTAATGTCATCGACAATCATTATCCCGCCCTTCCGAAGCATCATGTTTGCATAGCAGAAATCTACGAATACGGTTGGCCACCCATGACCGCCGTCGATTAAGGCCAGATCGACAGCCTCTCGCTTCGCCAGATCAGGCAGAACGTCCTCCGAAAACTCTGTGATGTACTCCACGTTTTCAAGGCTTATGGACCGCCGTTCTGCCTCGTCGAAAATCCGCTTCTTCAGTTCATGATCTGGATTTATTGCAATGTGGCGCTTCGGTATAGCTGCTGCAAAGACTAGCGTTGAAAGCCCCGCCCCCGTCTCAAGTGAGCAGAAATTACTCTCCCCGAACTCTTCCAGTAGATATGTAGTTATTTTGCTGAGGATCGGTGGCCCTAAACCTCCAGACACCAACCCTCTGCCCCAGTCATGCAGTTTCGGGTTGTCTGTTATCAGATTTTCGAGATTCTCCTTATTAGTGTTCATAAATAACCTCGATCGGTTGTTGTTTGGGGAAAATCGAGCATTCCGTTTAACTAATAAAACGATTCAAGCGCTGTGCCTCGACAACACTTGATCAATTCATTATAATTGGCGACACTCTCTGAAAGTGGTCTCCCCAGCTTCTTCAGCTCCGGCAGAAATGAAGACTCGATTGATCCCCCCACGAACTCACCAATGCGCTTTCGCAATCCAGTGCTATCATCGAGCAAATCAGACGAGATCTGCTCGTAGGTCACTGTCATCGATTTCACCCCCGGCAACCATTTCTCGTTGATCCAACGGGACTGCTCAATCAAGAGTAAAGCGCTGTTGATTACCTTTTCGATTGGCACCTCAAACTTTTCATCAGGTGGTTGGCCAGTGTCCGTCTGCCACGAGTGCCATATTTTTCGCTGGCTTGCTATCTCGTCAGACACCGCTGCCTCTAACGAATTCACTCGGTGAAGATGCAGGACTCGAATGCCGTTGACCTGACACGACTGAAATAGCGAAGGCCGGCGGAAAATCGGCCACCAGTTTGCTTCAAAGTGGTGGATATGACCATATTTGATATCGACCACAGCATTTGCATCGCCAGCAATAGCTTGAAGGTGATCAAAATATGCCGCGTTGAATTGCATCTGCTTTTTGTGGCCGGGCGCTTCTAAGAAGCCAATTTTGTCTCGGCACCACGCGGCATGAAATCCGTGAAACGACTCTTCGTAATTGTTTGCGGGTACGGCGTGCGGATTGCACACTTCATCGAACATTTTTGTGCCCGATAGACTCTTGATCGCTTCGCCGAGCAGGTGGCTGCCCGAACGCTCATGGGACAATAGGAGTGTGAGCATGGTTCAGTTGATGCAAGCTCCGAGTTGAACAACTTAGAATTTCGGTTTCCATTGCGGCGTCGCATAAAACATTGCCCGCAAAACAATCGTGTCACCCGATTTCACCCTACCTCACCGCCAATTAGCTTTACCAGCCGCTCGCAAGGGGTCAAGTGGCGGGGACGCCGTGAAGCCCGCCCGCCTGGCACAACAACCTCGCGCCGAACCCATGAGCCGGCCAACCGCCTTACACAACCGCCTGCTGCTGCTGGGCGAGACGAGCGGAACGAACCGCAAGATCGGCAACGGCGTGATCGACCGGCACTTCCGCTGGCGCCGGCAAGGCATCCAGTACGCCGTCGATCTGCGAGAATTCGTGCGCCGCGGTGAGGAAGAAGCGCAGGCGCGGGAACTCTTTGGGAACCGAGATCTGAACGATCGGCGGCACGAAGTAGCCCTGCCTGAGTGCCCCGTTCGCTGCCACCAGCGCCTCCTCCGTCGATGAAAACAGGATCGGTATCACCGCTGCCCCGACGGCACGTCCGGTATTGAGGCCACGCGCCTTGGCCCCGGCCAGGAAGTACTCCGACCGCTCCTTGAGGCGAACCAGCCGGTCGGGTTCCGCCAGCAGGATCTCGATGGCGGTGCGGGCAGCCGCGGCGCTCGCCGGCGGCAGGCCGACGCTGTAGACGAACCCCGGAAGCGTGCAGCGCAGCCAGTCGATGACGCCCTGCTTGGCCGCGATGAAACCGCCGCAGCTGACGAACGCCTTCGACAACGTGCCGACGATCATGTCGACTTCGCAAGCGGGAATACCGAAGTGTTCGGTCAGCCCCGCGCCGGTTTTGCCGAGAACGCCGATGGAATGGGCTTCATCGATGGCCACCCACGCGTCATGTCTGCGGCCGATCTCGATAAGCCGCGGCAGGTCCGGGATGTCTCCATCCATGCTGTAGAGACCTTCGACGACGATGAGCGCACGGCGCATGCTGCCGCGATACGCCGCCAGCAGCTCATCCAGGTGATCGAGGTCGTTGTGATGGTACTTCAGCGTCGTCGCACGAGACGATTGGCTGCCGACCATGACGCTGTTGTGACACGACTCGTCGACCAGGATGAGGTCGTCCTTCGCCAGCAGGTGGCCGAGCAGGCTGACGCTGGTGCCGTAGCCACTCACCATCGTCAGGGCGTCGTCGGTGCCGATGAGGTTTGCCAGCCGCCGTTCGAGCTTGCGATGCAGGGATAACTCGCCGCCGACCAGTCGCGATGCGCCCGCCCCCACACCGCATTGGTCGATCGCGTCCTTGGCTGCGTTTCTGATTCTGGGATCGTTGAAGAGGCCAAGATAATCGTAGTGGGCAAAGCTCAGGGAATGCGATGCATCGCAGCCGGGCCTTGCAACACCTAAATCGTCAAGGGGCGTGCAGTACGGAAAAACGTCCTTGACGGCAAAAGTTCCTGATAAATCAAAACGCCTTTGCACGTAGCGATCCAAGCTCAAGACAATCTCCAATCAAAACAGGCCCTTGGTTCACCGCCAAAAGAATCGTGCTGAAGAAATTGGCCGGTAAGCTGCGTCTAACGAAGCAGTGTTTCACGCGGTCCCAGCCCTTCTTGCGATGTACGTCTGAGCGTCGTCAATCTCCAACTTTGCGCATAATGATTTCTTCGGGATTGATATGTCGCGGCGGGTCGACGAGCGCCAGTTTGCGTGCATCCTGGACAAACGCGAGAAGTCCGGTCGCGCAAGCTATGACGAAGAGCAGGAACGCCGCGACATCGAACAGGTGGAAGTACCCGAACGCCGACTCCAGTACGGGAAGCTCCACGCTCGCCGCGATGACGATGCCCGAACCGATGATGACCCTGATCTCGGTCGGACCGATCCCGAAGTAGCTCAACTGAAAGCTTCTGGAGACGTGCAACTTGACTAGGCTGAGCACGCTGAGGCCGAGGTAGCCCACAAGGGCCAGCAGCGTGATATCGAACCGCAGAAACGGTGAGAGACCGAGGCCGATAACGATCAGCAGTTGCGATCCAAGATCGGAGACGTGGTCGACGTAGAAGCCGTATCTTGGGCGTTCAATGTTGCGAACGCGGGCCAGTGTGCCATCGAGCGAGTCGCCGAGCCAGTTCAGCGCCAGGCCGAACACTGCCAGCCAGAGAAATCCGAGCGCGTAGTTGCTGGCTATCAGGCTAAGACAGCAAACGCCGGAACCGACGAAGGCCAAAGTCGTCAGGTGGTCGGGCAAAACCCATCTGGGCGTGCGGGCGGCCATCGCCCGAAGCAAGGTGCGCTCTCTTCCTGCAAGGATCCCGTTGAGCGCCCGTCCCGTGTCCAATTCCCGCGATTCGTAGCGCGGGTCGGTTATCGAATAAAAATTTTGCTCTACCATACGCCCCCCCGGGGTTCATAAATGAACTTACACTGAATACTTATACTCCAATCGGTACACAACCAGCTTGGTTGAGTCTATCGTCCCAAAGCTCAAATCACGGGTAGTCCCTGGATAAACTCGGATACGTGCTTTTGGTGCAACTCCCACGTAGGCCGGGTGTCGCACGGGCAGGATGAGTGCGCCGATGGAGGATGCAGAGCGCCTTCAAAATGGGCACGTATCGCTGCCAGCCAGCCCGGCCCGTCGAGCGGATGAAGCTTGAGTACGCCGGGACCCGACAACGGGCGGAAAACCGGTATGTCGGAGATAATTAACCGTGCTCCGAGACGCTCTGCTTCATAGGCCGGCAGCCCGAAGCCCTCCGCAAGGGTCGGCAGCAAGACGGCGGCCGATCCCGAGATCAGTTCAGCCACCGCAGGCGTCGACAGTCCCGCCGCTTCGATCACGTAGGGCCGGAGAGCTTCGCAGCGCTCCAGCAGGTCCACCACGTTTTCGTTGTCCCAGCCGCGCGCGCCGATCAGAACGAGCTTTGGTGTCGCCTTGCCCATCTTGACAGCCAGCTCGCGCCAGACCTGCAGTAGCAATAATTGGTTCTTCCGCGGCTCTATAGTGCCGACACATACAAAGTACGGCTTGTCGGATCGGATAATCGGCGGGCCGTGCGGCTTCAGAAAGAAGGCGTCGTCAGCCGGCAACGGCACGACAGCGACCGGCGGCGGCTTGAGGCCAAGGAAACTTATATGGTCCAACAACGCGCGACGCGTGATATCACTCGCCACGATCACGCCGGACGCCCGGCGGGCCAAGACGGACAACCGCTGTCGGTGCCGTGCCTCTTCAGCAGGTGGAAAGAACTCCGGATGGGTCAACGGCAGTAGATCGTGAACGAAGAACACCGCGCGGATGTCTCCCCGTGTATCGAGCCACCTGAAGTACCAGTCGACCCAAAGCGGAAACTGGCTGGTATTGATATAGACAGAGCCCGCCGGCGCGTTTCGGGCAAGCGAGCGCCCCGGAAACAACCCCCTGTGACCGAATATTTTATTGGAGCGGGCATATCGGGCAAAAGAAGAGACCGGGTTGTACCGGCGGTTGACGGTCCGAACGGAAGCCTCAGGCGATACGCATGTGGCATTCGAATCCGAAAGGAAGCTCGCAACCTTCTGCAGCACTCGATTCTGCGAAGCATCGCTGTCTTCCGCCCAGTTCTCGACAATCGCCGAAACCAGCGACCCGGCTGCTTCTGCATCGACGAGTCGCGGACCTAGGGGGTTGAGCAGGGCCCCGAAGCCGGAGTTCGCAGCTGACAGGAAATGCTGAGCATATGCAAGATCGACACGATCAATTCCATTGGGGGCAGGTCGGCTGAACCGCGTGGCCAATCTGGTTATGTCGTAGACGATTGCAGGTGAACTCAAGCAGGGGTCTCCAGCCTCGACACGCCCCAAGACAACCTGATCGGGTCAGCCACGTTCACGGCCGGTCTCGACGTCCGGCTCGACAAAGAACAACAGCTCGATGAGTGATAAACGTCCGTGTTCGACGCCTTGCTCATTGCGGATTCGAACCTCCACGGTGCTGGTTGCGTCACGGTGGTCGATCAGACAATAACCCCTGTAGGCGCCAGCTCGCTGTTTCTCGATCCGGGCTCTGGCGAGCAGCGTTCCGCAGTGGAATTCAACGATGAATGGAACGTCCGTGATTTCCTCAGAAAAATAGAGAACCGATTCAGCGCGATACCGGGCTGGCGGAAGGTAGAGGTAGGGGCCGTAGAAAAGAACGCGCGAAGGTCCGCCGATCTCGGCTTCCTGCGGGGGCGCGTTGTCAGGATCGTCGGCGAATTTGAACACAATATTTGGCCACACGACAGGCCTGAACGTATCGCCGCGGGCCATCGCCAGCAGTGGTTCGATGACTTGCAGACTCGCCAGCTGCAACTCGCTGACTTTCGCCTTTCCGTGACGGCGTAACGATGGTGCATAATGCGCGTCATTGTTCACCAGCACGTCTTCCAGTATGGCTTCCGGTCCCAGCCCGAAGGTGACCATTCCAATGACATCGGCCAGTTTGGCAGGTGGAGTCTTGAAGTCCAGGTGACGGTCCAGCTCGATGACAATTCTGCCGGCGGGTTTTTCAGTCATTCTATCGACGAAGTAGACCTGCTCACTACGGCCAATTTCCAGATTGGCCACGGCGGAAGCGGTTTGGGATCGTATCGTCTCCAACGGATCGATGCCGAGCGCCCGCGATAGGTAATCGCCGACATCCAGCGGATCTTCCAGAATGACGGTCGAGCGCACATCGCCAGCCGCGATCGCCTGTATCAGGCGATTTCCGGGATAGTTCGTTAGATAGACAGGGCAAGGGTCAGCAAAGAATTCAACCGCGTCGAAACGATCGATGCGGATGATGGGCCGTTGCTTGGCAACGTTGCTTAACCGCTCAATTACATCGAAAACCCAACCGGTCAGGACGCTGTGGGGACCGATGACGGCATCGGCAAGAACGGAACGTCCTTCCATGGCAAGGGCAATCTATAGTTTCAAAGCGCAACTGCGATTAGGGCTTGGCAGCCTCAACTCGTAACTCTTACCCAAGCTGGTGTCCTCCCAAAAGCGCAGCTGTTCGCGCGCCCTACATGCCTGTGCACCTGCTTCCCAGCTCTGGGCGGCAGCCGGACACGGCGTCGAAGGACTTCAACTTCCTCTCGGGCGGATGAGCCGCCGTGCAGCGATGGCGGTCCCACCCCCCGAGAAACGCTGGTTAAAGGTCAAGGCGCAAACCCGTTATAAACGCGAGCACCGGAAACCACCGGTGAAGTCAGAGACTGGAACACCCGGAAGGCCTTTTCAACCTCATTGATCGGAGCGTGCGATACGTAGAGAATGTCCTTGTCTCGCATGCCGAACCGGCGCGCACGGAACAGCGAAGTGGGATCGGTCATATCGAGGCGGTAGACCACCGGAACGACACTGCCTTCCAAAAGATACTGCGGGATCTGGGGATACTGGCGCACAAGATCCACCGGTTCATACCGGAGAATGAATACGCCCTTGGGATCCGCCCGGTCGTCCAGAAGTCCGCCTGCCTTGCCCATCGCCTCTTCGAGCGTTATGCCGCCGGCGTCAAATCCAATGACAGCGTTGCGGCCAGTTGCACCGAACGCTGTAAACGACTGCGGCGCGCGGAATACTGTGACAACGTCACCGGGACGAACGTAGATGTTTTCACGCGTATTCGATAGAATCGCGTGCATCGGAACGGTCAACGACATGCCGTCGCGGGACACCGTGATGAACGATTCATGCACGGGCGCTTTTATGCCGCCAGCCATTGCAATGACGTCCAGAACGCGATCACCGTTTGGGCTCAACGCAACGCGCGCTCCACTGGTGACGTCACCGGTTACAGTCGCCGAATAACTCACGTTTCGGGTCAGCGTGACCATCGCTTGCGGATCGGCTGTCTTCCCGGCGAGCTGATCTATGATTTTGCGTTCGATTTCGACCGGCGTCTTGCCTGCAACGCGAATTCGGCCTGCGAATGGGACGTTGATCGTTCCATCGCGCGCCACAACCTGTTCGGGGATGGCCGAGGATCGCGCCCCGCCGCCTGCCAGTTCGGAGCCAGGTGTGGAAAAGAGACCGCCGGTGCCGGTTTCCCAGATGTTGATTTGAACGGTATCCCCAACATCGACCTTTTGGATCTTCGGGCCGCGGTAGTCGCTGAAGACAGCGCTGAAGGTCGGGTGATGCCAATTGGCCACAAGATCCAGGCTAGGCCCGGATAGTTCGACCAGCGCGAAAGACGGTTGATCTTCATGCGCGGCAGAAATCAGGTCACGTCCGGACGGACCCGAACTCGCGCAACCGGAAACTACGGTTGCAAAGCACAAAAGGCCTGAAAGCAATAGAATCAGCCGCTCCACACCCAACCAAATTACTCCAAAAAATGGATGTCGCCCCGTCGATATAATTTAGTTCAGCAATACCACCGTGTGCTGGTAATGTCTGTTCGAAGCATAGCACGACTTCCATCTGCCGCTGCATCAGTGGTTCTACAGCAACATATCCTCCACAGCTAGCGGCAAAAGGACGTGCCCGTCAGGCTATCGGATTCATCCACGGTGCCGTGCAGCAAGCCCCGCAATGCGCAAATTAGCTTTTGATATCACGCATCTAGCCTCCAGGCTTCCGGTCGATACCCCAACCGGCATCGACAAGGTCGATCTCGCATTTGCGCAACATTTCAGCAGGACGGGTTGTGACGCCGTTGTCCACTATGGATTCCTGCGGCCGAGATTTCATCGTCCTGAATTGCTCGCTCAGCTGGTCACGGCTGGATTGTCGCGCTGGTCGCAGGCCGACACCAGAGGAAACGGAGCCTTTGCCAGGGTCTACCGATCTTTGACAAACAGGAAGCCCAACTTCGACGCTGTGGTTGGTGATGCCGACCACCAATGCGCAGGCGGTAACGGCCGGCGTTCGCGCCGGCTGGCGCAACTTGGGTGGAGGTCAAGTCCGGGGCTTGGAGGGATACCAAGCGATGCGCTTTACCTCAACGTCGCTCAACATGCCTTTGAATATCCGCGCTTTTTCAAGTGGCTGGACAACCGGCCTGACATCAAAACCGTTTTCCTCGTTCACGATCTCTTGCCGCTCGACTACCCGGAGTATTTTAGATCCGGTTACAAGGATCGTTTTGAGCAGCGAACGCAAACCATCCTCGACCACGCTTCAGCGATCATCACGACCTCGCATGCCGTCAGAGACCGTCTGCAGCGCGAATTTTCCGGGCGACGGCGCTCGATTGTTCCGATCCACGTTGAGCCCCTTCCCTCTCAATTGCCCTCTGACATGCGCTTTGCATCACAGGATTCGCATCTACGCGAACAGCCCTACTTCGTCATCCTCGGAACGATAGAGCCGCGTAAGAACCATCTCCTTCTACTCAATGTGTGGCGGAGGATCGCCGAAGAGACGGACCAGCCGCCCCGGCTCGTGATCGTGGGAAATCGCGGCTGGGAGAACGAACAGGTCGTCGATATTCTCGAACGCAGCGCCCTTGTGAAACCGCACGTGATCGAGTGCAGTGGTTTGGACGATGTTGGTCTCGTCCGCCTCCTGGCAAACTCGCGTGGGCTACTGATGCCTTCATTCGCCGAAGGTTACGGATTGCCTATCGTGGAGGCCCTGACACTCGGCGTGCCCGTTGTTGCGGCCGATATTTCCGTGTTCGACGAAGTCTCGCAAGGCCGGGCGGTGATGCGCCATCCAACCGACGGACCCGGGTGGCAATCTGCCATTCAAGAACTGGCGGATCTCGGCACGCCGCTTGCCCGTTCTGCACGAGATCTCGCACAAGGATTCCGGGCCCCGCAATGGCCAACTTATTTTGAGGGCGTGAACCGCTTTCTGGCGACCATCTAGTGTTCCGGTTCTGACATTTGCTTCCCATTGCGGCCAAGTTCCGAGCAAATGTCAGAACCATAAGGAACACTAGCTACACTATGATTCTAATGTAGCTTTTACACTTGACGTTTGGTTTCGAGTCCAGCTGCAAGCGGGTACCAAACGTCAGGTGCGCTACACTAGATGCGAATTTTCAGGAGGTTTTCCGTTCGGAACGGCAGACATGAGCTGAAGTTGCAACACGCCGGTGAACGTCCAGACAGCCGAGTAATTTTTTAAAGAGTCGAATAAGTATCTATGGCTGTGGGAATGTCATCGAAAACCCGCCCCCTTCCAGCCTTCAAAATGAGCGCCGATGTGCACCTGTCTCTCACAACGTTCATGTCGTGAATGGCAAGGATCATAGCGCGGTCTTTGCGCTGTTCGAAAAGCGCGTGAATACACTTTTCTTGAAACTTCTTGTCTCCGACCAGGATCACCTCGTCGATGAGGTAGCAGTCGAAGTCGATCGCCAGAGACAGGGCAAACGCCAGCCGCATGCGCATGCCGCTGGAGTAAAAACGAACGGGAATATGGATCTGGTTGCCGATCTCGGTAAAATCGACGACGAAATCGAACGTTTCCTTCACCGGCGCCCCGTAGATGCGCGCTATGAAGCGTACATTATCGTACCCGGTCAATTCACCCTCGAAACCACCGCCCAGGGCAAGCGGCCAGGAAAGCCTCATTCCGCGCTCTACCGTCCCGCTGGTCGGGGTCTGCACGCCCGAAAGAATCTGGATCAGCGTCGATTTGCCGGCCCCGTTACGGCCGAGGATGGCCATGCGCTCGCCCTCGCCGATACGGAACGAAACGCGGTCCAGCACGCGTCTGCGTCCGATTTCGGTATCGAACTCCTTGACGATGTCTCGCGCTACGATTGCCCTGTCGGGCGCAAGCCTGTACTCGCGGCTTGTTCCAGATGCGTCAGGCCCATGCGTAGTCGTCAAGCTGTCTGACATTTGCAGCCTCAGTTGCCGGCGTGAGAAAGGGTGTCGCCGATCACCCCGCGCAAGATCGAGTAGGCCATCGAGCTACCCAGGAAAACCAAAAGGATGTTGAGCAGCCTGTAGGGATATTGGGCATGGTCAGGAACTATCGGTACGCTGATCAAATCAAGATAGAGTTGCTGGCGTTCCGCATCGATGCGCGCGATTTCCAGTGCCGTCATGGCCGAGGCAAATGTCCGTTCCGCGAACTCCCGTTCCAACGAGAGCCGTTCGTATTCGGCGATCAGAGGCGCCAGCGAACTGTCCGAACCAGCCAGCGCCGCTCTCTCTTCGGTGATCTGGTGCGCGAGCGCATCGATCTTCAGACGCAACGATTGGGCCTGCGGACTATTGGGTGAGGAGGTAGCCAGCTGGGCAAGTTCGGCGCGTACTTGCGCAATCTCGACCGACAAGGTCGTGATCGTTTCGAGTGCGGCCTTCGAGTAACTCAGCGGATCGACCAGCGCGGTTCTTTTTCGAAAGGCCGTGATGTCGTCCAAAGACTTGCGCGCGCGTTCCCTGCTGTTTTCAACCGCGCTGGTGGCGCCGGCTAATGTGGCTGCCTGCGCCCGTTTGCTGATACTGTTGACGAGCTGTTCGCTATTCCTGATCAGCGACTCGGCAATGGCCTTGGAGTCTTCGGGACGGAATGCTTGGATATTAAGTATCGTTATTCCTGTCGACGAATCGAAATCGATGGAAATAAATTTCTCGAAGTGTCGCCACAGGTGTTCCTGGCTTTCACCGCCGAAAAGGCCGGGAAAACCCCAGACAAAGTCCAGTGCAGGTTGGCTGAGTTTCTTAGCCAGATCCTCATCCTCAACAAGTCGGCGGACAGCATCACGTGACTGAAGAAAGGCATGCACGATATAGGCATCCTCGTTCGAACGAACGATGCCGGTGTCGGCGACGAGGCTGGTGAGCTGAGTGGAGGCTGAGGAATTGGGGCTCTTGACGACAAAGCGGACTTCTGTCTCATAGCGTTCGGCGGCCATGAACAAGAAGAATATCGCTGCAAGCAATGTCGGAGCGACGACGCAGACGTTGTACCAGAAGTGTTTGTACGCCCGATCGAGTAGCCCTTCCGGACTGTGCCAGGGATGTGCATGGTCGTTATCATGCGGCTGATCCAGGGGGACCAACTCGATCAAGTGATCACCCGTCAGGCTGTCTTTACCGCGCGACAGCAATTTCACCCCCACGAATTTGAGATGAGTCGACCATAATTGCCTCCCCATCATGCACTATCGTCAGCGATCCCTGTAGCAGGCGAAGAGATGGGCGCGATAAGGCGCAAAGAGGAGTAGTCTACGGGCCGGCAGAGCGTTGGCGATCCATCCGCTTACTTCTGGATTTCTCCAAGTCTTCCTGCTTATAACAGCCGGACTGTCCTTGGCCAGCGAAACGTGTGGTCTCCGCGCAGCAACCCCTGGAGCGCCAATTATTTGGATGTTTCAAGAATGTTCAGCCGTCCGGCACCGACAATTTGCACTGCATTCAGCCTCATGACCGTTGTTGCTTGCGGAACTGCCAACCTGTCTGCGGAATTGCCGACACTGGATAATCAGACCGCAGCCCCGCAAAGTGTTGAAAAGCTGCCCGGAGAGAATGCGCAACCCGCACTTGGTTCCGACACTGCAAACGCAACGGCTTCAACCCATCTGGCAGCTACTACCGAACCCGCCGTGGCGCTGGCGGGTGCTGCCGCCTCACCGGGGCAACCCGGATATGCCGGTGCCACGGCAGCGAGTCTTATCGTCGGTTTCAGGAAGTCGACCGTGGTGCTCTTCAATGACGAACTGGGCAACCAAGGTGCGCGTGTGCCCGTAACGGCATTGTCAGTCCCCATAAAGATACGGCGCGTAGCGACCGGCAATGGCCGTTTCCTGATTTCCACGGTCGATGGACCGCGTTGGGTGGCGGCTTCCGAAGTGGTGAAGTCGGGTGAGAACCACTAATCCGTCGCGAGCAGTGTTGTCACCACACGAAGGCAGCGATCGAACGCTGTAGGGAAGCGAGCCCCGTGGACACCCGCCTTGACCACCTGAAGGCCCAAAGTTGATATCCTTGAGACAACAGGCACGATTCGAGATGCGAGGATTCTTGAAATCAGGAATTCCGGCCGGATGTTTTGGCATTCGGGACGAAACGACTCTTTCTCAACACTTGCTACCGGACTGACTTCGAGAGCGCACGCCCCCGCCAGACAAGACACACCATCGCGCGATCGTTTGCAGTCGAAGCCCGCTGCAGAACGAACTTGCTGGTTGACAACCATACCAACTGGTCGGTATCTTTTAGGCCGATCAATCGGAACCTCGAAATGGCGAAATCCAGTACAGCACGCCAGAAGCTCCTTGAGGCGGCGTTCTCGGTCATCCGGGCCAAGGGATATGCGGCGGCGACTGTCGACGAACTGTGTCAGGCTGCGGGCGTCACCAAGGGTGCATTCTTCCATCATTTCAAGACCAAGGACGAACTGGCGGTCGCGGCGGCCGACCACTGGTCGGAGGCGACAGGGGCGTTCTTTGCCGCCGCGCCTTATCACAAAGCTACCGACCCGCTTGACCGCGTGCTCGGCTATCTCGAGTTCCGCAAGACGATCCTGCAGGGCGAGGTGAAGGAGTTTACCTGCCTCGTCGGCACCATGGTGCAGGAGGTCTACGACTCGGCGCCGGCGATCCGCGCGGCATGCGAGGCCTCGATCATCGGCCATGCCGAAAACCTCGAAGTCGACATATCGGCTGCCATGAAGGCACGCGGAATGAAACCCGGATGGACTGCAGCGAGCCTGGCGCTTCACACCCAAGCAGTGTTGCAGGGCGCCTTCATTCTCGCCAAGGCGAAAGGCGGCCCAGAGATCGCCGCGGAGAGCATCGAACATCTGAAGCGTTACGTCGAACTGCTGTTCGCGCGCCCCACCAGAAATGGAGAATGACATGACGCAACCAGCCAAGCTCGTCACCTGTCTGTGGTTCGACCACGGCGAAGCAAAGAAGGCGGCGGAATTCTATGCCGCAACTTTTCCCGAAAGCCATGTCGATCGGGTGAACGCAGCCGCGTCCGATTATCCCGGCGGCCGGCAAGGTAACGAACTCACCGTTGAGTTCACTGTGCTCGGCCGTCCCTTTATCGGCCTCAATGGCGGCCCGACTTTCACGCCGAACGAGGCCGTCAGCTTCATGGTGTTGACCGAGGATCAAGAGTCAACCGATCGCTATTGGGATGCGATCGTCGGCAACGGCGGCCGCGAAAGCGCGTGCGGCTGGTGCAAGGACCGCTGGGGCTACTCCTGGCAGATTACGCCCAAGCGGCTGATTGAACTGACGACCAGCCCCGACCGCGACAAGGCCAAGCGTGCCTTCGAAGCCATGTTGACGATGACTAGGATTGATATTGCGGGGCTGGAAGCGGCGGCCGCAGGGAACTGAAGGAGCGAACCCATGAGCTATATCGACGGCTTCGTGATCGCCGTGCCAACGGCAAACAAGCAGAAATTCATCGACCACGCGAAACTGGGGGACGGCGTGTTCATCGACCTGGGCGCAACCCGAATTCTTGAATGCTGGGGTGACGACGTGAAGGACGGCAAGCTGACGGATTTCCGCAAGGCGGTGCAGGCGAAAGTCGACGAGACGGTGGTCTTCTCGTGGATCGAATGGCCAGACAAGGCGACGCGCGACGCCGCGATGGCGAAAATGACGGAGATGATGAGCGATCCCTCGAAGGCAGATCCTCGCATGGATCCAAACAAGAACCCGATGCCGTTCGACGGCAAGCGGCTGATCTACGGCGGCTTCGCACCTATCGTCGAAGTCGCTTCCCAGTCAGTGTCATAAATAGTCGATGTCATAAGGAGACCGTGTCATGCCGAACACTGTTCGACTTCATCGCGTGCTGGCCGCCAAGCCGGAAAAAGTCTACCGCGCCTTCATCGAGCCGGACGCCATGGCGCGCTGGCTCCCTCCGAACGGCTTCACGGGCAAGGTGCACCACCTGGAAGCAAGGGTCGGCGGCACGTTTCGGATGTCGTTCACGAACTTCACGACGGGAAATAGCCACGCCTTCGGCGGCGAGTACCGGGAAATGAAGCCGGCGAACGACTCCAATACACGGACGTGTTCGACGATCCGAATCTGCCTGGAGAAATGTTGGTGACGGTTGCTCTTACGCCGGTCTCTGTGGGCGCCGAGATCAATATCGTCCAGGAGGGCATACTGGAACTCATCCCGGTCGAAGCCTGCTATCTCGGCTGGCAGGAGTCGCTGCGAAATCTGGCCCGACTGGTCGAGCCTGAGATCAATGAGTGACCGACGGTGAAACCAATGAGCGATTTGCTCGGCGTGGCCGAGGCGGACCGCAAGGCGCACAGGATGAACGCCAGGAGGAAGCTATGAAGATCATCGTGGAAACGACCGTCGCGGCACCGATAGACAACGTCTGGCTCGCCTACACGTCGCCGGATGATATAAAGCAGTGGAATGCTGCGTCCGATGACTGGCACACGACCTCCGCGACTGTTGATCTGCGCGAGGGCGGCGCGTTCTCCTCGCGAATGGAGGCCAAGGACGGCAGCATGGGCTTTGATTTCTCAGGAACCTACACTCGAATTGTGCCGAACAAAAGAATTGACTATCAAATGAGCGATGATCGTGCGGCAAGTGTCGAATTTGCCGAAACGCCCAACGGTGTACGCATTCGCGTGACGTTCGACGGCGAGCCTACGCACTCCGTCGAGCAGCAGCGCGATGGCTGGCAGGCCATTCTTGATAATTTCAAGCACCATGTGGAAGCGCTAGCTAGAGCAACATCCGATCTGACGGAATCGCCGAAGGCAATTCCTGGATTGAATAATGCTCCAGAGCAAAAACAATAGCCGCAAATTGGTACAATAGCAGCGGTGGTGGAGAATCAGCCCGCAGCCCCACCGCCGCGAGCGAATGCGATCACCGTGCTGGCCACAATTTATCGCTATGACACCAAGCTGTTTGCCGTAGACGAATTGCTCGCCGCCGAACTTATTGTCTTGCCCACTCCTGCGCCTCAGCCATTCTCGCAACAGCCATTGGCTCGCCGATGACGACCTCGCCTCGCCAGAAACGCAGATCCCCGTCGTCGTTCGTTGGCGTGAAGCGCTCCATCGGGGTCCAAACACCGCTCTCGCGGCGAAGCGCGACGCCACCACCGGCAGAAACCAAAGCCAGGCCGCCCGCAATATCCCAGATGTTGGGTGAGGAGAATCGCGCCGCCTGCAGGAGCCCGGCCGCAACCATGGCGCATTCGAATGCAGCCGAACCTGTCTTGCGCGTTTCCCAGAAGTTGTCGCTGAGCGTCGCCACTGGCACCCCGACCAAGCGGCGGCGCACGGCTGGATTGCCCTTCGGCGTCACGTCGGCGCCGTCAAAGCGCACCTTGCCGCCCAGTGTGCAGTGGTAGACGCCGGCGCGGAGCGCATGGCTAATGGGGCACCAGAGCGCGCCGACGACCGGTAGTCCCTTATAGACGACCCCGATCGAAGCCGAAAATAGCGGAAAGCCGTTGACGAAATTCGCCGTGCCGTCGATGGGATCGATTACCCAGATGAAGTCGGCGTCCCGCACGGGTCGCTCGTCCATTTCCTCACCGATGATGTCATGATCGGGGAAGTCTCGGGCCAGGCGCTCGCGGATCAGGCGTTCGACCTTGTCGTCGACTTCCGAAACCGGATCGCGCCAGTCGTCCTCCTCGACACCCGACTTGTATTTGACGGCCAGAACGTTGCCGAGCGCCTTGGTAATCTCCATTCCGGCGACACCCGCCAATTCGATGGCGAGATGCTCTATGTCCCTCAGCACGTCCCGCGAAACACCTTGGTCAGCAAGGTCCTTGAGTGAGCTCATGCCGCGCCTGCCTTCTTCTCGAGCGCCTTCTGGCTCGGATGCTTGACGGGAACGACGATCCTTACGGAAGTTTCCTCGCAAGCTAAATCGACGCTGAACTTGCCGGCCGAGGCGGTAAACGCCTCGTCGTCGAGCCGCGTTGGTGCGTTATGAAAGGTCAATTCGACCTGCGCCGATTTCCGGGTAAGAAACGGCGGTGTCCCATCCATGGGCGACTCCAGCCAGTCCATCACCGCTTCCCGGCTGTCGCTGTCGATGATTACAACATCGAGCTTCTTATCGGTAACGTCGGCCGCCGTCGCAATCGGCAATCCAGGGCCGGTAAAGGCTATGTTGCAGACCTCGATACCGAGTACGCAAAGCTCCTTGCTCTGTTTTCCCATCGTCAAAACAATTTCGATTGGATCGGCCCGCTTCAGTGCCTTCCTCAGGAGCTTGCGGCCTTGCTGCAAACTCTTGGCGCCTTCTGGCTTCTTCCCCTTTTTACCCATCTTCTTGCCGTCGAGCAGAAACTGCGGAAAGACTCCTATGCCATAAGCTTCCACGAATAGACTTGTTCCCCAATGCCCCGTGGCATTGGCAATTGATACCGGGCTCGTGTGATCGGTATCCCAGGTCTCGACCAGTTCCTGTGGAGTGCCGGCGATGCCGAGCGACCGGGCGAAATTGTTCGCGGTGCCGAGTGGCAAAATAGCGATCGGAACACTACGCTCGCGAAGTTGGGTCAGGACGCGAGCGACCGTCCCATCGCCGCCGGCGACAACGACGAGATCGACGGCTTTTTGCAGGGCGTCGGTGAAACCCTCGCCTTTCACGTCCGCATAATCCACGTCGTAACCGGCAAGCTTCAATGCCGCCTCGATGCTGTCGCGATCGTTGGCCTCGTTACCGGCCTGCGGGTTGTGACAAAGAAGTGCGCTTGTCATAAATGCTAGAACGGCGCTGAAGCCGGCGAGTTCCATGGGTCGAACGGCTGTGGCCGCTCTAGCAGCTGGTGGAGACACACCATCTTCGAGCCGGCTCAGTGTCCCGTTAAAATTCCACATCCGCGATGTTTCTGACCTCCTGACCATCGGAATTATTCATCGGCTCCGCCATTCGCCGGTGCATCTCGGCGAGAACAGTTCTCGGAATTACGCCAGCGAAGGCCGCTTGCAGCTTGTTTACTGCACCGCTGACAACACCTGCATCGCCTCTACGCATGGCCTCGTAGCCTTCACGAGCGACTTCGGCTGGATCGAATTGGGCCTCGAACTGCCCGAGTGCTGTGTCGATCATTCCGGCTCGCTCGAAGAATGCAGTGTCGGTTGCACCGGGCGACAAGCATGTGACGGTCACGCCAGTACCTTTCAACTCATCACGCAGTGCATATGAGAAGCTGTCGAGGAAAGCCTTGGTACCGTTGTAGACGGCTTGATAGCTGCCAGGTATGAACCCGGCAGTCGATCCGACAATGAGGATCTGGCCATTCTGGTGTTCGCGCATTTGGCGGCCGATAAGATGGATGAGATAGATGGTGCCAGAGATGTTGACGTCGATGACATTGAGAGCGCCGTCCCAATCCTCGTCGAGAAAAGCGCCTCCCAATCCTCTGCCGGCATTAGCAATTAACACGCTGACGGGCCCGTTTCCGGCTGCATGACACAGAAGCTCCACTCCATCGGGCGTGCCGAGATCGGCCTCGATGGCCTCGACGTTACGTCCTAATTTCCGAAATTCTTGTGCGGCGTCGTGAATTTCGGGCTCGTTGGCGCAGATGAGGAGATCGAATCCGCCAGACGCACAGCAGCGAGCCAGTTCCTTTCCGATCCCCGTCGACGCACCTGTTACGATCGCAAGCATATGGTTATCCTTTGGATCGGCCTCAGGGACCACTGTTGGTCCACCAGCATCCGGTTTTGAACTGGGTACAGTAGAGTCGGTTCCACGCATGGCGATGAAAATGGCTGGTACGTCGCCGCTCACTTCTGATCTTTTCGGATTCCGTTCAAATGCTCGGGACTGGTGGCCGGACGAGAACTGCCTCGGTGATGATGCGAAAGCGGTAGTTGCACCGCGGCCGTTGCGGCCTTGGCCCCTCGGACCAAAGCCAGCATGGGAGACGCGTTGCGCAGCCAACGCAGTTCCTTCCGCCATTCGCTACCTTTTTGAGCCCGTCAACCTGCCCCGAATTATGCAAATCCGGCCGGGATCATCGGCGTGGGCGCATGGCCGAGCGTTGAGAATGAGCGTTGGCTTCGCCATCAAGTCGGAACGCTCTTTGGACTGTACGGCTGAAAAGCTCGGTCTGCAGCCGCAGAAACTGCTGCTGTGTCGCCATAACGTCCCTCATCGAGCGGGCCAACAACACCGATTGGAATGTTTGCAGCGATATCCGTGACTGGTTCCACCAGTACTCAAACAAAAATTGTGGTCGGAAGCCGACGGGAATGGCTAATGAAGTTTCAGGCGCGGATTTCACCTTCGCTCCAAACGTTGCCTTCAGCTTGTCTATGGTCGCGGGTCCTACGCCTTCGATGTTCTCCAACTCGTTGATGGTTTCAACGGGTCCGTGAGTTTCGATATAGTCGACGATTGCTTCAGCCACCGGTGTCGATACTCCGTCGACTGAAGTCAGATTGTCTATCGACGTGCGATTAATGTCGAGCAGTTCCAGTTGCATGCTACTTTCCCAGTAAATTGTGTGAATGAGAAATCGCCCAATCAGGCAACGGCGGTTATTTCCTGAAGCGCAACAGCGTGCCTACAAACACCGAACTCGCCGTGCCTTGGTCGATGCTGTTGCCGGTGAAACGCGAGAGAATGCTGAGCGTTCCGCGACTGTTTTCACAAAACAAAGCGTCATCCAGAAAATCTCTGCGAGAGGCAGTTCTCGGACCCGTTGAAAGCAAGGGAAAGGAGCGTTGCTCCGCGCGCGGATAAAATCATCGACGCTCGTTGGTAAATGGCGCGGCTGCGCGCGAGAGTGCATCGTAAGGTATTATCTACTTTTGCTTTTGCGCTCATCGCTCTTTTGCTGCTTGGCGGTACCATTCTTGGCGGGCAACTGCGGGATAACATCTGGCGTTATCGCAGCCTGCCCCGTCTTCACTCCGATTGCATACAGGCGCCAGATGCCGTCGACTGCCTCGAACCCAAGGGTGAACTTGACCTGTTCGGGTTCGCTGTCGAACAGGCCAGCGAGCACAAGCCGTCCTTGCGCGTCGATTGCGGCAGGTTGCAACAGCTTCGGCGGCAACAGCACGACCGCTGAGATGTCGACGTTGCGCGCGCGTTCGTCCCGGAAAATTTCCGCCAGCCGCGCCTGAGTATTGGTTTTCTGGAAACTCGGCGAACCGAGATCGCGCAGGACGCTATAGTTGCCGGTCTGGTTTGCGTGGTTGTAGGCGACCAGGGTCGTCCGGATCATGATCGTCAGCTGGAGATCGGGGGGGACGACAAGATTACGCGGCTGCGCCACAGCCACCCCGGCGAAATAGAACAACCCCAGTGCGGCCAAGATTAGTCGATGCAATGCGTGCTTCAATGACGGACTGTCCATTCCGAATTTCGTGACGACCTGCGGACGTTGCCACGTTCACTCATGCGTGGGCAACGTCGCCGGTCAACTCACTCCAGCGGAGGATGCAAGTCAATGTTGGAATCGATCGGACAGGTTCTGCTGCACCTCACCAGGTCAATTGCATCCCGGCACGGCCGGCAACGACACCGTTCTGCTTATAGTCCATGAACTCGGAGTAGCCCCAGCCGACGCCCGCGTCTAAGGCCAGCCGGTCACCCTTGAAAAAGACGCTCTTGCCGAGCACGCCAATCGCACTTGCACCGAATGCGTTGGCACTCGAATCGTAGCTGTCAAACGTGCCCCAGCCGATCCGCATACCGAACCGTTCACCGCTGCCGAGTTCCGGAGTTTCGATCGCAAGGGCTACAGCGACGCCCGCCTGGACCCTGGCGAGACCCTTGAATACCGCTCCGCCATCAGCAGCGAGATTGCCCGTGCCATCCGTTGTCGGCAATTGGAGAAGTCCGCTTTGCGCTCTCCTGCTTTTGTCCGACGTAATGCCGGGCATCGTATAGGTATTGTTTTCAGTTCCGAACACCTGCTGACCGGTTCTCACCGTTGTCGCATTCGCACCGAATGCGGCGGAGTTGTCGAATGCCGCAGTGGAATTGGCGCCGATGGCGACCGACCGGTTGCCGTCGGCTTGCGCCCCCTTGCCGAAGGCGGCGGCGCTATTGCCTACGTTGGCCTGCGCAAGATCGCCGACGGCTGTGCCGCCACCGGAGGCTTGCGCACCCGCGCCAACTGCGACAGATGCTGTTGCGACAGCCCCGGTACCGATCGCGATCGTGTTGGGTCCCGTCGACATCGCGTTTCCGATAGCGATGGATCCCGTACCGGAAGCGAGTGCGTTCTGGCCGACGGCCGTGGCCTTGTTTGCCGAAGCAATGGCATTCGCACCCAGTGCGGTCGTATTGCGAGCTGTCGCTGTGGCGCTGCCGAGTGCGACGGAGCTTTCGCCAGTGGCCAGGGCGTTTTGCCCCAAGGCGGCTGAGTTAACCCCGGTCGCCATGGCGTTGCTCCCGAGAGCGCTGGCGTTGGCGGCTGTCGCCATCGAGTCACCGACGCTGACCGAACCTTCCCCGGAAGCAAAGGAGCTTTGGCCAAGCGCGGTGGCGCCTGTCGCCAACGCCATTGCGTTTGTGCCAAGCGCGTTGGCATTCAAAGAATCCGCCGTCGAATCACCGATGCTTATCGAGCCAGCACCGGAGGCGACGGAACTTTGACCGAGCGCGATAGCGTTAACCGCAGTGGCTTGCGCGCCCGTTCCAAGCGCCAAACCATTTTGCTGCGTGGCCTGGGCGCCAACACCTCCTGCGATGCTTGATGCTCCACTCGCCGCCGCGCCCTGTAGTGCGAGGGCGTCTGTTGCAGATGCGGTTGTGGTTCCACCACTCGTACCGCCAAAGGCGGAGGCGCCGACCGCCGTTGCCGATGCTCCGTTGCCGATAGCGATCGCTTGGTTCTGCGTTGCTTGGGCCTGGAAGCCGTTGATGCCGCCACCTATCGCAATTGCCGCCGCGCCACTGGCGGTGGCATTCCTGCCGACTGAGATCGCAGTCGAAGCCGACGACGAGGCTCCGTTGCCGATCGAGACCGTCTGGATCTGGCTGGCGGTTGCGTTACCAATTGCTACCGAGTCATCACCGTCGGCGTTCGCGCCAAGGCCTATGCCGACCGCGCGCCGTCCATCGGTATCGACATCACGGCCGATTGCAATGGAGTCGATCTGGTTCGCGTCGCTGGCCTGACCGATTGCGATGGCGCCGGATGCGATGGCATCCGATTGCGCACCAATGGACACAGCTCCTGCGCCAGACGCAGTCGCATCCGAACCTATGGAAATAGCCTCGTTCGCACCGGTGCTTGCACGCTGGCCGATGGCAATGGTTTCAGTTCCACTGACGGTGGTCGAATCGCCAAAGACGTTGTTGCCCTCGCCGCCGCCGACAGTGTTGCTGTCGCCGATGACGTTGTTGTTGTTCGTTGTGATTCCGACGTTGCTGTCGCCTACGACGATATTGTTGTCGACCGGTGCGGCCAGCGTGCCGACATTGTTGTTGTTGCCGACCACGATGTTGTCGTTGCCGAACACCGTGTCGCCGTTTCCGGCGATGAAATTATCGTTGCCGTCAATCGCGATGGGGTCGCCGATGGCGGTGTTGTTGTTGCCGTCAATCGTATGGCCGGCACCGATTGCGACGTTATTCATTCCACCGTTGATGATGCTGATGCCGTTGCCGAGCAGGCTGTTGTTGCCGCCGGTGCCGCTGTTGTTATTGCTACCGACGACTGCGTCGTTGGCGCCGCCTGCAGTCGACATGGAGCCAACGACAACGCTGTTCTGTCCTGACGCGGTGGAACCCGCCCCAATGGCCGTCGCTCCACCGCCGCTGGCGGTCGCGCCGGTTCCCAACGCCGTATCATTGGCGTTAACTGCGTTTGCGCCATTGCCAATTGCTATTGCGTTGGCGTTTCCGGTCGTTGCCAGCGCGCCGCCTACGCCTGCTCCAGACAGTGCACCGCCGCCGAACGTGATCCCTTCCGAAAAATCAACACCGTTGGGATCGCCGATCCAGATGTTTCCACCGTGGGCCGAGATGCCCTGCGCCGTATTAAGTTGGTTGGCAATGATCGTGCCGTTGGTCACAACGGTTCCGTCGATACCGATATCGCCTTTGAAGAAAGAATCTCCGGTTACGTTGACGCCGCCGCCCGTTACGGTAACTGTGCCTGTGAAGGTCGTGTCGCAGAGCGGCAGGGTTTCAGTTACGTATGTATTCAAGTCGGACTGTTCGTGGGCAAATACCGTACCGGCTATCTGCGAGGCAACGCCCGTCACAGTGGATCCGGCACCAATGATCGCAGCTGCGAGCGCGACGGCATCGACGCCCGATGAGATGGAAAGCGCAGTTGCTGCTCCGGCAGCCGTCGTAAGTCCCGGCGCGGCAAGAAGCACCGGATCACCGATCGCTGCCGCCGCTAGACCACCGGCCATTACGCCGAAAGAGGCTGCCGCCGCGGCTGCAGCGACCTCAGAGGCGATCAGCCCGGTGACTGCTGCTCCGGCGCCGACAGCATTTGCCGCAAGGCCGACATCGTTTGCAATGAGCACCTGCGAACCGAGATCGTTTATTGCCTTTGTATATTGCCAAGCGCAGCCGCCGGCGCCGACAGTCGAAAGCTGCGGTGTGCTCGTCACGACGGGAGCTGGGGCCGTCGGTGTCCCCGCTGGGGCGCTTGTGCCAGCAAAGGCCGATACCGAACTGGCGAAACTCAATAGAGGAAGCAGAGCCACCCGGAGCGCAAAACGACAATGCTTGTACCGGGATTGGGCCACATTCGGCACGCGGCAATTGAAACTCATGCTACGGATCCTCTTTAAGCGAATTATTCAGCCGTCGATATGGCTTCGCCCTGGAAGCGAATTGAAACGCCTCCAGGGAGAAAATTCATCATTTGCAGGATCGGGTTCAGCCTCTGCGAAGGCCATTGAGGATGGGGATCGACATGCCCCTGAACGCGATACACTCATCAAAGCTAATATCGCGTATGCTGGCGGTCGAATCGATTTGCAATAAGCCGCGCGTTTCCACTCACGCGAGTGACATAAGCGCCACCTCGCGTGGCCTACAGGCATTGGCCGACGATCCGGCGCTGTTCGTTGAAATCGCGCTTCCTGCGTCAGTCGGTATTCGGCCGGCTTGCCGGTTACGAGGACGTCAATGACGCCAAGCGTTTGGCGCTCGATCCCGTGATGCGCCAAATCATTGGAGGGCGCGCCGTGGACCAAAATGCTGCCTCGGCGAGTCAGATGGGCCGCTTCGAGACTCAGGTGCTCGCGACGCCGGACAACCTCGCCACTCTTCCTGACATGCCGAGGCGTTGGATCGACCGACTTTATGAGGTGGTACCGCCGAAGTGGATCACTCTCGACATGGATAGCTCAGCAGCCCGACCCATGGCGAGCAGAAAGGCACAGCCTGGAACGGCCATTTCGGCTGCTCGTGTTATCATCCGCTTTTCCTTTTCAATCAGCATGGGCAGCTCGAACGCCATGCTGCAGCAGAGAATTGCACACTTGCTCAAGCGCCCGGTCGGCCAGCCGCCAAACCATGTGCGGCGGCTCTATGATGAGTTTGAATATCAGGCGGGCTCCTGGGACAGGCCGCGCCGGGTAGTGGCCAAGGTGGAGTGGCACCCCGGCGAATTGTTCCCCCGCGTTGGCTTTCTCGTCACCAACCTGCCCTTGGAGCCCGAGCAGGTCTTCGGCTTCTACAATCAGCGTGGCACGGCCCAGCAGTACATCAAGGAAGGCAAGGTCGCACTGAAGTGGACCCGCGCCTGTCGTGCAAGTCCATGGCCCAGACTGAGGTCCGTCTGCAGCGCCATGCCCTGGCTTACAACCTTGGTGCTTTCCTTCAAGTCGCCGATCTGCCTGAGGAGATCGCCACTTGGTCACTTACGAGCCTGCAGACGCGTCTGATCAAGATTGGAGCTCGTGTCGTTCGGCACGCCCGTGCCGTAACCATCCAACTGGCAGAGGTCATGTTCAGCGGCGATCTGTTCCACCGCATCCTCGCCGCCATACAGCGCCTACGACCATCTCCAGTGCCGATAAGATCTTCAATCTTCTCGCAATCCAACGTAAGAGGCTCGATAAATGGGCCCAGAGCGCTGCGGCCCGGCACAAGAGTTGCCGAATTGGCTCCATCGCATCCCCACCTGAGGCCTTCAAATCGACCTGTTCAGACGTTCCCTAGGTAATCGTTACTGATTGACCATCTTGCCATCCCGGAACTCGCCTTCGTAGCGGTCACCATCGGCCCAGGTGTAGACACCCTGCCCGTGGCTTTCGCCATCCCGGAACTCTCCTTCGTACCGGTCACCATCGGCCCAGGCTAAAACACCCCGCCCGTGCTGTTTGTCATTCCGGTACTCGCCTTCGTAGCGGTCACCATCGGCCCAGGTGTAGACACCCTGCCCGTGGCGTTCGCCATCCCGGTACTCACCTTCGTAACGGTCACCATTGGCCAAGGTTAAAACACCCAGTCCGTGCGGTTTGCCGGCTTGGTAGCTGCCTTCGTAGGTCGACTGTTTCGTCTCTCCGTTAACTTGGAATTGCCAGACAAGTGTACCGCTACCGGTGGCCTTGCCGTCCACACACTCGCCCGACCAGGTGGCGGTTTCACGAGCCTCTGGCTCTTTTTTCCAGGCCACGCAGTTACGCCCCTGGAGCGTGAACCATTGCGACCGCGTATGCGGGTGCTCACGGTTAAGGCGAGCAATCAAGTCATTGGTGATTTCACCTGTCTCGGGCAATTGCCAGTCACGCTCGTACGCTCGGATTGCAGCACGGGTCTGCGGCCCTAGAATGCCGTCGTCTTCTCCGACATCGTAAGCCTCGGCAAGCTCCTCCTGCACGAGTTCGACGTCAACGGTGGTTTGGGCGGTGGCATTAAACGTGGCCAGGCTAAACCACATGATGATGATCGGGATTTGACGCAGCATTCTGCTGGCTCTTGATAGGTCATGTCCGGGTGTCATGCAGCACTCCATTCACAATGCAATGTCTTAGCCCCTATGCTCTCTTCCGCTAACCAGTCCTTGTCTCGCGTTCCGGACAACAGCGGCTGAATGCCGAGAGCATGGTGTGGACCGATTTGATTAATGTCGAAGTCACTGATTCATTAGGGCCTGTACCTGTCGTGTCGTTGCGAACCATTCTGCATTCAGCACCTCGCGCCTTAGCGTGGCATCGAAGCGCTCGTTGTGTGCATTGTCCCAAGGTGAACCTGGGTAGACCCCGAAAGGCGTAATGCCGATTCCGCACAGCCGATTCTGGAACAGTGTCGCCAAAACCTCTGTGCCATAGCACATCAGGAAGAGGCTGGGCGTCGGGGCGACCGGTTCAACGCAAGGAGTGTGCCAAACCGCTCGTTTGATGACCGGGCGACTGTGTCCTGCCCACCTAGGTCCGACTTGCAGCCTGTCCTCCGAGGAACCGACTGTTCCCAAAGTCACAATAAAACAGTTGCCCCTGTTCGCTCTTGCGCCGCCCCATCATCGCACGCCCCCACGGCGACACAGCGATGTCGACCAGCGGTAAGTTCGGGGTTTCAGCAGTTACGGGAGGGTGTCCACCGACAACAGCTGACCACGGAGCCGGCAAGGTGACCTCATCCGGACTTATTCGCTGTTCAAAAAATCTCTTAAAGGCGAATTTCCCTGCCGAGAGAGCCCGGTAAGCCTGTGAGTTATATAAATAATAGGTCCGGTGAAAAGCCGTGTCTTGTCGTCAAGGCTCGAATGCGGGCGGCGGCGATTATAGAGATCGAGATAGCGTCCGATCCCGCCCCGCGCCTCCGACACGCTGTCGTAGGCGTGCAGATAGACCTCCTCGTATTTGACGCTTCGCCAAAGCCGCTCGACGAAGACATTGTCCCGCCAGGCACCGTTGCCGTCCATGCTGATCTTGATGTCGTTCGCCGCCAGCACGCCGGTGAATGCTTCGCACGTGAACTGCGAACCCTGATCGGTGTTGAAGATCTCCGGCTTGCCGGGCCGAGCCAGCGCTTCCTCCAGCGTGTCGACGCAGAACTGCGCCTCCATCGTGATCGACACGCGCCACGACAGGACGCGCCGCGAGAACCAGTCGAGCACGACGGCGAGATAGACAAAGCCCTTCGCCATCGGAATGTAGGTGATGTCCATCGCC
>LOEV01000066.1 GCA_001516065.1 Alphaproteobacteria bacterium BRH_c36
TTCGGTTCATGAATATGCGGCCCAAACGCTGGTCGCGAGAAGTATCGACGAATTCCGGTTCGCCAATTGCGGCCATCATGCGCTCTGCGGCACTGGCGTAGAAAGTCGGGTCGGTTCGGCAGCCCTCGAGGTATTCCTTCAGCGTCTTCTCGACCGGGCGATGCATTTCGAATGACTGCGCGAACTCGTCGAAGATCGGTTCTTCTGTCGGCTTTGTCATAGCGAACTCCATGTTCCTCGTAGAGTGGCCCGAAGCAGGGCCCAGCTCAAATGTTCCTTCTCAGTATATAGGACTGAAACTGGTTGCGGGTATGGCGGCGCCTTCGGCATCTCACCAGTGTGCGGGTAAATCGATTAAAATAATTCATGCGGCATGGCGTCTTGACGGAACGACGACATGGAACCGCCGCGTCACAGGCGGTTAATCTGATACGAATCGTGACAGAAATCAGACTATGGCCAGCGGCTGCTAAGACCGCCAAGTCGCACGCACGCCTACCCTCAAGTGTCCATCATCGCAAATGTTGCGGCTTATGCAACATCATTTGCACCTACAATGTAAGTGATCGGGTCTTCAGTGGCACGCGCGAACCACACCACGCGCTGTTGCCCGAAGCGCCACCGGGGTCGACGGGATCGGATTTTGAGAGGTTTGAGGAGCGCCTGCGGGGGCAGCCAGACCTGACGCGGGGATGGCAGTCCCTAGGGGAATCGAACCCCTCTTTCCAGAATGAAAATCTGGCGTCCTAACCGATAGACGAAGGGACCGCAGGAACACGCCTTATATTGAGGTTCGGTTTGCTTTTCAAGCCTTTGCGCGAGTGTTTCGTGTGACCGCCGGACGCAGGCGCTTTGAGGCGCGTTTCACGCCTGTTTGCGGGGTTCGGCGGCGTCCTCGATTGTTAATTCGATACGGTTGCGTCCGCCCCACGTGTCCCTCCTGATCGTGCCGCAGATGTGCAGCGGCATGCCGCCGTTTGAAGCCAGCAGCAGATCGCCGAGGGGCTGGCCTGCAGCGCGAAAAGCGATCGCATCGAGGCGCGAGCCGTCGCCGGCTTCGACGACCGCACGGATGTGGGCCTCCCCGACGACTTTGGCGAACCGAACCCGGTGCGCCGGGAAAACAAAGCGCGGCTGCGGGTTGCCCTGCCCGTAGGGACCGGCGCGGTCGAGAAGCGTGATGAGATCGTCGTTGGCCGCCGACGGAGTAAGTGCGCCGTCGATTTCGAGCGTGGCCGCGGAACGGGCCGTCTCGCTCGCAACGGCAAGTTCGGCGGCAAGATAGGCCTTGAGGTCCTCAAGTTTGTTTTCGGCAACCGTCAGGCCGGCCGCCATGGCATGCCCGCCACCCTTTATAAGTAACCCCTTGGCAACCGCAGCGCGTACCGCACGGCCGATGTCGACACCGTTGACCGAGCGCAGTGAGCCTGTACCGCTCATTGCACCACTTGCGGCATCGCGCGTCCACGACAATACGCAGGACGGGCGGTGGAACCGGTCGGTCAGCCGGCTTGAGACGAGCCCGACGATCCCCTTGTGCCAGTCTTCCGCGCCAAGCACGAGGATCGGCAGGTCGGGCTGTTGGGCCAGCATGCCGTCTGCTTCGGCCATTGCCTGTTCCAGCGTCTGCGTCTCTATCGCCTTGCGTTCGCGGTTGAGCCGGTCGAGCGTCTCGGCGATTGTTTGCGCTTCGCGCGGATTGGCGAGACCCAACAGCCGCGCTCCGAGCCCCGAATCGCCGATACGCCCGCCGGCGTTGATGCGCGGCCCGAGGATATACCCGAGGTGGTAGGGCGTCGGCGCCTGATCGAGGCCGGCTGCGTCGTACAGGGCGCGCAGCCCAGGATTGTGTCGCTGCCGCATGACCTGCAAGCCCTTGGTCACATAGGCGCGGTTGAGGCCTTCGAGAGGCACGACGTCACAAACGGTTGCAAGGGCAACGAGATCGAGATCCCCGATTAGCGCCGGCTCGCTTCTGGAGCCGGCGTAAAAACCTCTTTTGCGAAGCTCCCGCGCGGTCGCAACGAGTACGAGAAAAACCACACCGGCCGCGCACAAATGCCCCTGGCCGGAAATGTCGTCCTGACGGTTCGGATTAACGACGCTGTGCACGTCGGGCAGCGTGTCGTCGGACTGGTGATGGTCGATAACAATGACTTCGGCACCTAGTTTTTTGGCGTGCGCCAGCGGCTCGAAGCTGGTCGTCCCGCAGTCGACGGTGACAATCAGGCCGGCGCCGCCCTTCACCAGTTCTTCCAGCGCCTTCGGATTTGGCCCGTATCCTTCTGAGAGGCGGTCCGGGATATAAATTCGCGGCTCCAGGCCGTGCTGGCGCAGAAAGCGCGCCATCAGGGCCGACGAGCAGGCCCCGTCGACGTCGTAGTCGCCGAAGATCGCGACACTTTCGGTTTTGGCGATGGCGTCAGCCAGCCGCCCAGCCGCTTTGTCCATGTCGCGCAGCTCACTGGGGTCCGGCATCAGGGCCTTGAGCGAGGGATCGAGGAACACCTCGACGTCGTCGATGCCGACGCCGCGTCCGGCAAGCACCCGCCCGAGGAGGTCGGGCAGGCCGTGCCGCTGGGAGATCGCCGCCGCGATGGCGTGGCCGTGACCATTGAGGCGTTCGCGCCACTCGTAGCCGCGCACCGATGCCGTAACGCCAAGGAATGCGGCCGGCTGGTTTGCCTCGGAATCGGTCAGTTTTCGCGCTGCGCCCATCGGAAATCCCCCTCTGGTGTAGCGCACGTGACGTTTGGTACCCGCTTGCGGCTGGACTCAAAACCAAACGTCAGGTGCAAGAGCTACACTAGAATCATAGTGTTGCTAGTGTTCCTCTTGGTTCTGACATTTGCTCCGAACCTAAGCAGCACGGGCAAGCAAATGTCAGAACCGGAACACGAGTGTCGCGTGTACTCCGATTCGAGGGTGCCCCACGAGGCGGCCACGGGGATAACTTCAATGATTGGCAAAGGCCGTCGATCGCGCCGGTGAGATGCAAAAAGAAAATCCCGGCGCCTAGCGCCGGGATGAAAATGACGTGGATATTTTGTTCAGCTTGTCGGCGCATTCGGGAAAAACAGCTGCTGGCCGTTGACGTTGTAAGACGCGATCGCCTTCTGCCCCTCACCTGTCAACAGCCAGTCGATGAAGGACTGGCCGAGGTCGGCTTTGATGCTGGGGCATTTTTCCTTGTTGACGAGGATGACACCGTACTGGTTGAACAGCGCCTTATCGCCTTCGACCGCTATTGTATAATCGCCCTTGTTCTTGAAGCTGATCCAGGTGGCCCGGTCGGTCAGGACGTAAGCTCCCATTCCGATGCCGGCGTTCAGCGTCGCGCCCATGCCCGAACCGGTTTCGCGATACCACTTGCCCGAGACCGCAGCCGTGTCGACGCCGGCCGCCTTCCACAGCGACTTCTCTTTCTTGTGCGTACCCGAATCGTCCCCGCGCGAGGCGAATAGGGCATTCGCGTCGGAGATCCTTTTCAAGGCTGCCGCCGCGTCGCTCGATCCGGCCACGCCGGCAGGATCGGCCGGCGGCCCGACGATGACGAAGTCGTTATACATAAGGTCGGTCCGCGGCCCGCCAAAGCCATCGGCGACGAATTTTTCTTCCGAGGCCTTGGAATGGACGAGCAACACGTCGCCATCGCAGTTCTGCGCATTCTTGATGGCCTGCCCCGTCCCGACGGCGACCACATTCACGGTAACTCCGGTTTTTTCCTTAAATATCGGCAGCAGGTGGTCATAGAGGCCTGAATTCGCTGTCGAAGTGGTCGACTGCACGATGATCGATTTATCTTCTGCCTGTGCTGATGCGCTGGACAGCGCTCCGGCGCTGACAAGTGCGACGACAGCGGCGCAAAATAGTCTTGAACTCATGACGATTTCTCCCTGGTTGGTCGTTTTTCGTCACAGGACGATGCGTCCCGCCAGGAAGTCGCGTGCAACCTCGCTGGCAGGCGCTTCAAAGAAGTCCTGGCTGGCTGAGTGCTCCGCGACGCGGCCCCGGTGCAGAAAGACGACGTCGTCGGCAAGGCGGCGCGCCTGTCCGATGTCGTGGGTGACGAAGACGATGCGGACTCCGCTCCGTCCAGCCTCCGCCACGATGCCCTCGATCAGGTGCACGGATGCCGGATCGAGACTTGCGGTGGGTTCGTCGAGCAGCAGCACTTCGGGTTCGGTTGCCAGCGCGCGGGCCAGCGACAGGCGCTGCTGTTCGCCGCCCGAAAGTCGGCGCGCGGGTTGATTGGCAAGCCCCAGGAGTCCGACGCGGCTGAGGAGTTCGTCACGCCGTCCGGGGCTCGCGCGCCCCCTCAGCCGCAACACGAAATCGATGTTGTCGCCGACGGAGCGGCGCAGCAGCACCGGTTTCTGGAACACCAGCGCCTGTCTCTGTCGCACGCGCGGACTGATGGGTGCAGCGCCCCAGCTGATCTGCCCAGCCGTCGGGCTGATAAGGCCGTGCAGCATTCGCAGAAGAAGCGATTTTCCAGCGCCGTTCGGGCCCATCACCATCGAGATGCCGTGCGCCCCAAGGTCAAGGTCGAGGCCGTCCACCAGATTGCGGCCGCCGGCTTCGTAGCAAAGCCCCCGTACGGTCAGCGGCAAAAGCGGCGCAAAGCAGTGGCCGTCTTCGTCGGCGGTGATCCAGCCTAGCCCGCCCATTGGCTGTGCAGCATCATGCATAGGCCTGCCTCGCAGCGGTGGAGCGCAGCGACAGCGCCAGTGCGTTAACAGTCATGGAGATAGCCAATAGAACAATGCCGAGTGCCAGCGCCAGCGCGAGATCGCCTTTCGACGTCTCGAGTGCGATCGCTGTTGTCATGACGCGGGTCAAGTGATCGATGTTGCCTCCGACGATCATCACCGCGCCGACTTCGGCGATCGCCCGGCCGAAACCGGCAAGCGCTACCGTGATCAGGCTGAATCGGGCATCCCACAGCACTGCGCCCATCGCCTGGAGCGTCGGCACGCTAAGGGACCGGAACAGTTCGTCGTACTCATTGAAGAGATCCTCTACGATCTGCCTGGAGAGTGCTGTGACGATCGGCGTTATGAGAATGGTTTGAGCGATGATCATCGCGGCCGGCGTGTAGAGCAGTCCTAGAACCCCGAGCGGTCCCGAGCGCGATAGCGCCAGATAGACCAGCAGTCCAACCACCACCGGAGGCAGACCCATCATCGTGTTGAAGGTGATGATGGCCACTGCACGTCCGGGGAACCGCGTGACCGCAATGAAGGTCCCCAACCCGAACCCAATGATGCAGGAGGCGAAGAGGGCTGTAAGGCTGACTTGAAGCGACAGCCCGATGATTTCATAGAGGTCGCCATCGCCTGAAGCGACAAGCGCGAATGCCATCCGGAAAGCTTCGGCAAAATCCTGCAAAATTTACTGCCCCTGCCATTTCACGGCGAGAATATGCAAAATTTGCGGGCGGGCGGCAAGCGGAAAGGCTGCCGTTTTTGCGGTCATTTGGCGTTTCCGCGCCGGTTGGCTGCGGCCGACGGGCATCGGCGGCCGGTGTAGCAAAGGAATGCGGAGGCGCGTGACTGGGCACCAGGCAGGACCCGCCGCGCGAAAAGGGCGGCGTTAATCACATGCTGCTTGCGAGCACCAGCGTCCAAAAGGACTTGAACTCCGTGCGCGGGTCGTTGACGAGGGCCAGGCCGGCCTCGCTGGCATCCGCCAGCAGGAGGTTCTTGTTGTGCCCGTCGCTCTCCTTCCAGCCGCGCATGACTTCGGCGAAGTCGACTTGGCCTGTGCCAACGTTCTCGGCGGCAAGCCGCGGTCTGTAGCCTGTCCGCTTGACGCGGTCCCACGGGTTGGATCCGTCCGATCCGTAGTGCGAGATGCGGTCCCATTTCGACAAGTCGCGAGAGTGTGCTTTCGCGGCGGCCGACAACTTGGCGTTGAGTTTCAACGGCCTCAGGCCGTTCTGCGAGCGGTATTCATTGATGACCGCGAGCGCTCTTTCCGGATCGAGGCGCGTGGCGTCGTAGCTCCGGTCGGCAAGCGCGCCCTTCGGCGCCGCTTCATATGTTCCAACGGGGATCTTGTCATTGAGCGCCGCAACGCGCGTCCCGTCATCCGAGTTCGCGACAGAGCGTGATCGCTTGCGGGAAAGTCCCACTCCGGCGGCCGGATTGATGCTGGTGATGGATGGCGAATCCGAGCCGCTGCCGGTGAAGCCGGCGGAAATATCACCCGGTCCTGTGCTGCAGGCTGCAGCAAGACAGCCGACTAGGGCTGCCGCCAGCGCGACGCGAAACATACGCAATACTCCCAAGACACTACGCGCGAGAACTGACAGCACCATTGCAACAAACCCTTAACGCTGCGTTAACGCTAACCCCCCGTTGATGGGCGTCCCATCTGGCTGGCGTCTTCAAGATACCGGTGTGCTGACACATCTGCGATCAGCCCCTCCCGGCCATCCGAATCACGAATTCGTGAGTACTCCCCAGCTTCTGTCTATTTCCCTCGATCATCGTGTCGCCAGTTGGGCGGAGGCGCGGCAAAAGACGGGCGTTATTTGCCGGAATCCACACAGTGTGGATCTCTCGGTCGCCTATCTCCGCCATACAATCGCTGATGCCAACCCCTAGGATATTCAACGAAACGTGGTGCAGTACAGCCACGCTTGGCTAACTGAGGAGGTCAATCCAGTAATGTGCGTGCTAATATTCCATTGTGGGCGAGAGGATTGGGCGTCTGCGGATGCTCGACCAAATGGGACTGGTCTTCTAGTGGGAGGGAAGCTGTGCCTGAACAGGCTTTGAGAGAGCTGGAAGTCGCGGCATGCAACATGTCGGTTCCTGTTATGGCTGCATTGCTCGACGTGATCCATAGCCGTCTCCAGAAGAGCGGAGATTTGGACGACGTCGCCGAGCACATTGGCGAGGCACTCTCGTTATTGTACGACAAGCGCTTGGAGGTTTTCCTTGCTCCCGTTGAGCGTGCCAACTAACCGGGCCGAAGTGCCTGGAACAATTATTTCCTCGCGCCGGCCGCCCGACGACCGGCGTCGATTGTCCAAACCCGTTTTATTCTGAGGGCTTGGAACCGGCAGCTTATTCACGCAGTATGGAAGCTGAAGTCCGGTGATTCGCGCGTCCGGACCAATGTTTCGCCTTGCGCGCGGCTGCCGCCTCTCGACCAATGGCGCCGCGTCTTGGCGACAATCCGTTGGGGGGGACGCCGAACCGATGCATGCCGCCGGGGCCGCCGCATCTGCTGGTAATCGCACAGCCGACACGATCCCGTTCCGAACGGGCCTCGTATTGGCGCGTATCGCCTGCGCGAACGGTGCGACCCGTGCGCATCTGGTCCGGGACTTTGCACCCCTTTTTTCACACAAGCTATCGCCAGCGGAGCTTCGCAAGCTGGTTCTCGGCGATGTCGAGGTGCTTCTTGCCGACCAGGCCATCGAGGACGCGCGCGGTCGCCTGACGGTCGCCGCAGCGGGCGTGGCTCAAGCCGACGCCT